>NZ_JAHKRK010000132.1 GCF_019396355.1 Pseudonocardia nigra
GGCCACCGCGCGGTCGCCACCCGCTACGACAAGCGCGACTACATGTTCCGCGGAACCATCGACGTCGCCTCGATCAGGATCTGGCTCCGCGACCCCGTCCCATGATCCAAGGGACACGCTCTAGCCGCTCGCGGGCGACCCGCCGGGCATCGGCATGATCAGGGCGTGCGAAAGGGTCGCGGGCTGACGGCGGTGGCAGGGGCGGTACTGGCCGCCGGGCTCGCGGCGGGCTGTGCCGACCTCCGAACCGAACCGGTGCCGGAGAGCACCGGAGACGCCGTGGAAGCGCTCGCGGCCCTCCCCGTCAAGGGCCGGGCCCCGCGCACCGGCTACGACCGCGACGAGTTCGGGCAGCGCTGGGCCGACGTCGACCGCAACGGCTGCGACCAGCGCAACGACGTCCTCGCCCGCGACCTCGTCGACGAGACGTTCCGGCCGGGCACGCAGTCCTGCGTCGTGCTCACCGGACGGCTCACCGACCCGTACTCGGGGAGCGGGATCGCGTTCACCCGCGGCCAGGACACGAGCGACGAGGTGCAGATCGACCACGTCGTCGCGCTCTCGAACGCCTGGCAGACCGGCGCCCAGCAGCTCGACCCGGACACCCGGGAGCTGCTCGGCAACGACCCGCTCAACCTGCTCGCCGTGGACGGGCCCACCAACCAGGCCAAGGGCGACGGCGACGCCGCCACCTGGCTGCCCCCGCAGCGGGGCTACCGCTGCGCCTACGTCGCGCGCCAGGTGGCGGTGAAGGCCAAGTACGGGCTCTGGGTCACCGCGGCGGAGCGGGAGGCCATCGCGCGGATCCTCGACCGCTGCCCCGGTGAGCCGCTGCCGTCCGACCCCGCGGTCCCCGCGCCGTCGGGCGGGCTGTAGGTCGTGAGGTGGCCAACATGAGGATCGGCGAACTTGCGCGGGCGACGGGCGTGAAAGTGCGCCTCCTGCGCTACTACCAGGACCAGGGCCTGCTGACCTCCCACCGCACCGCGGGCGGCCACCGCCAGTACGCCCCCGGACGCTCCGGCCGCGGTCTCCCGGATCCGGGCCCTGCTGGCCGCCGGTCTCCCCACGAAGGTCATCCGGGAGGTCATGCCCTGCTTCGTCGGCGACGGCCCGGAACTCGAGGCCTGCGTCGTCGACCACCTCCGGGCGCAGCTCGACGACCTCGACGCGCGCATCGCCCACCTGCAGCACGCCCGCACGTCCCTCGTCGACCTGCTCACCGCGTCGCAACGGGTGCACCTCGAGCCGACCGGCGCGACTCCGGCGCCGTCCGCGCCCGCCTCGATCACCCACGCGTAGCGTCACCGTCGTGCGGACCGACGAGCGGGTCTTCGAGCAGCACCGCGCCCACCTGATCGGCGTCGGCTACCGGATCACCGGCAGCCGCGCCGACGCCGAGGACGCCGTGCAGGAGGCGTGGCTGCGGCTCGCCGCGCTCGACGACAGCACCCGGGCCGAACTTCGCGACGAGCGGGCCTGGCTCACCACCGTGGTCGCGCGGCTGTGCCTCGACCGGCTGCGCTCGGCCGCCGCGCGCCGCGAGCGCTACGTCGGCCCGTGGCTGCCCGAACCCCTGCTGACGACGGGCGATGGCGACGAACCGCTCGCCGTCGTGGTGCGCGACGAGGGCGTGCGGATGGCCGCGATGGTCGTGCTGGAACAGCTCACCCCGCCGCAGCGGGTGGCCTTCGTGCTCCACGAAGCGCTCGCGCTGCCCTACGCCGACATCGCCGAGGTGCTCGGGTGCCCCGAGGCCACGGCGCGCCAGCACGCGGCCCGCGCCCGCCGGATCGTCGCCGCCGCCGACCCGCCACCGCGCGCGTCCACCGCCGAGCAACGCGCCGTGCTCGAGCGGTTCGCGGAGGCGATGGCGCGCGCGGACCGGCGGGCGCTCGTCGAGCTCCTGCACCCCGGCGCCGCGCTCGTCACCGACTCCGGCGGCCGGACGAGGGCGGCCCGCCGCACCGTCGCCGGCGCCGAGAAGGTCGCCCGCCTGCTGCTGGGCCTGTACGAGAAGTTCGGCGACGCGATGCTGACCGACTGGACGCCGGTGCTGGTCAACGGCGAGGCCGGGTTCCGCACGCCGGCCTTCGCCGAGACCGGAGCCGGCGTGACCGTCCTGTCCCTGCGGGACGGGAAGATCGACGCCGTCTACCAGATGCTCAACCCCGAGAAGCTGCGGGATTGAGGCGCACCCGGCACGCCTCGTCGAACCCCTGGTCGACGATGCCGAGGGCGTGGTAGTTGCGCGCCCGCATGTTCTCCAGGGCGATCTCGTGGGTGAGCTCGACGAGTCCGGCGCGCCCGAGGACGGCCTCCAGCTCGGCGACCTGGGCGTCGGTCACGGTCGGCGGCTGGGCGGTCACCGCGTCGGCGTAGCCGATCGCGAGCCGCTCGACGGGCTCGTACAGCGGGCTCGTCGCGTACTCGTCGATGTGCTGCAGACGCTCGACGTCCAGCCCCTCGAGGCGCTGCAACATGGTGCCGAAGTCGACGCACCACGAGCAGCCCACCTGCGTCGCCACCCGGTACACCGCGAGCTCGCGCACCCGCGTCGGCAACGTGGTCGGCGCCCACTGGTGCGCGAACGCGGCCACCAGGCTCGCCCAGAACAGCCGCGGGTGGTGGCGGGCCACCGCGAACGGCTCCGGGACGGCGCCGAACCGCCGCCGCATCAGCCGGTAGGCGAGCCTGCCGATGACGCCCGCCTCGGCGTCGGGAACCGCGGGAATGCGTGCCATCTCGTCCTCCTCGTGATCGTCGTGCATCGGGAGGACGAGGCAGCGCCGCGATCCGTGACACCGTGGCGGTCGCTCAGCGGTAGGCGGGCCGGGTCTCGTACTGCGGGACCCACACCTCGTCCGCCTCGACCACGCGCGTGCCGAGCGGCACCAGCGCCAGCACGGCGAGCTTGAACGACGCGATCCCGAACGGGATGCCGACGATCGTGACCATCAGCAGCACCCCGGCGAGCACGTGAAGGACTGCCAGCTCCCAGCCGAACAGGAGGATCCACAGCACGTTGCCGAGCACCGACGGCAACCCGGCGGTCCGGTGCACCACGACCCGCCTGCCGAACGGCCACAGCGCGTAGCCCGCGAGCCGAAACGACGCGATCCCGAACGGGATCGTGACGATCAGCACGCAGGCCAGGAGCCCGGCGATGGCGTAGGCCAGCGCGAGCCACCAGCCGGCGAGGACGAGCCAGAGGACGTTCCCGATGGTGCGCATGCCTCCAGGATGCCCGGATCTCGGAGCCGGCGGCGGCGCCCATGCACCCCGTTTCCGCCCATGCACCCCGTCGACGGGGCGCACCGACCGAAACGGGGCGCGCCGGCCGAGAGGGGGCCTCAGCGGGCCGTGAGCCGGGCGTGTCGTGCGACCGCCTGGTGGTCGGTCAGGACGGCGACCTGGTCGACGACCACGCGCAGCCTGGCGGCGTCGTCGGCAGCCGCGGCCCAGTCCTGCGCGAACACCGGGTCGAGCGAGTCCGGGGCGCCGGCCGCCAACGCCTCTCCCAGCTCCGCCAGCAGCTCGCGCTGCCGGGCCTGCATCGCGAGGCGGTCCGGGTCGCTCATCACGTACCGGACCGCGACGGCCTTGAGCAGCGCGACCTCGGCGCCGGCGCCGGGGGGCACGACGAGGTCGGCCGTGTAGCGGCCCAGCGGGGCGTCGCCGTGCGCGGCGAGGGTGGCATCGGTGGCGGCGAGCACGAAGCGGCCGACGAGCTCGCTGGTGAGCCGCTTGAGCGCGACGTGCGCCTGGGCCGGGGCGGTGGCGGTGGTGAACCCGCGCACGGCGTCGACGACGGGCAGCGCGAGCAGCGCGTCGGCCGCCTCCGCCAGCGCCCCGGCCTCCCCGCCGAAGTGCGTGACGGCCAGCTCCACCAGCGCCGACCGCTCGGCGGGCGCGGCCAGCGCGGCAAGGTCGATGCGCCCGGCGAGGATCCCGTCCTCGACGTCGTGCACCGAATACGCCACGTCGTCGGCCCAGTCCATGATCTGTGCCTCGATGCACCGCCGGTCCTGAGGTGCGCCGTCGCGGATCCAGGCGAACACGTCGGCGTCGGCCGCGTAGGCGCCGTACTTGCGGTCGCCGCTGCGGCGCACCCAGGGGTACTTGCAGGAGGCGTCGAGGGTGGCCCGGGTGAGGTTCAACCCGCTGCCGCCGATCTTCGGCTCCAGCCGGGTGAGGATGCGCAGCGTCTGGGCGTTGCCCTCGAAGCCCCCGCACGCGGCGGCGAACTCGTCCAGCGGCCGCTCCCCGTTGTGCCCGAACGGCGGGTGCCCGATGTCGTGCGCGAGCCCGGCGGTGTCGACGACGTCGGCGTCGCAGCCCAGCTCCTCGGCCATGCCGCGGCCGATCTGGGCCACCTCGAGCGAGTGCGTGAGCCGGGTGCGGGGGGCGCCGGTGAACTCGACGCCCTCCCCCGGCCCGACGACCTGCGTCTTGCCGGCCAGCCTGCGCAGCGCCGCCGAGTGCAGCACGCGCGCGCGGTCGCGGGAGAACGGGCTGCGGCGGTCGGCGGCGCCGGTGCCCTTGACCGGTTCGGGACGCAGCCGGGCCCGGTCGTGGGCCGAGTACCCCACGGCTCAGCCCAGCCCGGCCGTCGGCGTGTCGAGGGAGTCGTGGGTGAGCCGGTAGTACAGCAGCGCCGCGGTCTCCCGCACGATGTAGCGCAGCTGCGTCTCCCTGGTCTGCACGACCGGACCGGTGCGCGTCGGGGAGCTCCAGGCCTCCAGCCCGCTGTCGCGGGCCATGATGCGCGCCCGCAGGGAGTGCCACGGGTCGCTGACGACGAGCGCGCTCTCCCAGCCGTCCTGCCGGGCGCGGGCCGCGACGGCCTGCACGCTGCCGAGCGTGTCGGAGCCCTCGCCGACGGCGACGACGTCCTCGGCCGGCACCCCCCGCTCCACCAGGTACGCACGCCCCGCCTCGGCCTCGGAGTAGGCGTCGCCCGCGCGTTGGCCGCCGGTGGTGACGATGCGCGGCGCCACGCCCTCCTCGTACAGCTCCTCGGCGTGCCGCAGCCGCGCGGCGAAGATCGAGCTGGGCTCACCGTCGTACTGCGCGGCGCCGAGCACCACCACCGCGTCCACCGGCCTGCGCTCGTCGACGCGCGCGACCTGCCACACCCGGAAGGCCGTGCCCCCGACGATCAGCGCGCCGACCAGGAGCGCACCGACGATCAGCCGGAACGCCCACCTCTGTCGCCCGCGGGGCGCCGCCGGCACGGTCGGCCACTCGGTCCGCCCGGGCTCGCCCCCGTCGTGCAGCGGCACGGTGGGCGCCTCGGCGTGCGGCGGCGACGCGTACGGGGGGCGGGCGTGCCGGGGCGGGGCCGGGGCGGTGCGCACGCCGCCGCGTGGCCGCCCCCCGCCGGTGCGGTGGTTCATCCGCCGATCCGGCCGTCCGAGGCGGCGAGGGCGGTGCCGGCCCGCCCGGACCGGGCCGCGATCACCTGCGCGACGATCGAGACGGCGGTCTCGGCCGGGGCGCGGGCGCCGAGGTCGAGCCCGACGGGCCCGTGCAGCGCGGAGAGCTCGGCCTCGCCGACGCCCGCCGCCAGCAGTCGCTCCCTGCGGTTGGTCTGCGTGTGCCGGGAGCCCAGCGCCCCGAGGAAGCCGCGGCCCGCGCGCAGGCCCTCGACCAGCACCGCGTCGAAGGCCGGGTCGTGGTCGAGCAGGACGAGCACGTCGGCGTCGGTGAACGCGGCGACCGCGGCCTGGGTCTCGGCCAGGTGCGTCTCCTGCCTGCCGTGCCACCCGAGCAGCGCGGCCTGCGCCAGCAGGGCGTCGGCGATCGCGCCGGAACCCACCACGAGCACGGACGGCACCGGCACCCACAGGTCGATCAGCAGCTCGCCGCCCTCGACGGCCACGCGCTCGGTGGCGGTGGCCCCCCGCCGCAGCAGCCTCCGCGCGGCCTCCACACCGGCGGAGCCGAGCTCCGGCGTGCCGAGTGCGCCGTGGACGTCGGCGAGGTCGGGACCGGTGAGCACCAGCGCACCCGCACCGTCGGCGGTGGACACCAGCGCCGCGGGCACCCCGCGCTCCAGCGCCGCACCCAGCGCGGCCGCCTGCGGTGCGGGCAGCGGGTGGCCCAGCAGCGTGGCACCGCCGCTGCACGCCAGGCCGGCGCCGAGCGCGCCGGCCTCGGAGACGTGGGCCTGCTCGGTGCGCGGCGCGTCGACCGCGGCGACCGCGAGCGGGCCCACCGCATCGGCGAGCGCCCCGCGGTACAGCTCGCCCGCCAGGGCACCGGCCGCGGTGCCGGCCACCAGCTGACCGCTCTCGACGGTGCCGAACCCGTGGCGCTCCAGCACCCGCACCACGCCGACGCCCTGGTCGGCCCAGCGCTGCAACGCGGCGCCGAGCTCCCGCAGCTGCGAACCGGGACCGGCGGCGGTGCTTACTTCGCTCACGGGCGCCAGGGTAGCGACCGGTACCGACACCGGGCGCGTCCACGACCGGCGTGCCCGCCGCGGAACGGCGCAAATGCTGTCGGCGCAGCCCGAACGGCCCGGCGTGCCCACCCCGCCGAAAACCGGCGACTCGCCAGTCGAAACCGGGCGACTCGCGGCTTTCCGCGAGTCGCCCGAAACCGACCGCACGTGAGTCGCCCGAAAACCGCACGTGAGTCGCCCGGAACGTGCACGCGAGTCGCCCGGGTACGAACGGGCCGAGCGCCCGCGCCGAGGTCCGCTCAGGCGAAGAAGTCCTCGTCGCCCGGGAGCAGGTGGGCGGCCGCGGCCTCCCGGTCGAACTCGACACCCAGGCCGGGCCGGTCCCACACGTCGATGAACCCGTCGACGACGATCCGCTCGGGCAGCCCCGTGACGATCGAGTACCACCAGTCCGGCTTCGCGACGGGGTACTCGAACGCGATGAAGTTGTCCGGCAGCGTGGCGCACACCTGCACGAGCGCCGCGAGCCCGAACACCCCGTCGAGCACGCCGTGCGGGGCGATCTGCACGCCGTGCAGGTCGGCGTACTCGGCCACCCACTTCAGCTCCGCGATGCCGCCCACGTCGCACGGGTCCGGCCCGACGACGCGCACGGCCTGCGTGGAGATCAGGTCCTTGAAGTTCTGCCGCAGGTAGATCTGCTCGCCCGTGTGCGTCGGGGTGCTCGTCGCGACGGTGACCTCGCGGTACTGGTCGGCGTGCACCCATGGCACGTAGTCGCCGGTGAGCAGGTCCTCGACCCACATGAGGTTGAGCGGCTCGAGCGCCCGCAGCAGCCGGATGGAGTCGGGCACGGTGAAGCCGGGACCCGCGTCCAGGGCCAGGCCGACCTCGTCGCCGAGCACCTCCTTCATCGCCTCGACGCACGCGACCGTGTGCTTGAGGCCGCGCTCGGTGAGCGGCCCGCGGTTGGGGTGGCGCGGGCCGGTGCGCAGCTCGCCGTAGGTGAAGTCGGCGGTGTTCTGCACCATGAACCCGTGGTAGGCCACGCCCTCCTTGATCAGGGTGAAGCCCTCCGGGGCGGCCTTCATCGTGGCCATCGCCTCGGCGTAGTCCTCCGGGCGGTGCCCGCGAAGCTGCGGCCGCACCCCGCCGTTGTAGACCCGCACCCGGTCACGCACCTTGCCACCGAGCAGCTTGTACACCGGCAGCCCCGCGGCCTTGCCGGCCACGTCCCACAGCGCGATCTCGATCGCCGACACCGCGGCGCCCCACGGCTTGAGCCCCGCGAAGCGGCGGATCTTCAGCAGGCACCGCTCGACGTCGGTGGGGTCCTCACCGATCAGGAAGTCCCGGTACATCTCCACGACGGGACGCATGTACGGCTTGGACGACTCGATCTCCCCGAACCCGTCGATGCCCTCGTCGGTCACGACCCGGACGATCGGGCTGTCGCCGATCATCGCGCACCTCAGGTCGACGATCTTCATCGGCTGCTCCCTCCTCAGCGCTCGCCGGTCACACGCAACACCCGGACGCCGAACGCGTCCAGTGCGACGCGGCCCGGTTCCACCGGCTCTCCCGAGACGGCGTCGGCCAGTTCGCCGGCGATCTCCACGTCCGCCACCACGGCATCCGCGTGCTGACTGACCACCCAGAGGAAGCGAGCGCCGTCCGGGTGCTCCAGCGTCTCGGCGTGCAAGAGCGGGTCCCGCACGGTCGCCGCCGGGCGCACGCCCGCCTCGGCGGCCAGGGCGCGGTAGATCCGCGCGGTGTCCTCGGGGTTCACGCCGGGCGTCATCGCGGCGAAGTGCTCCACCGGGTAGGTCCCGAGGACCATGAAGCCCTGCCCGACGCGGCGGCGCAGCAGCGCGGGCCTGCCCTCGGCGTCGGTCAGCAGCACCTCCGCGTCCACCGGGCGGACCGGCAGATACGAGCACGAGTTCTCGGTGCCCGCGGCGGTGAACGCGAGCCGCTCACCAGCGGCGAGGTCGCCGAACGGCTGTGCGACGGTGAGCTCGACCTCCCCGGACACCGGCTCGACCAGCCCGTACCGCAGCTGGTGCTCGACGCCGAAGATCCGGTTCATCTCCGCCCACCACGGCCCGCGCTGCCAGCTGTGCTCGCCCGAGCAGTAGGAGACGTAGACGGTGGCCCCGCCCGCCGCCAGCTCCTCCAGCCGCGTCCAGGTCGGCGCCAGCAGCGCCTTGGTGGACGGCACGAGATAGAGTCGGTGGCCATCGACGATGCCGTCGCGCTCGCGGACGAGGTCCAGCGGCACGTCGGCCTCCCAGGCGGCGATCCACGCCTGCCGCAGCGACCGGAAGACGAACGGCCCGTCCGCGGCGGGGGTGAGCGGGTG
This sequence comes from Pseudonocardia nigra, assembly GCF_019396355.1. Taxonomy (GTDB): domain Bacteria; phylum Actinomycetota; class Actinomycetes; order Mycobacteriales; family Pseudonocardiaceae; genus Pseudonocardia; species Pseudonocardia nigra. The sequence continues at coordinate 8,772 of NZ_JAHKRK010000132.1, forward strand.
GCGCTGCTCCAGGTAGGACGACACGACCAGCGCCGCGTCGCTCGCCGGCCGCCGCAGGGCGGCGACGTCCACCGCCTCGAGGACCCGGGCGAAGTCGCGCAGCTCCCGGAGCGCCGGCTTGGGGCGCCCGTCGGAGTCGGTGAGGCCGAAGTACAGCTCGAAGGCGTGGTGTCGGTACGGGTCCTGGTCGGCGATGTGGCCGTAGTCGGTGTTGTTCCACGCGAGCCACCCGCGCGCGCCCGCCAGCAGGGACGAGTGCAGCACCTGGCGGTAGTAGTGCGCGGCGTTGACGTCCGACACGTAGGCCGAGGTCACGCCGAACTCCTCGAGCACCACCGGGCGGTCGGCGAAGTCCAGCAGGTGGCAGATGAACGCGGCGGTGAGGAACTGCCGGCTCTGGTCGTCCTCCATGCGGTAGACGTGCGGGCCGAGGAAGTCGACCAGCGGCGCGATGTCGCGGATGTGGAAGCCGTTGTCGGCGCCGGTGACCTCGATGCCCCACGCGCCGTCGCCGAGCGACACCGGCTGCGTCCCGCCGCCCGCGCGCACGGCCGAGACCATGAGCTCGGCCCACGCCGACACGGCCTCCCGGTCCTCGGGGCCGCCGCGGGTCTCCGGCCGCCCGTAGATCGGCATCTCGTTGGACACGAGCCAGCCGACGACCGCCTCGTGCCCGCCGATGCGCTCGACCATCTCCCGGATGAACCAGGACTGGCGGCCGACCAGCCAGACGTCGGTGTAGAGATCGCGCCCGCCCCGCCAGGACGGGTCCCAGTTCTCGCCGGACATGTGACCCACGAGGAACGTCGGGATCGTGCCGAGCCCGCGCTCGGCGTGCTGGTCGAGGAACTGCAGGAACGCCTTGACCTTCGCCTCGTCGATCCGGCCGGGCTCGGGCATGAAGTCCGGCCAGAAGAAGAAGCTGCGCGTGGTGTTGAGGCCGTGCTCGACGAGCGTGTCCAGCTCCTCGGCCACCGTCTCGGCGTCGTAGTCGACCCACATCCGCGGGCCACCCGCGCGGGACCAGTAGTTGACACCCAGCCAGGGCGTGGCCGGCATGCTCATGACTCTCCTCGTGCTCATGGGGGCGGTCAGCCCTTGACCCCGCCGCTGGCCAGACCGCGGACGAAGTACTTCTGCAGGATGATGAAGACGATCACCACGGGGACCGTCAGGACGACCGACGCCGCCATCGTCGAGCCCCAGTCGACGCGGAACTCGGAGGCGAACTCGGTGAGCGCGACGGGCGCGGTCCGCGCGGTCGCGGACGAGGTCAGCACCGACGCGAGCACGAACTCGTGCCATGACTGGAGGAACGTACATTCCCGCGGCCGCGATCCCGGGTGCCGCGACGGGCAGCGTCACGTAGGTGACGGCGTCCAGCCGGGAGCCGCCGTCCATCAGGACGGCCTCCTCCAGCTCGATCGGGATCGACGCGATCTGGTTGCGGATCATCCACGTGACCAGCGGCACCGTGATGACCAGGTGGGCGATGGCCAGACCCACGACGGAGTCCTGCAGCCGCATCTCGCCGATCATCTCGTAGAGCGGCAGCAGCAGGACGGTGATCGGCACCATCTGGCCGAGCAGGATGAACAGCGCGATCGGGCGCGCCGAGCGGAACCGGAACCGCGCGAGCGCGTACCCCGCGCTCGTGCACAGGATGAGCGTCATCAGGGTGACGAACGCGGCCGCGAGGATCGAGTTGACGAACGCGCGCGGCATCGAGGAGTTCGTGAACACCTCGACGTAGTTCTGCAGCGTCCAGGTGTCGGGGAACAGCGTCGGCGGGATCGCGAAGACCTCGTCCCGCGGCTTGAGCGACGTGAACACCATGACCGCGATGGGCGCGAGCGTCCAGATCGCCATGGCCGCGACGCCGATCCACGTCGCCGTGGCGAGCGTCCCCTTGCTGCGCAACGCGCTCATGCCGGGTCCTCCAGGTCACCGCGCACCGCTCGGACGTAGATGACGGCGAACACCATCGAGACGACGAGCTGGATGACCGCCACCGCGGAGACCATGGCGGCGTCGCCGTTCTAGAACGCCTGGTAGATGAGGATCGGCAGGATCGTCGACGAGCCGGCCGGTCCGCCGCCGGTGGCGACCCAGATGATCGTGAACGAGTTGAGCGCCCAGACGACCATGAGCAGCGCCGACAGCCCGGTCGTCGGCCGGATCGCCGGCAGGATGATGTGACGCAGCACGGCGAGCCCGCCCGCGCCGTCGATCCGGGCGGCCTCGAGCCGCTCGTCGGGGATCGACGTCAGCGCCGCCGAGACCATCAGCATGATGAACGGCGCGGTGAACCAGACCTGCACGATCGCGAGCGCGTACAGCACGACCGTCGGGTCCGACAGCCAGCCGATCGGCTCGGACAGGATCCCGGCCTGCAGCAGGGCGTGGTTGACCAGCCCGTAGTCGATCGAGAAGTTCCACTTCCAGACCGTGGCGCCGACGACGTTCGGGATGATCCACGGGATCATGAACAGCCCGCGCCACAGGCCGGCCCCGCGCAGGTGCTTGGAGTGCATGAGCAGTGCGGCGGCGTGCCCGAGCACGAGTGCCCCCACCACCGACACCACGGTCCAGACCAGCGTGTTGCCGAGTACCTGGACGAAGTCCGGCGAGTCGACCAGACGCACGAACGCCGCGCGGCCGTCGCCGCTGATCGCCCGCTGGAGCACCGCGACGATCGGGATGATCGTCAGCCCGGCCATCACGAGGACGGCGGGCAGCGCGAGGCCGAGGCCGGTCCGGCGCCGCCTGCGCTGCGTGCGCTCGCTCGTCGTCATGGGCCGGACCGGGACGAGGGTGCTTGCCGATGTCATCGCACGGTCTCCTTACCGGGCCGGTCCGAGCAGCCGGTCGGCCTCCGCCTGGATGGCGCGTGCGCCGTCCTCGGGGGTGCTCTGACCGAGCGCGACGGACTGGATCGTGCTGTAGACGGACGGGATCATCCCGACCCATGCCGGGTCGTTCGGGGTGGGAACGGAGTGCTCGGTGAGCTGCACCCAGTGCGCCTGGCGGTACTCGTCGTGGAACCGCTCGCCCTCGGCGGCGCTGATCCGGGCGGGGTAGGTCGATGTCAGCCGGGCCATGTTCGCCGGCCGGGACAGGAACGCGACGAGCCGCTCGGCGCCGTCGATGTTCTGCGCCTCGGCGGGGACGATGTAGCCCCACCCGTCCGCGCCCTGCATGCCCGGGCCGCCCGGGCCCGGCGTCACCGCCGTGCCGACGTTCATGCCGGCATCGAGCTGCAACTGCACGTCGAACACGCCGCCGATGTACATGGCCACCCGGCCGTTGATGAACAGCTCGCGCACCTCGGTGTTGTCGACCTCGAGCGAGCTACGCGAGGCCCAGCCCTCAGCGACCGACGACCCGACGATCTCCAGGGCCGCCCGCGACGACTCGACGGTCAGCTGCGGAACGCCGTCCTCCACGGTCGCGCCCGCCGACATCGCGAAGCCGAGGAAGCGGTTCACCAGGCCGTTCGGCGAGCCGTTCATCGGCCAGGCCACCCCCGCGACGTCACCGGAGGTGAGGGTCTCGGCGTCGGCGACGAACTCGCTCCAGGTCGCGGGCGGCTCGCTGATGCCCGCCGCGGCGAAGAGGTCCTTGTTGTAGATCAGGGAGATGCAGTCCCAGCGGTAGGGCACGGCGTAGGTCGCGCCGCCGCTGGACACCGCGTCGAGGGCGCCGTGGACGAAGTCCTCGCGCGGCATGTCCGGGCCGTACAGGTCCGACAGGTCGGCGAGCTGGTCGCTGCGGATGTAGGTCCGGGTGCGGGACACCAGGTCGGTGATGACGTCCGGCGTGTCCCCCGAGTCCAGCGCGACGGAGATCTTGTTCGCCATCGTGTCGAGCGTCGTCTCGACCATCCGTACCGTCAGGTCCGGGTTCTCCGCCTCGAACTGCGCCACCAGCTCGGTGGCGATCGGCGTGTCCCAGTTGGGCAGCCACCAGGTGACGGTCGTCGAGGGGTCGCGGCCCGAGACCACCGCCGAGGCGATCGTCCCCACGACTCCGAGCACCAGGGCTGCGGACACACCGATGAATGCCGCCGTTCTTCCACGAATGGCCACGGCGCTCCTCCCGAAATCGACCACGTTGTCCAGAAACCGGTTTCTATTGATCGACCGCGATGCGGCGGCGACGGGTAGGCCGCAGCCTGCGTCGTGCAACCTTTGGCTTGTGACACCGAGCACAGATCCATAAGTTCGGATCCGCGGCGCTCGGCCACGGCGATGTAAACCGGTTTCGCTACCTAGCACGCGACCGGCGGATGCGACAGCCGTTCCCTGCGCGGGCTGCGACGGCACCGGCGGGCGACGACGATCCGGGCACGCCGACGACGACGAGGAGAAGGCTCCATGACCTTGCGCACGGGAATCATCGGGACCGGCGGCTGGGCGAGCGGGACGCACGCCCCCGTGCTGGCCGCGCACCCGGGAGTCGAGTTCGTGGGCGCCTGGGGACGCAACCACGCGGCGGCGGAGGGCCTGGTCGCTCCGTTCGGCGCGCGGGCGTTCCCCGCGGTCGACGACCTCCTCGACGCCGTCGACGCCGTCGTGCTCGCCGTGCCGCCGACCGTGCAGCCCGACCTGGCGGTCCGGGCCGCGCGCGCCGGCACCCACCTGCTCCTGGAGAAGCCGCTCGCCCTCGACGTCGCCGAAGCGCGGCGGATCCGCGACGAGGCCGCCGCCCACGACGTGGCGGGCCTGGTCTTCCTCACCTCCCGGCACCGGCCCGAGCAGCGCGCGTGGATCGCGGCGGCGCGGGAGCACGCCGGCTGGCACAGCGCCCACGCCAGCTGGCTCGCCGGCCTCTACGCGCCCGACGCACCGCGCGACGACACCGACTGGCGGCAGGCCCGCGGCGCCCTCTGGGATGTCGGCCCGCACGCGCTGTCGGTGACCCTCGGCGTGCTGGGGCCGGTGCGCGAGGTCGCGCCGCCCGCGGCATCGGCGACACCGTGCACCTCGCGCTGCGCCACGCGGCGGGGCCGTCCAGCACCGTGACGTTGAGCCTCACCGCGCCCGTGCAGCAGAGCCTGTTCACCGCGGTGGGCGCGGCGGGCGTGCTGCCGATGCCGACGCCGCTGTCGACCGTGCAGGTGGCCGCGGCGACCGCGGTCACCGACCTCGCCGCGATGGCGGCGAGCGGGCGCGGAGCCACGACGTCGACCTGTCCTTCGGCACGGAGATCGTGGAGGTGCTCGCCGCCGCGCAGGCCGCGCTGGACCTCGGCCGGGCCGTCGGGTGCGACGAGGTCTGTATCACTGGGTGAACCGCGGGCCGGTCAGGCCACGGGCCCGGTGGACTCGCGGATCACCAGCACCGGGTCCGGGAGCGGCTCGGGCGGTGCGACGGGCACGCCGAGCTGGTCGAGCAGGCGCCGGGCGCAGCGCTCGCCGAGCCCCTGGACGTCCTGCTGGATCGTCGTCAGCGCCGGGGTGGTCCACCGGCTGAGGTGGATGTCGTCGTGTCCGATGACCGACAGGTCGTCGGGCACGCGCAGGCCACGGGCGATGGCGGCCCGGCAGCCCGCGATCGCCATGGGGTCGCTGTCGTAGAGGATCGCCGTGGGGGCCTCGGGCTGACCGAGCACGTCGACGGTGGCGCGGTACCCCTGCTCCGCGGAGAAGTCGGTGCGCGCGATGCCCACGACCGACAGCCCGTTGGCCGATACGGCCTCGTAGAACGCCTGGGTGCGGTACTGGACGTGGGAGCGGTCCGGTGGCCCCGCGACGTAGGCCAGCCGCCGGTGCCCCAGCGCGGCCAGGTGCGCCACCGCGTCGGCCACGCCCCCGCCCGGGTCGGCCGGGCCCACCCACGGGAGGTCCGTGCGCGCCCACGGGCGGGACACGATCACGGCGGGCAGGTCCAGCTCGTCGACGATGTCGAACCGCTGGTCCATGATCCGCGACTCGGCCAGGAAGACCCCGTCGATCCGCTGCGTCTGCGCGAGCGTGACGTACGCGTCCCGCTCCTGGGCCGGCGTGGTGTGCTCGGCGATCTGCAGCAGCAGCCAGTAGCCGTGTTCGGCGAGGGTGCGCTCGATGCCCGAGAGCAGCTCGGCGAAGTACGGGTCGGACGACAGCAGGTCCGGCGCGCGGTTGATGACGAACCCGACCGCCCCCGACCCGCCACTGGTGAGGGCGACCGCCCGCGCCGACGGCTGCCAGCCCAGGCTCGCGGCCACCATGAGCACCCGCCTGCGGGTCTCCTCCGACACCCCGCTGCGGTTGTTGAAGGCCTTCGACACGGTCGCCTTCGAGACGCCGGCCAGCTTCGCGACCTGCGAGATCGTGGCCCGGCGCGCTGCCGGGGCGCCTGCGCCGCTCGTGTTCGTCACATCCGTCCCTGGGCTGCGGGGGCTGGCCCGCGTGGTCGTTGCGGCGCGATCGGAGCCGCAGCTCCACGATCCGCCGGAAAAGGAGGAGTGGCGACTCTACGCCACCCCCGCCGTGTGACGTGATCGTCGGCGTTCTGCGGAACAGCGACCGCTGCGGGTACGTTGATCGGACGAACCGCCCGTGCATCGGGCCCCGACAACACAGGACCCATGGATCCCGCAGACAGTACCGGCGCCGTCCTCGCAGGACGGCCCTCTGCACGGGCGGACCGCCCGTGACCATCCTCCTCTCCATTCTGCTGGGCACGCTCGTCGTCGTCGCGATCACCGCGCTGACGGGCTACTTCGTCGCCCAGGAATTCGGCTACATGGCCGTGGACCGCTCCCGGCTGAAGGCCCGCGCAGGCGCTGGTGACGCCGGCGCGGCACGCGCGCTGGACATCACCCGCCGCACGTCGTTCATGCTCTCCGGCGCCCAGCTGGGCATCACCGTCACCGGTCTGCTCGTCGGCTACGTCGCCGAGCCGATGATCGGCGACGGCATCGGCGAGCTGCTCGGCGGCGTCGGCGTCCCGGCGGCCGTCGGGGTCGCGGTCGGCGCCGTGTTCGCGCTGCTGCTGGTCACCGTCGTGCAGATGGTGTTCGGCGAGCTGTTCCCGAAGAACCTCGCGATCGCCCGCCCGGAACCGGTGGCCACCGGGCTCGCGCTGTCCACGTCGGTCTACCTGAAGCTGTTCGGGTGGCTGATCCGGCTGTTCGACGCCGCATCGAACCTGCTGCTGCGGGTGCTGCGGATCGAGCCGGTGCACGACGTGGAGCACGCCGCGACACCGCGTGACCTGGAAGCGATCATCGACGAGTCCCGCGACAGCGGCGACCTCGACGACGACCTGTCCACGCTGCTGGACCGCGTCCTCGACTTCAGCGACCGCACCGCCCGCGGGGCGATGATCCCGCGGCCCCGGGTCACCTCGGTGGCCGCGGACGACACCGTCGCCGACCTGGTCGAGGTCATGGCGGCGTCCGGGCACTCCCGGCTGCCGGTGATCGGCCGGTCGGCCGACGACGTGGTGGGCGTGATCTGCCTGCGCGACGTCCTCGCCCTCGAGGGCCGCGACCTCACCGCCGTCCGGGTGCGCGACGTCGCGCGGGTGCCCGTCCTCGTCCCCGCGTCGCTGCCGCTGCCCGCGGTGCTCGACCGGCTGCGGGAGGCGGGCGACGAGTTCGCCTGCGTCGTCGACGAGTACGGCGGCCTGGCGGGCGTCGTCACCGTCGAGGACATCGCCGAGGAGCTCGTCGGTGAGATCACCGACGAGCACGACGCCGCCGGCGTGGACCGGCTGCGGATCGGCGACGGCGAGTGGACCGTCCCGGGCACCGTCAGCATCGACGAGGTGCAGCGGCTGGTCGACGCCGAACTGCCCGACGGCGACTACCAGACGATCGGCGGCCTCGTGATCAACGAGCTGCAGCGGCTGCCCGAGCCGGGCGACGAGCTGGTCCTCACCCTGCCCGCGGAGCCCGGTTCCGAGGAGGACGCGCCACCGCGGCGGCTGGCCGTCACCGTGTGCGCCGTCGAGCGCCGGGTGCCCGCGACGGTGCGCCTGAGCTGGGCCGACACCCTCGCGGAGGTGCCGGGATGAGCGAGCTTGCGAGCGAATCAATGTCACAGCGTCTTCGCGAAGCGTTGGCCGAGCGCAGCGAGGCCATACGATGAGCATCGGCGCCTCCCTCGCGGTCTCGGTCGGCCTCATCGCACTGAGCGCATTCTTCGTGGCCGCGGAGTTCGCCCTGGTGGCGGCGCGTCGCTACCGGCTGGAGGAGGCCGCGGCGACGAGCGCGTCGGCGCGGGCCGCGCTGAAGAGCGCGAAGGACCTCTCGCTGCTGCTCGCCGGGTCCCAGCTCGGGATCACGCTGTGCACGGTGGGGCTCGGCGCGGTCGGCAAGCCGGCCGTGGAGCACCTGCTGGCACCGCTGTTCACCGGTCTCGGTGCCACCGGCGCCGCGGTGGTGTCGTTCCTGCTCTCGCTCGTCGTGGTGACGTTCCTGCACCTGGTGGTCGGTGAGATGGCCCCGAAGTCGTGGGCCATCGCCCACCCGGAGCGCTCGGCCACGCTGCTGGCACTGCCGATGCGCGCGTTCATCGTGGTGACCCGGCCGCTGCTCGTCGCGCTCAACTCGGTGGCGAACCGCTGCCTGCGCGCGGTGGGCGTCGAGCCGGTCGACGAGCTGGCGTCCGGCCGCAACCCCGACGACCTGCGCGAGCTCGTGGATCACTCGGCCACGGCGGGTGCGCTCGACGCGGAGCGGCGCAACCGGCTCGTCACCGCGCTCGAGCTGGACACCGCGCCCCTGCGCGAGGCCGTCCGGCCGCGCGGCGAGGTGGCGGGGGTGCCCGCGGACGCCGATGTCGCGGCGATCCGCTCGGCGTCGCGCACGAGCGGGCACCTGCGGCTGCTGGTCGGGGCGCCGGACGGGCGGCCGCTCGGCATGGTGCACGTCCGCGACGCGCTCGCCCGGCCGGCCACGACCACCGCGGCCGACCTCGTGCGCCCGGTCCTCACGCTCGGCGCGGATCTGCCGATCGCGGACGCGCTCGCGGCGATGCGGGAGCGGCGCAACCATCTGGCCCTCGTCGAGGCCGACGGTGAGCTGCTCGGCATCGTCACGCTGCAGGACCTGCTCGACCGGCTGCTCCCGGCGGCCGTGTAACGCGTTCGGGGGCCCGGCAGGCGTTCAGCTCGCCGGGCCACCCGCACCGGCCTACCCTCGGCACCCACCGCCGCACGGGAGGCCGATCCGATGCACGATCCGACGCTGCGCCCGGCCCAGCTCGACGACACCGCGCTGGACAAGGTCCGCCACCTGGAGCAGGAGCTCGGGTGCCCGCTCGTCGCCTACGCGCGCGAGACGCCCTACGCGCCACTCACCGACGAGCAGGTCGCGGCCCTGCAGCGCGCGGAGGCGGAGCTGGGCGTCCGCCTCCTCGCCTTCCAGGCGTAATACCGGTTATACTCGCCATATGAAGATCGCCGTCTCCGTGCCCGACGAGCTGTACGAGCGCGCCGACGAACTGGCCGCACGGCTCGGCGTCAGCCGCTCGCACGTGTACGCGCAGGCGCTCGAGGCGTTCCTCCAGGAGCACGGCGAGGATCCGGTCACGGCCAAACTCGACGAGCTGGCCGCCCAGCAGGGCGGCCCCGTCGACGCCGCGGCCGGGCGGCGGCTCATCGACGCAGGCCACTGGGAGTGGTGAACCGCGGGGACATCTGGTGGATCGACTTCGGGGAGCCGACCGGGTCCGCGCCCGGCTACCGCCGCCCCGCCGTCGTCGTCTCCTCCAACCGGTTCAACCGCTCGCGGATCCGCACCGTGATCGTCGCCGCCGTGACCTCGAACCTCCGGCTGGCCGAGGCGCCGGGCAATGTCGCGCTGCCTCCCGAAGACACCGGGCTCGACCGCCCGTCGGTGGTCAACGTGTCCCAACTCGTCTGCGTCGACCGCGACATGCTCGACACCCGGGTCGGTGCCCTCGACCCGGCGCAGCGGCGGGCGCTCGACACCGGCCTGCGACTCGTGCTGGCGCTGTAGCCCGTCGGGAGCGAGTGGCGCGTGAGCGGAACTACAGCGCTGTTCGATCTTCCCCCGAGAACCGTGGTGTTCCGTTCACCCGCCGAGGCGAACAGGCGGCCGGTCGGGGGTGTCAGCAGCCGAGCAGCCGCGCGGCGAGGTAGCCCTCGACCTGGTCCAGCGCCACCCGCTCCTGCGCCATCGAGTCGCGCTCGCGGATCGTCACCGCCTGGTCGGTGAGGGTGTCGAAGTCGACCGTGATGCAGAACGGCGTGCCGATCTCGTCCTGGCGCCGGTAGCGGCGGCCGATCGCGCCCGCGTCGTCGAACTCGACGTTCCAGTTCCGGCGCAGTGCGGCGGCGAGGTCGCGGGCCTTGGGCGAGAGGTCGGCGTTGCGCGACAGCGGCAGCACCGCGGCCTTGATGGGCGCGAGGCGCCGGTCCAGCCGCAGCACCACCCGCTTGTCCACGCCACCCTTGGCGTTGGGCGCCTCGTCCTCGGTGTAGGCCTCGATGAGGAACGCCATCATCGACCGGCCCACGCCCGCCGCCGGCTCGATGACGTACGGGCGGTAGCGGGTGCCGGAGGCCTGGTCGTAGAACGAGAGGTCCACGCCCGAGTGGTTGGAGTGCGTGGTGAGGTCGAAGTCGGTGCGGTTGGCGATGCCTTCGAGCTCGCCCCACTCCTGCCCGGTGAAGTCGAACTTGTACTCGATGTCGACCGTGCGCTTCGAGTAGTGGGAGAGCTTCTCCTTGGGGTGCTCGTAGTGGCGCAGGTTCTCCCGGGCGATGCCCAGGTCGACGTACCACTTCGTGCGCTCGTCGATCCAGTACTGGTGCAGCTCCTCGTCGGTGCCCGGCTCGACGAAGTACTCCATCTCCATCTGCTCGAACTCGCGGGTGCGGAAGATGAAGTTGCCCGGCGTGATCTCGTTGCGGAAGCTCTTGCCCATCTGGCCGATGCCGAACGGGGGCTTCTTGCGCGACGTGGTCTGCACGTTGAGGAAGTTGACGAAGATGCCCTGCGCGGTCTCCGGGCGCAGGTAGGCCAGGCCCTCCTCGGACTCGACCGGGCCGAGGAAGGTCTTGAGCATCATGTTGAAGTCGCGCGGCTCGGTGTACTGACCGCGGGTGCCGCAGTTGGGGCAGGGCACGTCGGACAGGTCGTCCTCAGCGGCCGGCTTGCCCGTGCGCTCGGTGTACTCCTCCGCGAGCTGGTCGGCGCGGAAGCGCTTGTGGCAGCTCTGGCACTCCACCAGCGGGTCGGTGAACACCCCGACGTGACCCGAGGCGACCCACACCTGGCGCGGCAGGATCACGGAGCTGTCCAGGCCCACGACGTCCTCGCGGCCGGTGACCATGTTGCGCCACCACTGCCGCTTGACGTTCTCCTTGAGCTCCACACCCAGGGGCCCGTAGTCCCACGCCGAGCGGGTACCGCCGTAGATCTCGCCGGAGGCGAAGACGAAGCCGCGCCGCTTGGCGAGCGCGACGATGGTCTCGATCTTGGCGGAACTCGGCTTGCTGGCCACGGGGCTGTACTCCTGGGGACGGGAGGACGAGAGAAGGGTCCAGCGTAGCGACCGCGCACCATCGGGTTCCGCGGGCGGTCACAGTTTCGGCCTGTACTTATATAAGCTGCTGCTGTAGCTTCGGCGGCGTGCACGCGTTCGACGTCCTCGGCGACCCGGTCCGGCGCCGGATCCTGGAGCTGCTCGCCGACGGCGAGCTGACCTCCGGGGCGGTGTGCGCCGTGGTCCGCGAGGAGTTCGGGATCTCCCAGCCCGCCGTCTCCCAGCACCTCAAGGTGCTGCGCGAGAACGGGTTCGCCACGGTGCGCGCGGAGGGCACCCGGCGGCTCTACGCCGTCCGGACCGACCCGCTGCGGGACGTCGACGTGTGGCTCGACCGCTTCCGGCGCTTCTGGACCCCGCACCTCGCCGCGCTGGCCACCGAGGTGGCCCGCGGCAAGCGGGAGCGCCGCCTGCGCGAATCCGACAACCCCGAGGAGTGACCGTGATCGACGTGACCCACCAGATCAATGCCGTGCGCCGCCAGGTCGGCAGCCGCACCCTGGAGGCAGGGCAGGCGCGGGTCGTGGTTGTGAGCCAGGTCTACGACACCGACATGGACGACCTGTGGGACGCCTGCACCAACCCCGAGCGGCTCCCCCGCTGGTTCCTGCCCGTCTCGGGAGACCTGCAGCTCGCCGGCCGCTACCAGCTGGAGGGCAACGCCGGCGGCACTGTGGAGCGCTGCGACCCGCCGAAGAGCTTCGCCGCGACCTGGGAGTACGGCGGGGAGGTGAGTTGGATCGAGGTGCGGCTGTCCCCCGATGCCGACGGCGGCACCCGGTTCGAGCTCGAACACACCGCGCACGTCGACGACGAGCGGTGGGCCGAGTTCGGTCCTGGCGCGGTCGGGCTCGGCTGGGACGGGATGCTGGCGGGCCTGGCCCTGCACCTCGGGTCCGGCGCCGCGGTCGACCCGCAGGAGAGCGCGGCGTGGGTCGCGTCCGACGAAGGCAAGCGATTCTTCACGGAGGCCGGCGAGCGGTGGTACGGGGCCGACGTCGCCGGCGGCACCCCCGCCGACGCCGCCCGCGCCGCCGCCGACCGCTCCATCGCCGCGTACACGGGCGCCTGATCCGGGCGACTCGCGCGACGAATCCGGGCGACTCGCGCGCGGAAAACCGGCGACTCGCGGACCCGCG
>NZ_JAHKRK010000133.1 GCF_019396355.1 Pseudonocardia nigra
GGGCCACCGCGCGGTCGCCACCCGCTACGACAAGCGCGACTACATGTTCCGCGGAACCATCGACGTCGCCTCGATCAGGATCTGGCTCCGCGACCCCGTCCCATGATCCAAGGGACACGCTCTAGTCCTGGCTAGCCGGCGATCCGGCTCAGGCGCGCGGAGAGGTGGGGCTGCAGGGGCTGGCCCATCATGGCCCTCTCGTCGACGTAGGCGAGGTCCCCACCCTCCACGAGCCCGTACAGCCGGTGTGACCCGACGACCTCCTTGGCCGACGCGGTGCGGGCCACGGCGTCCGTCTCGATCTCCCAGGAGGTCAGGTTCCTGGCCCGGCCGTAGAAGATCTCGAGGATGCCGGTGGCGTGAGTGATCAGCACCTCGAGCTCGCCGCTCGGCTGCGGCCGCCAGAACCCGGTCTCGCGTGCCGCGGGCCGCAGGATCTCGCCGTCGGGGCCGAGCAGCCACGCCTTGGCCTCGTAGGACAGGAAGGGCCTGCCGTCGTGCGCGAACACGATCTGCTGGCCGAACGCGAACGGTCCGTCGATCGTCGGGTAGACGACCTCGCCCGCACCGCGCCAGACCCCCACCAGCGGCAGCAGCCCGAGGCACTGCTCGTGCAGGTCGGGGCCCTCGCGGAGGTTGGCGGTGTCGTCGGGGATCGGCAGGTCCTCGAAACGGGGCCGGTTGCGCTGCGGTGAGTCGGGCGCCGCGTTGGCCGGCCCCTTGATCGTGCCGGGGATCTCCGGCTCGTCGGTCACTTCGCCTCTCCCGTCAGGTCGGGCGCACCGGGCTCCGTGGTGAAGAGCCGCCGGAGCAGGTAGCCGGTGAAGGCCACGGTGCCCGCGCTGGCTGCGATCAGCAGGCCGGTGAAGAACCAGTGCACGGCCGCGCAGCCTAAAGCATGTCCGGTGGGTCGACGTCGCCAGGCAGAGGCCCACCCGGAAAGCGACGAGCGGCACTTCCGTCCGACGAGTTCGGACGAAAGTGCCGCTCGTACGGCTCGTCAGGCGACGGCGACCTCGGCCCGGTGCAGGCCGGGACCGTCGGCGGTCAGCTGCGCCTCGCCGTTGCCCGAGCGCGAGAGGGCGCGCAGCGTCCACGTGCCGGGGGCGGCGAAGAACCGGAAGTCGCCGCTGGCCGAGGCCACGACCTCGGCGGTGAACTCACCCGTGCCGTCCAGCAGCCGGACGAACGCGCCGGCGACGGGCTGGCCGTCGGCCACCACGCGCCCGGTGAGCACGGTCTCCTTGGTCAGGTCGGTGCCCGGGGGCAGCGCGACCGCCTGGTCGGGGGCGCCGCACATCAGGAGGCCGCCTTCTGGCCCGCGCCGAGCTCGATCGGCACGCCGATGAGCGAGCCGTACTCGGTCCAGCTGCCGTCGTAGTTCTTGACGTCGCTGTCGCCGAGCAGCTCGTGCAGCACGACCCAGGTGTGGCTGCTGCGCTCGCCGATGCGGCAGTAGGCGATGGTCGCCTTGTCGGCGTCGTAGCCCGCCTCGCCGTACAGCTTGGTGAGCTCCTCGTCGGACTTGAACGTGCCGTCCTCGTTGGCCGCCTTGCTCCACGGGATGTTGATCGCGGAGGGGATGTGGCCGGGCCGCTGCGACTGCTCCTGCGGCAGGTGCGCGGGCGCGAGGATCTTGCCGGAGAACTCGTCGGGCGACCGGACGTCGATGAGGTTCTTCGCGTCGATCGCGTCCACGACCTCGTCACGGAAGGCGCGGATCGAGGTGTCGGCGTCCTTCGCGGTGTAGGTCGTGGCGGTCCGCTCCACGATGTCGGTGGTGAGGGTGCGGCCGTCGAGCTCCCACTTCTTGCGCCCGCCGTCGAGCAGCTTCACGTCGGCGTGGCCGTAGAGCTTGAACTGCCAGTAGGCGTAGGCGGCGAACCAGTTGTTGTTGCCGCCGTAGAGCACGACGGTGTCGTCGGTGCTCACGCCCTTGGTCGACAGCAGCTGCTCGAACTGCTCCTTGCTGACGATGTCGCGGCGGACGGGGTCCTGCAGATCCGTCGTCCAGTTGATCTTGACGGCGCCGGGCAGGTGGCCGCCGTCGTAGGCGGTGGTGTCCTCGTCGACCTCGAGGAACACAATTCCGTCCGTGCCGAGGTTCTTCTCGGCCCAGTCCGCGGTGACGAGGACATCCTGGCGGCTCATGAAACAGCTCCCTGCTTGTCGTGGTTCTGGCGGGCTCTGAAGATTCTTTGGGCGAGGGCGTACAGCTCGCAGCCCAGGCAGAAGCCGAAGGCCGCGTTGAGGAAGGCGGCGGCCAGCGCGAACGCGGTGGCCACGATGCCGAGGGCGGTCAGGCCCGTGAGGTATCCGACGGTGCCGACGGCGGCGAAGACGAGCCCGACCGTCTGGGAGAACCGCACGGGGGCGGCCTCCTCCTGCTTCGTCGAGGGACGCAGCCGCGGCGCGACCACCTTGCGGAACAGCACCGAGTACGGCGCGAACCGCAGTCCGGCGACCGATCCGAGGGCGAACACCACCGTCTGCGCGGCGAGCAACCAACCGCTGCTGGTGACGAGGACCAGTGCGAGGACGACGGAGGTCAGCGCCGCGGCGAAACGGACACCGCGCGGATCGACCGCCAGTTCCGTGCGCGTGGCGGATTCGGGCATGGACATGCTCCTGAGGGGCGTGGAGGGACGCGTGTGCTCAGGAGACCAGACACAGGCAGCTGCCGACACGGCACAGGTCGACTGCGCGGCGTCGGGTCAGCGGCCAGTACACGGCGCCGAGGGTAACCCAGGATCCCGCTTTGCGGGAGCGTGCTCCCGGCCACCGGACACCCGACCGGGTGGTCGGGTCACGCGGGGCCGAGCTCGCCGGCGAGGCGAAGCTCCAGGTCGGACGGGCGCGGCACGCCCGAGAACCGCAGCAGCTCGCCGCCGTCGCGGCCGAACGCCACCACCGTCGGGGTGCGCATCACGTCGAGCTCGCGAGCGATGTCGGGGCGGTCGGCGACGTCGATCTCGCGGTGCACGACACCGGGCCGGGCTGCGGCGAAGTCGGTGAGCAGCGCGGCGGTCTGGCGGCACGGCGTGCAGACGGGGGAGGACAGCTGCAGCAGCAGCACGCGATCGGCGTTCTGCGGGGTGTGCCCGGCCAGCGCCCAGCCGCCGGTCGCCGAGCCACCGGTGCGCAGCCGGCCGTTGCGCGCCCGCAGCACCAGCCCGACGGCGGTGGCGAGCACGAGGGTGGCGACGAGCGCCGCGAACCCCGGAGAGGTGACCACGGCCGGTCCAACGCGTCGCCGACCGCGGTTACTCCCGGGGCCGTGCGGGTCCTGACGCCAGCAAGGTGGCAATGCTGCCACTGGGCGCCGGTATTGCCACCTTGCTGGCATTCGGGGACGGCAGCGGCGGCGGGCGCGTCAGGGTGCCGTCGTCGCGCCCAGCACCAGGTTGCTGGCGGTGCCGCTCAGCTCGAGGGCACCGTTCCGGGCCTGCAGCGTGGTGGGGGTGACCTCGAAGGGCAGCGACCCGGGGTCGATCCGCAGGGTGAACAGCTCCTGCAGCTCCTGCTGCACGGCGGAGGGCAGGGCGGGCGCGTCGCTGCCGCCGAGCCGGATGTCGCGCGGGACGATCTGCGCCGCGCCGTCGACGAGCTCCAGCACGGCGATGACCGACACCTCGACGTCCTGCCCGAGCAGGCTGCTCGTGCCGACGAGCCGGGCGGCGGTGTCGGGGTCGATCTGCGCCAATGACGGGTCGGCGCCGTCGTCGACGGCCTGCTCCAGGGCGTCCTCGTCGATCGTCTCGACGCGCAGGTCGTCGATGCCCGGCACCTGCCGCTCCAGGTCCTCGGCCGGGATGCGCACGGTGCCCTCGGCCTCGTCGACCTGCAGCGTCTTCGGCCCGGAGGCCAGCAGCATCGACAGCGGCGCGGTGACGTCGCGCAGCTGGGCGGTGATGGAGACGTCCTGCAGCTCGCCGACCCGGATCCGGGAGGCCTGGACGTCCACGCTGGAGTACTCGCCGGACAGCGCCTGGGTGAGGAAGGGGAAGCCGTTGATGCGCACGGCGGGGTCGTCGACGAGCCCGATCTGCTCACGCATCTGCCGCGACACCGCCGACTCCGCGAGCGCGGCCGCGCCGAAGTCGACGGCGACGAACAGTCCCACGAGCACGAGCAGCCCGATGACCAGCCGCCTCATCCGACCTCCGACCCTGCGCCCCGGCGTTCCGCCGGGATGTGGCCTCTGACCGTAGAGCCGCGGTCCGCGGAGCCGTCGGCGGGGCGGGCGCCGGCGGCGTCACGGGCCCAGCGGGTGATCCGCTCCGCCAACGCGGCGTCCGTGCCGCTCTCGCCGTGCCCCGTCCCCGGTTCGGTCCACAGCTGTGCACGGCCGCCGGACGCCGCGGCGAGGGCCCAGGCGTGACCGCTGGAGAAGTAGGGGTCGCCGGTGAAGTGGACGAGCAGCAGCGGCGTCGGCGCGATGTCCCCGACGACCTCGACCGGTGAGGGCGGCACGGTCGTCCACGGCCCGGCGAGCCGGACGCCGAGCAGGCGCGCGGCGAGCCTTCCGTGCGGCTGCTCCAGGAGCCAGTGCACCCGGCGCATCGGCACGGTCTCCCGGGAGTACCAGCGGGCGGGCGGGCTGACCGCGACCACCGCGTCCGGGCGGGCCGTGCCCGCGGCGGCCTGCCGCAGGGCGACGGCGGCGCCGAGGGAGAACCCGACGGTCACGACCCGTGGGTATCCCGCCGCCCTCGCCCATGCGACGGCGGCGTCGAGGTCGAGGACCTCGCGGTCGCCCACCGTGCTGCGCCCGCCGGAGCGCCCGTGCCCGCGCATGTCGAACGCGACCACCGGGGCGTGCGCCGCGAGCGCCGTGAGCACCCGCCTGGTGCTCGGGTGCCGCGTGTGATGGGTGAACCCGTGGCATACCGCGAGCGCGGTGTCCGCGTCGGGTCCGGGCAGGTGCACCCCGGCGAGCGGCACCCAGTCCATGCTGCTCGCCCGGATGACGGTGGGCGTGACCTGCGCCGCGCCGGTCGTGTCCTCGGCCTCCACCCGGTTATCCTGCATCGATCCGCGTGGTGGTGTTCCTACCGGGTCACGTGGTGTGAACGGTGCGTCAACGTCGCCCGCCGTCGATTCGGACAGGCGCGCCGTATCGCCGCTCGGCCCCAGCGGCCCTCGGCGGAGAGGAGGCACCACGTGGAGCTCCTTCTGCTGACCGCCGATCCCGATCCGGGATCCGTGCTGCCGGCACTGACCCTGCTCCCGCACGGAGTGCGCACGGCGGCCCCGGAGGTCGCCGCGCTGCTGGACGCGGGCCCCCACGACGCCGTCCTCGTGGACGCGCGCACCGACCTCGTGGCCGCCCGCAGCCTGTGCCGGCTGCTCGGCAGCACCGGCACCGACGTCCCCGTCGTCGCGGTGCTCACCGAGGGCGGGCTCGTCGCGGTGTCGGGGGAGTGGGTCGTCGACGAGATCCTGCTGCCCGGCACCGGGCCCGCCGAGGTGGACGCGCGGCTGCGGCTGCTCAAGGCGCGCCCCGGCGGCGACGCGGGCCGCGACGGCGGTGCGCTCGTCCTCGGCGAGCTGGTGATCGACGAGGCCACCTACGCCGCGCGCCTGCGCGGCAGGCTCCTGGAGCTCACCTACAAGGAGTTCGAGCTGCTCAAGTACCTCGCGCAGCACGCCGGGCGCGTCTTCACCCGCGCCCAGCTGCTGCAGGAGGTGTGGGGGTACGACTTCTTCGGCGGCACCCGCACGGTCGACGTCCACGTGCGGCGGTTGCGCGCGAAGCTCGGCCCCGAGCACGAGCAGATGATCGGGACCGTGCGCAACGTCGGCTACAAGTTCGTGCGCCCCGGCCGGGGGAGCCTCGGTGCCGCGGCACCCGCCACGGCGGAGGACACGAGCGACGACGGCGACGAGGGCGAACGGGCTGCCGCACCCGCGCGGGACCTCGTGGGCAGGCGCTAACGGGCCGGAGGGCGACCATCGGGACCGCCGGTCCGTGATCGCCGTGAGTGTGCGGTTTCCGCTGTCGGTGGTGCACGAACGCGGATCTCGTGGCGGTCGTGTATGCGGTGATCGCTGTGGGTGTGCGGGTTCTGCTGTCGGCGGTGCGGACGTGCGCATCTCGCGGTGATGTTCGGGGTGACGGGGGCGTGGTCGGGTGATCGCTGTGACTGTGCGGTTCCGTCGTCGGCGGTGCGCGGGTGCGGATCTCGCGGTGATCACGGGCCGAGGGTCGGTCGGCCATCCGGCAGCCCGTCGCGGCGTACGCTGGCCCGGTGATCGACCTGTCGTGGCGTTCGGGCCTGGACGATGCCGAGATCGACGAGGTGCGCGCCCTCCTGGCGGCCGCCACCGAGGCCGACGGCAGGGCGCCGGTCGGCGAGCACGTGCTCCTGCACCTGCGCGACGCCGAGGGCGCGGCGCAGCTGCTCGCGCGCGACCCGGCGGGCACGCTCGTCGGGTTCGCCCACGTGGACATCGCCGCCGACAGCGCCGACAGCGCCGACAGCGCCGACAGCGCCGACGGCGCCGACGGCGTCGGGGAGCTCGCGGTGCACCCCGCGCACCGCCGCGCCGGCACCGGCCGCCGGATGGTGGAGGCGCTGCTCGAGCGCGCCGCCCGGGAAGGCGGGCACCTGCGGCTGTGGGCACACGGGCAGCACCCGGGGGCGGTGGCGCTGGCCGCCCGGCTCGGCTTCACGGTGGCCCGCGAGCTCTGGCAGATGCGCCGCAGCGGCCTGCAGGAGTCGCTCCCGGAGCCGGAGCTGCCCGCCGGCGTGCGGTTGCGCCCGTTCGTCGTGGGCGTGGACGAGGCGGAGTTCCTGCGCGTCAACAACGCGGCCTTCGACTGGCACCCGGAGCAGGGCGGCTGGGACGTCGAGCAGGTGAAGGTGCGCGAGGCCGAACCGTGGTTCGACCCCGCGGGGTTCCTGCTCGCCGTCGACGCCGAGGACCACCTGCTCGGGTTCCACTGGACCAAGGTCCACGCGGACGAGCCGGAGCCGCTCGGCGAGGTCTACGTGCTCGGGGTCGACCCGGCGGCGCGCGGCATGCGGCTCGGGTCGGCGCTCACCCTCGCGGGGCTGCACCACCTGCGCAACCGCGGCCTGCGCACCGTGCTGCTGTACGTCGAGGCCGACAACGATGCAGCCATCCGGTTGTACCGGGGCCTCGGATTCGCCCAGTGGGACACGGACGTTTCGTACGTGCGCTGACGGTCGTTCACCCCCCGGCAACCGGACAACCGATCGCGCGGCTCATGTCGTCGCTGGTCACGGCGCGGTCACGCTGCGTCTGCCCGGCGTGGCCTGCCTCACGACAGGCAGGTGTTCATTCCCCGTTCACCTCTTGTGGGGAGCGCGTCCACCACCGCTACCTACCGTCTGTCACGAGCGGCCACCCCGAGCCGCACCGGACCCGTTCGTGGGGACGACGACGGAGGAACACAGTGAAGATCGTGCGGCACGGTTCCCGTGCCCGAATGGCAGCGGTGGGTGTCGCCACCAGCGGCGCCCTGCTGCTCGCCGGTTGCGGCGCGGCGAACGAGACCGCAGCCCCGTCCACCGGCGGTGCGGACGGTGCCGCCGCGGGCGTCTCCGGCAGCATCGCGGGCGCGGGTTCCAGCGCACAGCAGGCCGCGATGCAGGCCTGGATCGCCGGGTTCACGGGCGCCAACCCGGGTGCGACCGTGAACTACGACCCGATCGGCTCCGGCGGTGGCCGCACCCAGTTCATCGAGGGCGCCACGGTCTTCGCCGGCTCGGACGCCTACCTGGACGAGGAGGAGCTGCCCGCGGCCCAGGAGCGCTGCGGCGGCGACGTCGTCGAGGTCCCGCTGTACATCTCGCCGATCGCGGTCGTCTACAACCTCGAGGGCGTCGAGCAGCTGAACCTCGCCCCCGCCACGATCGCGGGCATCTTCGCGCAGCAGATCACCAACTGGAACGACCCGGCCATCGCCGCGGACAACCCGGGCGTCACGCTGCCAGACCTGCCGATCACCGTGGTCAACCGGTCCGACGAGTCGGGCACCACCGAGAACTTCGCCGAGTACCTCGCCGCCGTCGCCCCCGACGTGTGGACCTACGAGGTCAGCGGCGACTGGCCGGTGCCGGGCGGCGCCGCCGCCCAGGGCACCTCGGGTGTGGTGGGTGCGGTCGGCGCAGGCAACGGAACGATCGGCTACGCGGACGCCAGCCAGGCGGGCGACCTGGGCGTGGCCGGCGTCGGCGTGGGCGGCGAGTTCGTGCAGCCCACCGCCGAAGCGGCGTCCACCGTCGTGCAGGCCTCGGAGCGCGTGGAGGGCCGCGGGCAGCACAGCTTCGCCTTCGACCTCGCCCGTGACACCACGCAGTCGGGCGCCTACCCAATCGTCCTGGTGTCCTACACGCTCGCGTGCGGCAGCTACGAGAACCCGGCCGACGGTGAGCTGGTCCGGGCGTTCGTGACCTACATGGCGAGCGAGGAGGGCCAGCAGACCGCCGCGGAGAACGCGGGGTCGGCTCCCATCTCGGACTCGCTGCGCCAGCAGTTCCAGCCGGCCATCGACGCGATCGGCGCGGCGGCGAGCTGAGTTGAGGATCACCTGTTCAGGAGTCCCGGAGGCCGCCATCATGGCGGGTGGCTCTCCGGGCTCCTGGACGTTCGGCCCGGTCCGATCTCGTACCGAGCCTCCCGTACCGATCCCGGAAGGGGACGGCGTGAGCGAGCTTGCGAGCTCACCATTCAGCGCAGCAGTACCGCGAACGCGGTCGACGAGCGTCAGCGAGGAGACGGCGTGAGTACGAGCACTGCTCGGCCCGACGTGCAGGCCAGGCCGTCGAAGGCGGTGCAGCGGCCTGCTGACCGCATCTTCGCCTGGTCGGCCAAGGGGGCGGGGATCCTGATCCTCGCCATCCTGGCGGGTGTCGCCGCCTTCCTGTTGGTCCAGGCCTGGCCCGCCGTCGTCGCCCCCGCCGAGGAGATCGACGGCGAGGGTGGGCTGATCGCCTACATCTGGCCGCTCATCTTCGGCACGCTGCTCGCAGCGGTGATCGCGCTCGTCATCGCGACGCCGCTCGCGGTGTGCATCGCCCTGTTCATCACCCACTACGCGCCGCGCAGGCTGGCGCAGGGCCTCGGCTATGTGGTCGACCTGCTCGCCGCGGTGCCCAGCATCGTCTTCGGCCTGTGGGGCGCGTACACGCTCGCCCCGGCCAGTGTGCCGAGCGCCCGGTGGCTCGAGGAGAACCTGGGCTGGATCCCGCTGTTCGTCGGGCCGGCGTCCGCGATCGGCCGCAGCATGCTGGTCGTCGGCATCGTGCTCGCCGTGATGATCCTGCCGATCATCACGGCCGTCAGCCGCGAGGTGTTCCTCCAGACCCCGAAGCTGCACGAGGAGGCCGCCCTCGCCCTCGGCGCCACCCGCTGGGAGATGATCCGGATGGCCGTGCTGCCGTTCGGGCGGTCCGGCGTGATCAGCGGGGCGATGCTGGGGCTCGGCCGCGCGCTGGGCGAGACGATGGCCGTGGCGGTCATCCTCTCGGTGTCGGGCGGCGTCACGTTCAACCTGATCAGCGACGCGAACCCGGGCACGATCGCCGCGAACATCGCGCTGCAGTTCCCGGAGGCCAGCGGGCTCGATGTCAACGTGCTCGTCGCCTCGGGCCTGGTCCTGTTCGGGGTCACGTTCGCGGTCAACATGCTCGCCCGCTACATCGTCAACCGCCGCCGCGACTTCTCTGGGGCCAACTGATGTCCGTCTCCACACAGCACGAGGTCGAGTCGCGGGTCGGCACCTCGACGCGCTCCCTGCCCACCGTCCAGGGAGCGCTGCCCCGCTGGGCGACGTGGGGGCGCTGGCCGCGGCCGCGGCCGTCGTCGCCGGCGTGCTGGCCGTCGCCGGGTTCGGCATCGGCCTCTAGGTGGTGCTCACCGCCTTCGTCTTCGCGGTCGGCCTCTACACGTGGTCGCGGATCGTCGAGGGCAGGCGCAAGGCCACCGACCGGCTCGTCACCATCGTGGTGACATCGGCGTTCCTGCTCGCGCTCGCCCTGCTGATCTCGGTGCTCTACACCGTGATCGCGAACGGGCTCGCCCGGTTCGACGCCATGTTCTTCAACTACTCGATGGCGGGCGTCGTCGGCGCGGGTGGCGGCGCCTACCACGCCATCCTCGGCACGCTGATCATCACGGGGCTGGCTGCGGTGATGTCCATCCCCATCGGCGTGCTCACGGCGATCTACCTGGTGGAGTACGGCACGGGCAAGCTGGCCAAGGCGATCACCTTCTTCGTGGACGTCATGACCGGCATCCCGTCGATCGTCGCGGGTCTGTTCGCGGTCTCGCTGTTCACGCTCATCCTCGGCCCGGGCGTCCGCTTCGGGTTCATCGGCGCGGTGGCGCTCTCCGTGCTCATGATCCCGGTGGTCGTCCGCTCCACCGAGGAGATGCTCAAGATCGTCCCGAATGAGCTGCGCGAGGCGTCCTACGCGCTCGGCGTGCCGAAGTGGCGCACGATCGTCAAGGTCGTGCTGCCCACCACGATCGCCGGCATCGCCACCGGCATCACGCTCGCGATCGCCAGGGTCATCGGTGAGACGGCCCCGCTGCTGATCACGGTCGGCCTCGCCACCTCGGTGAACCTGAACCCGTTCGACGGCCGCATGGCCACGCTGCCGGTTTTCTCCTACTACTCCTACGCCACCCCGGGCATCCCCCGCGAGGCGTTCACGGACCGGGCATGGACCGCCGCCCTGGTGCTGATCATCATCGTCATGGCGCTGAACCTGATCGCCCGCCTGATCTCCCGCCTCTTCGCCCCCAAGTCCCGATAGCCGTCCCGAAGAGCCAAGGAACACAGTGGCAAAGCGCATCGACGTCACCGACCTGAACATCTACTACGGGTCCTTCCTGGCGGTCCAGGGCGTCAACATGTCGATCCAGCCCGGCAGCGTCACGGCGCTCATCGGACCGTCCGGCTGCGGGAAGTCCACCTTGCTGCGGTCGATCAACCGCATGCACGAGGTCATCCCGGGCGCGCGTGTCGAGGGATCGCTCGAGCTCGACGGCCAGAACCTGTACGGGCCCGGCATCGACCCTGTGGGCGTCCGCCGCCAGATCGGCATGGTGTTCCAGCGCCCGAACCCGTTCCCCACGATGTCGATCTACGAGAACGTCATCGCCGGGATGCGGCTGAACAGCAAGAAGATGAAGAAGGACGCGCTCGACACCCTCGTCGAGAGGTCCCTGCGCGGCGCCAACCTCTGGAACGAGGTCAAGGACCGCCTCGACCGGCCGGGTTCCGGCCTGTCCGGCGGGCAGCAGCAGCGCCTGTGCATCGCGCGCGCCATCGCCGTGCAGCCCGACGTGCTGCTCATGGACGAGCCGTGCTCGGCGCTCGACCCGATCTCCACGCTCGCGATCGAGGACCTGATCAACGAGCTGAAGACGGACTACACGATCGTCATCGTCACGCACAACATGCAGCAGGCAGCGCGCGTCAGCGACTTCACCAGGTTCTTCAACATCGAGGGCACCGGGAAGCCCGGCAAGCTGGTGGAGATGGCCGAGACCAAGACGATCTTCTCCCAGTCGAAGGAGAAGGCCACCGAGGACTACGTCTCCGGCCGCTTCGGCTGAGCGCGACGTCCGATCACCACGGGCCCTGCCGGTGCGGACCGGAGGGGCCCGCTGTCGTCCGGGTCAGATCGGGATCGCGTCCGGTTCCTGCCCGGTGACCGCGTAGACCGTCTCCCGCGCCACGACGACGGCGTGGTCGGCGAACCGCTCGTAGTAGCGGGCGAGCAGGGTGATGTCGACGGCGGAGCGCACGTCGTGGGGCCACGCGGGATCCATGAGCACGGCGAACATCCGCCGGTGCCGCGCATCCATCGCGTCGTCGTCGGCGTCGAGCTCCACGGCCAGGAGCACGTTGCGGGTGCGGGTCACCTCGGCGGCCTTGAGCGCAAGCTGCACCGCCAGCCTGCCCATCTCGGCGAAGTCGTCCCGGACCTCCGCCGGTACGGCCGGGGCCGGGTGCCGCATCCGCACCACGTCGGCGACGTGGAGGGCCAGGTCACCCATGCGCTCGATGTCGCCCGCCGCGCGGATCGCCGAGACGACCGCACGCAGGTCGCCCGCCACCGGCGCGTGGAACAGCAGGGCGTCGGTGGCGACCTCCTCGACCCTGGCGCGCAGCGCGTCGATGTCGGCGTCGCCCGCGACGACCTGCTCGGCCAGGCGCACCCGGTCCTCGAGCAGCGCGGCCGTGGCGCGCTGTAGCGCCTCGGCCGCCGCCGCGCACATGCGGCCGAGCAGCGAGGACAGCTCGGCCAGCTGTTGCGGCAGCGGCACAGGGACCATGGTTCCGAGCCTAAGACCGGTACTCGTCGGCCCCGCAACTGGTGCGTGAACGCCTCAGTGCAGTCGGTCGCGCTCCGCGAGCTCCGCTCAGACTGCGAGGGGACCCGGCATCTGGCCGGTGACGACGTAGACGATGCGGCGGGCGACGGCGACCGCGTGGTCGGCGTAGCGCTCGTAGAACCTGGCCAGCAGCGTGATGTCGACGGCCGGGCCGACGCCGTGGCTCCAGTTGCGGTCCATGAGCACGGTGAACATGTGCCGGTGCAGGTCGTCCATGGCGTCGTCGTCGCCCTCCAGCTCAGCGGCGCGCGCCAGGTCGCGGGTGCGGATGACGTCGCCCGCCTTCGTCGCGAGCTCCACGGCGACCCGGCCCATCTCGGCGAAGTAGGGGGCGACCTCGTCGGGCAGCACCGGCTGCGGGTGCCTGCGGCGCGCCGCCTGGGCCACGTGCAGGGCGAGGTCGCCCATCCGCTCGATGTCGCCGGCCCCGTGGATGGCGGAGACGACGATGCGCAGGTCCGTGGCGACCGGCGCCTGCAACGCCAGCAGCGCGAAGGCGCGTTCCTCCGCGGCCGCGCGCAGCTCGTCGACGCGGATGTCCTCGGAGATCACCTCTTCGGCGAGCTGCAGATCGCATTGGAGCAGGGATCGGGTGGCCTTCTCCATCGCCGCCGCGACCTCGGTGCACATGCCCGCCAGGGCTCCGGCAAGACCTTCGAGCTGCTCCTGGTAGGCGTCACGCATCTCACAAGCGTAGTCAACGTTGCGGCGATCAGCCGTACGAACGCGTGAATCCGGAGCGAACGCGGGCTTTCATGATCACGCGCAGGCGATGTCGGGCGCGCCGCTCGTCGCCGGATCGGCGGACTGCAGGGCGACCGGCGCGGCGGGCGCGCGGACGACGTCGTCGAACGACCGGCCGAGGACCAGCTCGAGCACGCCGGTGGCCCCGGGGTCGGGCACGGATGTCGCCGAGGGCACCGTGGCCGCGAGCAGCGCCGCCGCGGTGGCCTGGTCGGGGGAGAAGCGCACGACCGTCTCGGAGGTGGGCTGATCGGCGTTGCTCACCTCGCCGACCCCGAAACCGAGCGAGCGCAGCGTCTCGCCGACCTCACCGGCCAGCCCGGAGCGGTCGGAGGCGTTGAAGACGTCGACGGTGACGTCGGCCGGAACGGGCCCGGTGTCGTCCGCCTGCTCGGGCAGCGGCGCGTCCTCCCGGACGGCGGCGAACAGCTCGGCGGCCTCGGTGTCGCGGAGCACGACGTTGCCCCGGCTGTTGGGCTCGCGCGCGGTGGGCACCGCGGCGAACGCGACCGCCTCCGTGTCGAGGGCACGCAGCGACCGGGACAGCGCGAGCAGCTGGTCGAGCCCGACCTCGTCGGTGACGAGGGCGTCGCCGAGCGCGGGCCGCAGGGAGAGGACCTGACCGACGTCGAGCAGCGCCGGGACGGACACGGCCTGGTCGAGCACCGCGGCCAGCAGCCATTGCTGGCGCTCGATGCGCCCGTGATCGTTCGCGGGCTCGCCGGGGACGTCACCGGCGCGGACGAAGTCGGCGGCCCGGCGGGCGTCGAGAGTGGTGGTGCCGGGCTCGGGCACGACGGGGCCCAGCACACCGTCGATGACGGGGTTCGGCACGCAGACCTGAGCACCGCCCACGGCCTCGGTGACCGCGCCGACCGCCCGCAGGTCGACGCCCACGTACTTGGTGATCGCGATCCCGCTCAGCTGCTGCACCACCCGCGTGATGCAGCGCGGGCCGCCGACGTCCAGGGCGCTGACCAGCCGGGTGCGCGCCTCGGCGGGCTCGATCTTCTCCGAGTAGGTGGCGGTGGCCGGATCCCAGTGGACGCACGGCGGCCGGTTGATCTCCAGGTCGTTCGGGAACGACAGGACGGTGACCGGGCCGACACCGGCCGGGATGTGCGCGACGGCCACCGTGTCGGCGCGGGGTTGCTGCTCGCCTGCCACGCCGGGATCGGTCGCGACCACCAGCACGTTCTCGTCGCCCTGCTGCGCCTCGGCGTCCACGATCGCCCCGGACTCGAGGTCGAGCGCGGCAGCCGCCGGGATCGCCCCGTTCAACCAGCCCTTCGCCGCCCACCCGGACGCGGTGGTCAGCACCACCAGGAGCGCGAGTGCGCCGGCGACGAGCTTGACCGCGCTCGGGCGCCGGCGGCGCTGCACCGGGACGGCCTGCTCCGGGGCGTCGCCGTCGCGCGTGGCCAGTGCGAGACCGGCGTGGGCGGCGGTCAGGCGGGTCAGCGTTTCGTCGATCCGCACGGCGCGGGTCTCGGCGTCGACCAGCCGATCGGCGCGGCGCGACCGTTCGGCCCGCTCGCTGCGGTCCGGCGCGTCGGCCTCCTCGGGCACGCCGGCCTCGCCGGCGCGCACCCGCGTGGTCGCGTCGGGGTCGGCGACGGGTGCGGCCGCGGGGACACGCGTCGTGGCCTCCGCAGCGGCCGGAGGGCGGCGACTCGCCGCGCGCGCGATCCGCTGGGTGTGCTCGGCGACGGCGCCGGGGGGCTGCGCCCGTGACCGCGCCGGCTTGCGCGGCGGGACCGGCCCGTCCTCTCGCGGCCGGACCGCCGGGGCGTCCGACGGGGGCGGCGCAGGGGGGTCCGCGGCGTGCCGGCGCCGCGGGGGCGGTGCCGGCACAGGGCCCGCGGCATCGGGCTGTGCGGCGCCGGCCGGTGCCGGCCGGGCGGTGCCGGGTCGCTGCGGGGGTACGCCCGGGCCGTGGTGCGGCGGCGGTACGGCGCCCGGGCCGCGGGGGAGCGGCGGGGCCTGCGCGGGGCCTGCCTGCGGGGAGGCGGGCGGGGGCGCTGCCGGGCGGTGGTGTGCGGGGCCGCGCACGCCGGGTTCGGAAGCGGCGGGACCGGCCGGCGGGTCCTCGGGGTCCCTGGCCCGCCTGCGACCACCGGTGGGCGGAACCGGTGGTAGGCCACCTCCCGTTCCGCTGCGGCCCTCCGCTGCGTCGTCGGGCACCTCGGCTCGACGACGGCGGCCCGGGCGGGTGCCGGGCGGGGCGCCCCCGGGGAACGGCGGCACGGACGTCCGAGGGGCGGCCTGCGGAGGCTCGGGGGCCCGTCGACGCCCGGACGGCGGCTGCCCCAGGCCGGGGCTCCACGGCGGTGCCTGCGGGACGTGCGGTGGCGGCTGGTGCCCGCCCGCGGCGCCCCGGGTGCGCTCGAGCTCCTCGGCCGCCCGGCGCCGGGCGGCCCGGCCGCCCACCGGTGGCGTGCCCGGATGCGGGGCAGGCGCGCCGAGCAGGCCGTTGCGGGCCAGGATGTCGTCGACCGACTCCTCGCGCGCCCGCCTCCGGCCGCCGGGTTCCGGGGAGCGCCGAGCACGGCTGCGACCGTCCTCCACGCGACCTCCTCGGACACGGACGAGGGCGGGCACGGATATATCCCCGTACCCGCCCCCGGCTGACCGACCCGAGCTTACGGAGCGGTAGCCCCGAGATCACATGAGGGTGCGACGGGCTGTCGGATCGAGCGGCGAGCGGCAGCCGCGCCCGCGAGACACACCGCGCCCGTCCGTTCGTCGCGGTAGGCCACCGCGTTGCGGCCCGAGTGCTTTGCGGCGTACAGCAGTGCGTCGGCCGCCCCGACCAGCCGCTCGAGCCCGTCCACCGGCCCGGACGTGTGCGCCACGCCCGCGCTGACCGTCACTCGCAGCCCGGGGTCGAGCCGGGCCCACGGGTGGCGGTCGATCCGGTCGCGCGCCGCCTCGCACACCTGCACCGCGTCGCCCAGGTCGCGGCCCGGCAGGACCAGCGCGAACTCCTCTCCGCCGTAGCGGGCGCAGAACGCGCCGTCGGGCAGCCCGGTGTCGAGCTCCGCGACGAGCCGCTGGAGCACCCGGTCGCCGAACGGGTGGCCGTAGGTGTCGTTGATCTGCTTGAAGTGGTCGACGTCGACGAGGGCCACGGCGATCCCGGCGGTGCCGCGGTAGGCCGGGTCGTCGAGGAGCGCGACGAGCCGCTCGTCGAGGTAGCGGCGGTTGTAGCTGGCGGTGAGGCTGTCGCGGCGGCTCTGCTCGCGGGCCTCGGCGTGCTCGCGGCGGAGCCGGTCGAGCTCGTCGGCGGCGGGCAGGCCGTGCAGCAGGCGGACGGCCGCGCGCAGGTGACGGTAGGCGCGCTCCCAGTCACCGGAGGCGGCAAGCTCCTCCGCGCGGGCGGTGTGGCGCGCCGCGGCCGTCGCGGGCCCCGGGAGGGCCGATACCGCCTGCCGTTCGGGTGCGGGTACGGGCGGCGGCCCGTCGTCTCGCACGTCTGCCTCCATCGGAGTGACCATGACCACCGCACACCTCCCTGTTACCGGTGATGTCGGCGTGACCATCGGGAGCCTTGAGACAGGGGTGCCCGTTCGTCGGCGCTTCCACCCGACCGGTGTGTCAGCCGCCCGAGTGGTCCAGCTCGGCACCCAGCGGGACGGACGGGTCGTCCGGATCGTCGAGCCAGTGCTCCGGCAGGACGACCCGCCCCGGCGAGCCCTGCCTCCCGCGCGGCCCGTCGGCCTCGGCGGGGAACTCGTGGTCGAGGTCGAGCTGGGCGAGCAGCTCGTCCAGCTCGTCGAGACCGGCGACGAGCCCGAGCCTGCGCCGCAGCTCCGAGCCGACCGGGAAGCCCTTGAGGTACCAGGCGATGTGCTTGCGCATGTCGCGGATGCCCTTGTCGGGGCCCATGTGCTTCTGCAGCAGCACGGCGTGCCGGCGCATCGTCGCGGCGACCTGCCGGATCGTCGGTTGGGCCGGGAGCGGCCGCCCGGCGAACGCGGCCTCCAGGTCGCCGAAGAGCCACGGCCGTCCCAGGCAGCCGCGGCCCACCACCACGCCGTCGCACCCGGTCTCGGCCACCATCCGCAGCGCGTCGGCCGCGCTGAAGATGTCGCCGTTGCCGAGCACGGGGAGCTCGGCGGGCATGGCGTCGCGCAGGCGCGCGATCGCCGACCAGTCGGCCGTGCCGGAGTAGCGCTGGGACGCGGTGCGCGCGTGCAGGGCGACGGCGGCGACCCCGGCGTCGGCCGCCCGGCGGGCCGCGTCGAGGTAGGTGTGCCGCTCGTCGTCGATGCCGATGCGCATCTTCACGGTGACCGGGACCCGGCCCGCGTTCTCCACGGCCGCCCGCACGATCCGCTCGAAGAGCATGCGCTTGTAGGGCAGCGCCGCCCCGCCGCCGCGGCGGGTGACCTTGGGGACCGGGCAGCCGAAGTTCATGTCGATGTGGTCGGCCAGGTCCTGCTCGACGATCGTGCGGACGGCCTGTCCCATCGCGGCGGGATCGACCCCGTAGAGCTGCATCGACCGCGGGTGCTCGTCGGGATCCATCGCGATCATGCGGTACGTCAGCGGGTTCTTCTCGACGAGCCCACGCGAAGTGATCATCTCGCAGACGTAGAACCCGGCGCCCTGCTCACGGCACAGGCGTCGGAACCCCGCGTTGGTGATGCCGGCCATCGGGGCCAGCACCACCGGCGTGTCGGACACGTAGGGGCCGATGCGCAGCGGTCGGACGGCGGTCGGGGCACTCACAACACCCCATTGTCCCCGCTGTCAGAAGTCGACGGTGATGCAGGCGGCCCGGTCGCCCGCGGTGCCCGCCTCGCCCGGCCCGGTGGCCGTCGGCATGGCGTGGATGACCACCGAGCCCGGCCGTCGGTCGTCCGGGAACTCCCACGCCACGGTGGTCTCGGCGCTGCCCGCC
The DNA here is from genome assembly GCF_019396355.1 of Pseudonocardia nigra. Classification (GTDB taxonomy): domain Bacteria; phylum Actinomycetota; class Actinomycetes; order Mycobacteriales; family Pseudonocardiaceae; genus Pseudonocardia; species Pseudonocardia nigra. The sequence continues at coordinate 18,029 of NZ_JAHKRK010000133.1, forward strand.
CCCGTGCCGTCGGTGGTGAGGTCCAGCCAGATCTCGTTGTCCGGGTTGGCGTACTGCGGGTCGACGCTCGGCTGCACCGGATCGACCTCGTACTGGAAGTGCGGCCCGGCGTCCGCACCCGTTTCGCCGCAGGGCTCGCTGTGCACGTGAGCTCCGTACCGGCGCTCCGGCTCGAGCCCCCGCAGGGCGAGCATGACGGTGGCGCTCCCCTCGCCCGACCGCGAGCTGACTGCGCCGCGGGTGCCGGCGGGCACCAGCACCTCGTCGTAGGTGACGGCCACGCCGGCCGTGGTGGTGAACGTGGCGCTGACCTGGACGTCACGCGTCGAGGAGGAGGTCGGGCTCACCGAGGCCGTCGAGGCCGCATCGGCGCACCCGGACAGCGCGAGGACGCCGATCAGCCCGGCGAGGACGGGACGTGGGGAACGCATGGCACCAGAATGGGTGGTGACGGGAGGTAGCGAGCACTGACCCTCTGTTACTCCAACCGAGCGAAGAGCGACGAGAGGTGGACGGGCCGTAGGCTGGGGCGGCCATCGCACGCGGTCGTGCGTGCGGGGCAGGGGCCTCTAGCTCAACTGGCAGAGCAGCGGACTTTTAATCCGCGGGTTGTGGGTTCGATCCCCACGGGGCCCACCGGGGCTGAGCGGCGACTATGCTGCTCAGCCCAGCGGCTGTCCGGCGTGGTGTCAATCACGATGACTGCGAGTATGCTCCGGATCGTGGCCAACGGCGGCGTCAGACGGCGGCAGCGAGGGTCGATCCGCAGGCGCGGGAACTCGCTGCAAGTGCTGGTCTACGCGGGGATCGACCCCCTCACCGGGCAGCGGATGTACCTCTCGGACTCCACGACTGACCCGGACGAAGCCGAGCGGATCCGGACGCGGCTGCTCGCCGAGGTTGACGAGCAGCGCAACGCGCGGACGCGGGCCACGCTCGGGGCCGCGCTGGACGCCTGGTTGCGGACGCACGAGGCAGAGGAAACGACGCTCGACGGCTACCGGGGTTACATCCGGCGCAGCATCAAGCCCGCGCTTGGCGCAGTGCCGATCGGGAAGGTCACTGTGCAGCTGCTCGAAGAGTTCTACGCGGAGCTGCGACGGTGCCGGCACCTGTGCCGGGACGGCTCGCCTGCCGTCGACCACCGCACGACAGCTGACCACGAATGCCGAACGGTCCGGCATCGCCGCCGTCCAGGACGACCGGGGAGAGAACCGCACGACTGCGCGACGGCAGGCTGCGTCGTCGCGGAGTGCCCGCCGCACCGGTGCGTTCCGATGGCGTCGTCGTCGATCCGGCAGATTCACTGCATCCTCAGTGCCGTACTGGGCGCGGCGGTGCGGTGGGAGTGGATCAGGACGAACCCGGCTGATGTCGCCAAGAAGCCGCGCCAGCGCCCACCGCAGCCTGAGCCCCCCACCGCCGCGGAGGCCGCACAGATCATCGAGGCAGCGTGGTCGGAGGATGAGGCGTGGGGCACCCTGGTCTGGCTCGTCATGGTGACGGGGCTGCGCCGCGCCGAGCTCCTCGCGCTCCGCTGGTCCGACGTCGACCTGTTCGGAGGAATGCTCGCGATCCGGCGGAACTACGTGCGGTCGCAGCGCCGTGGGATCGAGAAGGACACCAAGTCGCACCAGATGCGACGTATCGCGCTCGACCTCGACACAGTGACCGTCCTGGCGAAGCATCGCGAACGCTACGAGGAGCGAGTGCGAGCACTCGGGGAAGAGCCGACCGAGCAGGCGTTCTTGTTCTCCTATCAGCCGCTGGCGGACCGTCCGATGGACCCAAGCGCAGTGACCCATCGGTACGGGCGCACGTGCGCGAAGCTGGGCATCGGCAGCCACCTGCACGCCTTGCGCCACTACTCGGCGACGGAGCTGCTCACGGCCGGCGTCGACCTCCACACCGTCGCCGGAAGGCTCGGACATGGCGGCGGAGGAGCCACGACCCTCCGTGTCTACGCGGCGTGGGTCGGAGAAGCCGATCGTCGTGCGGCGGACATCCTGGGCAAGCGCATGCGGAGACCGGATCAGCCCGCGGTGTAGCTGCGTTGCTACACCCGGGTCCCGATTACGCGGTTCAGGACCTTGTCGAAACTTCGCTGGAACTCCAGGGTGGCAGTTTCGAGGTAGTGCACGCCGTTGCGGAAGTGCTGGTCAGTCCTGCCCAGCGGCGCAAGGTTTCGTTCAGCCAAGGTGTCGCCACGCTGCTCGGCGCTCCGTGAGGGAGGCGGCCCGGCGGCGTGCCTCCGCGCCTGCACCCGCTGTGCCCTCGACTGCCATTCTCGCGAGCCATCCGACGAGAAGGACCTCCTGAGCGGCTACGCACTGCTCGAGGCGCACCGCGTCGAGGTCGCCCCATGCTGTGAGCAGTTGGTCGACGTCGGGGGGATCGGCGAAGCGTCGGGAGAGGATGAGGAGCTTGGCCGGGTCCCACTCGCGTGGTGCGCTGCAGGCGTACTCCAGATCGATCAACCAGGCCTGGTCGTCGGGGTCGATGAGCACGTTGCCCGGCTGGAGGTCGCCGTGGCTGAGCACGACGCCGCCAGGGCGGACCAATGAGCCGAGCGCATCGGATGCTGCGCGGCAGCGGCTGACGAAATTCGCTGCCAGGCGCTCGCCGAGCACGGCCAACGACCGGGCGTCCGGCACATCCGGAGGCCATCGGAGCTCGAGGACGCGCTCGGTGGATGCCGTCGCCAACCGTGCCGTCTCGGCGACGATTGCGGGCCAGTCCTTCCTTGCTGGCCGCCGCCCGGTTACCCACTCGCAGGCCATCGCGTGCCGATGCTCGTGGAGGGTGATCGGCCCTGCGATGAGCCGGGGGGTGCGAACGCCGGCGGCTACCGCCGCGTGGATGGCTGCGGCCTCCGACGCGACTGCCGCGCTCGTCTTGGCCCCTGGCCGGGTCAGCGTGAGGGCGCTGCCCGACCTCGGGAGATGCCAGATCATCCGCGACGAGGATGAAATCATCCGTGCACCGGTGTGCTCCAGACCGAGACGCTCGGCAGCGTCGGTCATCGCTGCTCGTTCGCCGTGTAGTGGCTGTTCCTGCTGCATCATCGCGTCGCGACAGCCGGAACGCGGGCGAGATACTCGGCGAGGAGCCGCATGTCGTCGATCACGGCGTCTGCGCTGGCGAGTGCCTCGCGCTTCCCGGCCTTATTGGGGTCTTCGATCTTGGCCGGGCAACGACCGTTTCGACCTGGCTCGCCGGTGACGTTCTGTAGTTGCCCTTGGGTGGGGTGACCCTGGTGTGAGGTGCCCGCAGCTCTTCGTGATCATGACTG
>NZ_JAHKRK010000134.1 GCF_019396355.1 Pseudonocardia nigra
CGCGGTGTCCGGTCGGGCAGCAACGGCTCCAGCCGTGCCCACTCCGCGTCGGTCAAGTCGTGGCGATCAAGCACAGAAGAGATCTACCGCAGCCGACCCGCATGATCCACGGGACACGCTCTAGGCCGGGGTTCGATAGGTCAGCCTGCGTAGCAGCGCCTCGGCCGGGCCGGGCAGGCCGAGGCGACCGCCGCACCAGGTAGCAGGTCATGGAGCGCTGCCCGCACGCGCTGAGCGCGGTCACCACCCGGCCGCGCCCGCGCAGCGGCACCCAGCCGGGCCGCCAGCAGTCCGAGCAGTGCGGCGTACCCCAGCCCGCCCGCGTAGCCGGCGGCCGTGTGGAGCGCGCCCACGGCCAGCAGCGCACCGGGGGCCGGGTGCCACACGCCGGTCGTGACGAGCACCTGCGGGACCGCCCCGAGCACCGCGACCGCGACCCCGACGGCTGCGACGCGGCGCAGGAGCAGCCGGTGCCGGTCGGGCTCGTCGAGCAGCCGCCTGCGCGCGGCCCAGACGCCGACGAGGACCGGGCCCGCCGCCATCACCGCGTTCATCGGCGTGAGCACCGGGAACAGCGCGAGCCGGAACGCCGCGGAGACGAACGGGTCGGTCAAGTGCTCCGAGGCGTCGCCCGCCGGGATGGGCGCGGCCAGCACGGCGCCGTAGACCAGTGCCCCGACCGCGGCCGCTGCGCCGGCGGCGGCCAGCAGGCGGCCGTCCCGCCAGCGCAGCGCGCCGACGAGGAGCACGGCGAGCACCCCGTAGGCGGCGAGGATGTCGCCGGTGAACAGCAGCACGGTGTGCGCGAACCCGAACACGATCATCCACAGGCCGCGGCGCCGCAGCTGCCTGCGGGCGTGGGCCCAGCCGCCCGCAGGCTCCTGGCGCCGGAGGATCTGCACCATCCCGTAGCCGAACAATGCAGCGAACATCGGGTAGCCGCGGCTGTCGACGAACAGCGTCAGCACGGCCTGCACGGCGGTGTCGGTGCCGGAGCCCGTGGCCCCGGACGGTCCGATGGTGTGACCGGCCAGGACCTGCGAGTGGGCCAGCGCGATCAGCGCCAGCATCGAGCCGCGCGCGAGGTCGGGGGCCAGCGCGCGGTGACGAGGAACGACGGGTGGTTCAGAGTGGGTCAGGGGCATCTCCGACCTCCATAAGACACGAATGCGTAGCTAATGGCGGGACGGTAAGATACGGGGACGTATCTCCGCAAGCGAGCGTGAGGAGCGCGATGACCGGACGGACCCGCCGTAGGGGCGAGGAACTCCTCGCCGCCATCCACCGGGCCGCCCTCGCCGAGCTCGACGAGTGCGGGCTCGGCCGGTTGACCATGGAGGGGATCGCCCGCCGCGCCGGCACCGCCAAGACATCGCTCTACCGGCGCTGGCCCGGACCGGAGGAGCTGCTCGTCGACGCGATCGCGGCCGCCTACCCGGTCGAGACGCCGTCGCCCGCCGCCGACGACCTGCGCGGCGACCTCATCCGGTCCCTGCAGCTGCTGGTCGAGTGGTCGCGCCACCCCACGGCGCGGGCCGTCCAGGCCGTGCTGGTCGAACGGCACCGGTACCCGGCGCTCGTCGACGCCCTCTACGCCCGCGTCTTCGAGCCGTCCGGAGGGCGGTTCACCGCCACCGTGCTGCATCACTACGCCCGGCTCGGGCGGATCGAAGCCCGGCTGGTCACCCCGGTCGTCGCGGACATCGGCGAGGCGCTGGTGTTCAAGCACGCGGTCGACACCGGTGAGGAACCCGGCGCGGATCGTCTCGCCGAGATCGTCGACCAGGCGATCCTGCCCGCAGTCGGCGTGCGGCCGGGCGAGGGCTAAGGTCCCCGGCGGCGGACGGGGAGGAGAACGCAGTGGCAGCGAGTGGTGGGACGCGGGCGATCGTGGCGGCGCTGCTGGCCAACGCCGGCATCGCGATCGCGAAGTTCATCGGTTATCTGATCACTGGGTCGTCATCGATGCTGGCCGAGTCGGTGCACTCGGTGGCGGACACCTCGAACCAGGGGCTGCTGCTCCTCGGCGGCAAGCGGGCCAAGCGGGCCGCCACCCCGGAGCACCCGTTCGGGTACGGGCGCGACCGGTACTTCTACTCGTTCGTCGTCGCCCTGCTGCTGTTCACGCTCGGGGCGGTGTTCGCGATCTACGAGGGCATCCACAAGCTGGAGCACCCGGAGCCGCTCACCTCGCCGCTGGTGGCCGTCGCCATCCTGGTCGTTGCGATCGGGCTCGAGACGTGGTCGTTCCGCACGGCGATCGTCGAGTCGCTGCCGCTGAAGGGCGACAAGTCCTGGTGGCAGTTCATCCGGCAGTCGAAGGTGCCCGAGCTGCCCGTCGTCCTGCTCGAGGACCTCGGCGCGCTCGTCGGGCTGATCCTGGCCCTGCTCGGCGTCGGGCTGTCGGTGCTCACGGGCAACCCGGCCTTCGACGCGCTCGGCACGATCTCCATCGGCGTGCTGCTCGGCGTCATCGCGATCATCCTGATCATCGAGATGAAGAGCCTGCTCATCGGGGAAGGGGCCGCCCCACCGGTGCTGAAGCGGATCGTCTCCGGGCTGGAGTCCGGCGAGGTGCACCGCGTCATCCACATCAAGACGCAGTACCTCGGCCCGGAGGAGCTGCTCGTCGCCGCGAAGATCGCGCTGGAGCCCGGTCTGCCGCTCGAGGACGTCGCGCGCGCCATCGACCGGGCCGAGGCGCGGGTCCGCGAGGCGGTGCCCGACGCCCGCATCATCTACCTCGAGCCCGATCTGGACCGCACCTCCGTCGCCGGCTGACCCGGCCTTCCCGGCCGAGATCGGCAGCGGTGGCCGCAGCCCGGGTTCGGCGATACGTTGCCGGCCATGGCTGTGCGGGATCGACAGAACGGCATCTGGCGCACCAAGTCCGTTGAACAGTCGGTGGCCGATACCGACGACCCGGACTCGAAGCTCCGCAAGGACCTCACGACCTGGGACCTGATCGTCTTCGGCGTCGCGGTCGTGGTCGGCGCGGGGATCTTCACCCTCGCCGCGAGCACGGCGGGTGACGTCGCCGGGCCGTCGGTCTCGCTGGCGTTCGTGCTGGCCGCGGTCGCGTGCGGGCTCGCGGCGCTGTGCTACGCGGAGTTCGCGTCCACGGTGCCGGTGGCCGGAAGCGCCTACACGTTCTCCTACGCGACGTTCGGCGAGTTCATCGCCTGGATCATCGGGTGGGACCTCGTGCTGGAGTTCGCCGTGGCGGCGGCCGTCGTGTCGAAGGGCTGGTCGCAGTACCTCGCCACGGTGTTCGCGCAGTTCGGCGCGGACGTCCCCACCGTGGTCGACCTCGGCCCGGTCCCGGTCGACTGGGGAGCGCTCCTGCTGATCGTCGCGCTGACCGTGGTGCTCGTGCTCGGCACGAAGCTCTCCAGCCGCGTCAGCCTCGTAATCACTGCGATCAAGGTGGCGATCGTGCTGCTCGTGATCGTCGTCGGGCTCGCCTACATCAACGTCGCCAACTACACCCCGTACATCCCGCCGGCCGCCGAAGGTGGTGCGGACGCGGCGACCGGCCTGCAGCAGTCCCTGCTCTCCGCGATCGGCGGCGGCGCGAGCAGCACCTACGGGATCTTCGGACTGCTCGCCGCCGCATCGCTGGTGTTCTTCGCGTTCATCGGGTTCGACGTCGTCGCGACGACGGCCGAGGAGACCAAGAACCCACAGAAGTCGCTGCCGCGGGGCATCCTCGGGTCGCTCGCGATCGTCACCGTCCTCTACGTGGCGGTCGCGCTGGTGCTCACGGGCATGGTCAGCTACACCGAGCTCCAGACGCAGCCCGACGGCATCCGGGCCACGCTCGCCACCGCGTTCTCCTCGCTCGGGGTGAACTGGGCCGCCACCGTGATCGCGATCGGTGCCCTCGCCGGCCTCACCACCGTCGTGATGGTGATGCTGCTCGGCCAGATCCGCGTGTTCTTCGCGATGTCGCGCGACGGGCTGCTGCCGCGCGGGCTCTCACACACCGGATCCCGGGGCACCCCGGTGCGGGCCACGGTCATCATCGGCGCCGTGGTCGCGGTCGCGGCCACGTTCTTCCCGGCGGGCGCGCTGGAGGAGATGGTGAACATCGGCACGCTGTTCGCGTTCGTGCTCGTGTCGATCGGCGTCGTCATCCTGCGGCGCACCCGCCCGGATCTGCCGCGCGCCTTCCGCACCCCGCTGGTGCCGCTCGTGCCCGTGCTGGCGGTGCTCGCGTGCGTGTGGCTGATGATCAACCTCTCGGTGGAGACCTGGCTGCGGTTCGTCATCTGGATGCTGCTCGGCCTGGTCGTCTACATGCTCTATGGGCGGACCCACTCGCGCCTCGCGCAGACCGGGAAGCACACGTAGTACATCTTCTTGCGGTTATATAGCTGCTGTCGTATCTTCGGTTCGTGACGTTCGACGTGCTCGCCGAGCCGACCCGCAGGCGGATCCTCGACCTGCTGCGGGAACGCCCGCGGCTGGTCGGGGAGCTCACCGCGGAGCTGGGGCTGAGCCAGCCCGGCACGTCGAAGCACCTGCGGGTGCTGCGGGAGGCCGGGCTGGTGCGGGTGCGCGCCGACGCCCAGCGGCGGTGGTACGAGCTCGACCCGGCCCCGCTGGCCGAGGTGGACGCCTGGCTGGCCCCGTACCGGTGGATGTGGGCCGACCGGCTCGACGCCCTCGAACGGCACCTCGACGCCGACACCGATGAGGAGTCCGATGACCGAGAGGCTGGAGAGCCGTGACGGGCGTTCCGTGCTGCACATGGAGCGACGGCTGAAGCACCCACCGGAGAAGGTGTGGCGGGCAATCACCGAGCCCGCTCGGCTCGCCGAGTGGTTCCCGGCCGCGATGACCCCGCAGCTGCGCAAGGGCGGCGCCGTCGACTTCGGGTTCGGCGACCCGGGGACGGTCACCGACCTCGACCCGCCGCGGCTGTTCGCCTTCACCTGGGGCGACGACCATCTGCGCTGGGAGCTGCACCCCGACGGCGGCGAGGGCACGCTGCTCGTGCTCGTGCACACCTTCGCCGACCGCGCGGGCGCGGCGAGCTTCGCGGCCGGCTGGCACACCTGCATCGCCGCCCTTGACCTCGCCCTGGACGGGCGGGCGGGCGCCGACCCCGGCGTCGACGACGTGGCGCTGCACGAGCGGTACGTCGCGGAGTTCGGGCTCGACGCGGGCACGGCCGAGACCACGCCCGACGGCTGGCGCGTGCGCTTCGAACGCCAGCTCACCCGCCCCGCCGACGTGGTGTGGGCGGCGCTGACCGCAGATGCCGCCCCCGGCAGCGTGCGCGACGGGCACGTGCTGGAGCGCGACGGCGGCCGCGTGCGCTGGGAACTGCGGGAGGGGACCGGGCACGGGGCTCGGCTGGTGCACACGCGCACCGGCGTCGACGGCGACCCGGATGCCGCGCTCGACGTAGGGGGCACGGAGATCGACGCGCTGCTGGCCCGGCTGCGCTGACCAGCGCCCTCCGGGCGACCCGGTCGCACGAATCGCCCGACTCGGACACACAAAGCGCCCGACTCGCGGACGTCGGTGCATCGTGCCCGCGAGTCGGGCTGTGGGGGTGCGCGAGTCGGGCTGTGGGGGTGCGCGAGTCGGGCTGTTGGGGGTGCGCGAGTCGGGCTGTTGGGGGTGTGCGAGTCGGGCTGTAGGGGTGTGCGAGTCGGGCTGTAGGGGTGTGCGAGTCGGAGCGTCGGAGGTGTGCGAGTCGGGCTCTCCAGGGGTGCGGGCGCCGACGTCGATCCGCACAACCCGGGTGAGCGGAGCGTCGTGGCGCTCCGATGCCTGAGGGATCACCATGACGTCCCGCTCGCCCGCGATCCCCTCCCGCGGAACCGGGTTGAGCGCGCCGACCCCGCCGCGCAGGATCGGTTTGTGATCAAGAGCGACCTTCAGGTCTCCGTCCGCCGTGCCGCGCCGCACGAGGCCGACGCCGTGCTCGCGGTGCTCGACGAGGCCGCGCGCTGGCTCGCCGGCCGCGGGGTGGTGCAGTGGCCCGACGCGTTCCGCCCGGAGTGGATCGAGCCGGCGCTGCAGGCCGGGGAGGTCTGGCTCGCCGAGCGCGACGGGGCGGTCGTCGGGACGCTCACGCTGCAGTGGTCCGACCCGCTCTGGCCGGACGACGGCCGTGCGGGCTACGTCCACCGGTTCGCGGTGCGCCGCGCGGCCGCCGGGCTGGGACCGCGGCTGCTCGCCTGGGCGGAGGACAAGGTGCGCGAGCACGGCCGCGACCGGCTCCGGCTCGACTGCGTCGCGTGGAACCGCCCGCTGCGCGCGTACTACGAGGCGGCGGGCTTCCTCCACCGCGGGGACGTGGAGATCAACGCCCCGGGCTCGGGCACGGACCGACCGAGGTTGAGCCGCTACGAGCGGGCCGTGCGACCGAGCCGATGAGCACGATCTCGGTCTCCGGGTCGTGCGGCACCGCCGGCATCCCGTTCACCCGGAGGTCGGCGCGGTCCCGCGTGCCCTCGGTGGCGAAATGCACGTCCTCCTGCCGGGCCCAGCGCTCCCAGTGCGGGCGGTAGGCCTCGCCGTCGCGGGCGATCCCGCGCCGGAACCGCTCGTCCCGTGGCGCCTCGACCCACACCAGCAGTGCCACGTACGGCGCAACCGCCCGGGCGCCCGTCCCCACGCCCTCGACGACCAGCAGCGGCGGCGTCCCCACGTCGTGCTCCTCGGCGTAGGCCCCGCGCACCCAGTCGTAGCGCCGGTACCCGGCCGGGCGGCCCGCGGCGAGCGGCGCGACGATCCACTCGTGCAGCCGGGGGACGGAATCGGCCAGCCCGTCCCATCCGGGGTAGAGGTCGTCCATGTGCACGACAGGCGGCCCGCCGAGCGCGGTGGCGAGGCGCGCCGCGAGCACCGTCTTGCCCGAACCGGACGGCCCGTCCAGGCACACCAGCCGCGTCGCCCCGCAGCGCGGGGGTGCGGCGAGCACCCGGGCTGCGACCTCGGCGAGCGCGACGACCGTTGCGGTCACCGCAGCAGCGGGATGCGCGCCGCGGCGGCCCCCAGCGCTCGCCGCTCCCCACCGCCCGGCGGCACCCGCCCGGTGCCCAGCAGCGCCCACCGCTCGTCGGACCAGTCCTCCGGGACCTGGTAGCCGAGCAGCCCCTCCAGGGTGCGGCGCACGAGCGCGAGCGGCTCCGACCGCGGACCGGGCCGGTGCAGCTCCACCACCAGGTCGAGGTGGTGGACGGCGGCCTCGACGGCCAGCGTGGCGAGCAGGTCGTCGGTGCGCAGGACGTGGCCCTGGGTGGTCACCAGCGAGTCGGACGTCGCCCGCCCGGCGAGGCTCACCACCGCGCGCGTGGTCTCGACGAACGTGCGCACCAGGTTGTCGAACGTCCACGCGCTCGCGATCGTGCGCACCGTCCGGATCTCCCCGAACCCGGGGTCCTGGTTGAAGCTGCTGTCCACCCAGTAGCTCACCGCGTCGCGGTCAGGGGGACCGGCGGCCGGGCTGGCGAGCGCCACCAGCGCGCGTTGGGCGTCGCCGAGCAGGTGCAGCAGCAGATCGCGCACCACCCACCCGGCGCACCGGGTGGGCCGCCACGAGTCCTCCTCGTCGAGTGACGCCACGATCGTCGCGAGGTCGGAGTAGGCGATCCGCAGCGCGGCGAGCTCGGTGCTCACCGGCCACGCGGTCATGGGTCGTGGCGGTACCAGTCGTGCGGTCGTCATGTCCTGCCGTCGTCGGTCGTGCGTGCGTCAGTCCGCCGGAGCGCCCTCGCGGGCCCGGTAGTCCCCGAACCTCTCACGCAGAGTCTTCTTGGAGAACTTCCCCACGCTGGTCTTGGGCACCTCGTCGATGAACTCCACCGCATCGGGGAGCCACCACTTCGCCACGCGCGGCTCCAGGTGGGCGATCACCTCCTCGGCGGTGAGCGTCTCACCCGGCTTGACGACGACGCACGCCAGCGGTCGCTCCACCCACTTCGCGTGCGGGATCGCGATGACCGCGGCCTCCGCGACCTTCGGGTGGGCCATGATCTCGTTCTCCAGCTCGACGGAGCCGATCCACTCGCCGCCGGACTTGATCAGGTCCTTGGTGCGGTCGACCAGCCGCACCGACCCGTAGCGGTCGACGGTGGCAACGTCGCCGGTGCGCAGCCAGCCGTCCTCGGTGAACTGGGCGCCGCCGCCCTCGCCGCGGTAGTACTCCGCGGCGATCCAGGGGCCGGCGGCCTGGATCTCGCCGGTGGCGACGTCATCCCACGGCTGCGGCTCGCCGGTGGACGGGTCGACCAGCCGCAGGTCCACCAGCGGGACGGCCTGGCCCTGCCGGGCGCGGACGTCCGCGCGTTCGTCCTCGCCCAGCTCGGCGTGCTGCGTGCGCAGGGTGGACATCGTCGCGATGGGGCTCGTCTCGGTCATGCCCCAGGCGTGCAGCATCGGCACGCCGATGGCCTCCCGGTAGGCCTCCGAGAGCGCCTTCGGAACCGCCGAGCCGCCGCACAGGATCGCGCGCAGCGCGCTCAGGTCGTGGTCGGGCAGCAGTGGCTGGACGCCCATCCAGATCGTCGGCACGCCACCGGTGACGGTGACGCGGTGGCGCTCCAGCAGCCCGACGATCGCCTCGGGCGTCATGTTCGGGCCGGGGAACACAATGTCGGAGCCGGCGAGCAGGCATCCGTACGGCAGTCCCCACGCGTTGGCGTGGAACATCGGGACCACCGGCATCACGACGTCCCGCTCGGACAGCGCCGCCCCGTCGGCGATCAGGGTGATCAGCGAGTGCAGCGTCGCCGAGCGGTGGCTGTAGACCACGCCCTTGGGATTGCCGGTGGTGCCGGAGGTGTAGCACATGGCGGCCGCGGTGTTCTCGTCGTCGATGACGAACGTGCCCGCGAACGGGGTGGCGGCGGCGAGCAGCTCCTCGTAGTCGTGCACCCGGGGGTCCTCGGGCACCTCCACGTCGGCGCCGTCGTCGATGACGACGTAGTGCCGCACGGTCTCGAGCTTGTCGACGTGCGGCCAGAGCAGCGGCAGCAGCGACCGGTCGACGAACACCACTTCGTCCTCGGCGTGGTTCGCGACGTAGACCAGCTGCTCGGGGAACAGCCGGATGTTCAGCGTGTGCAGCACCCGGCCGGTGCACGGCGCCGCCAGGTAGAGCTCAAGGTGCCGGCCGGTGTTCCAGCAGAACGTGCCGACCCGGCCGTCGGCGCCGACGTCGAGCGTGTCGAGGACGGTGGCCAGCCGCCGGACGCGCTGCGCCCACTCGGCGTAGGTGGTGCTGGTCTCGCCGCCCGCGCTCGCCGTGACGATCGTCTTGTGCGCGACGTACTGCTCGGCCCGGTGGAAGACGTGGGGCAGGGTGAGGGGGCGGTCCTGCATGAGTCCGAGCATCGTCGCTTCGTCCTTCCAGGCGCGGATAGCGCGAAATTACCTCCGACGTGGCGAGATGACCATCGCGTCACCGCAGACCGGCGGGTCGTTCTGGCATTACGCTCGGGCCGTGCCGCCCACCGACCCGGCCGCATCGGTCTGCCTCGATGTGGGTTCGACGTGGACGAAGGCGGTGCTCGTCGGTGCCGACGGGGCACTCACCGGCTTCGCGGAGCACCCCACCACCACGCAGGACGTGCTCACTGGCATGGACGCCGCGGTCCGGGCGGTGTCGGCCACGGGTTCCTCCGAGGCGGAGCCGGAACTGCTCGCCTGCTCGACCGCGGGCGGGGGCCTACGGCTCGCCGTGGTGGGCTCCGAGCGGCTGAGCGCGACGGAGGCCGGCCACCGCGTCGCCTGCTCGGCGGGCGCGCACGTGGTGCACGTGCACGCCGGCCCGCTGGAACCCGCCGACGTCCGGGTGCTGCGCAGCGCCCGCCCCGCCGTCGTGCTGCTCGTGGGCGGAGCCGACGGTGACGACCCCACCGGTCTGCTCCACAACGCGGGCCGCCTGGCGCGGGCGCGCATCCGCACCCCGATCGTGCTCGCGGGCAACGCCGCGGGTCGCGAGGACGCCCTCGCCCTGCTGCGCGCCACCGGCCGCACCGTGGTCCCGTGCGACAACGTGCTCCCGCGCCGCGGCGAGGTCGTGCCGGGTCCGGCGCGGGCCGCGCTCACCGAGCTGTACTGCCGGCACGCCCTCGGGGGTCGCGGCGCGGCCGTCGGCCCGCGGTTCCGCAAGCTCGTCCGGGTGGTCACCCCGGACGCCGTGGGCCACGCCGCCGCCGAGCTCGCGCGGATCTGCGCCGCGCGGGTGCTCGTCGTCGACGTCGGGTGCGCCACCACCGACGTGCACTCGGCCGAGGGGGTCGATGCTCGGCGGACCGTCGAGGGCGACCTCGGGGTGCGCGCCGCGGCGGGTGGCGTGCTCGTGGAAGGGCAGGCCGAGGGCATCGTCGATCCGGTGGAGGCCGACCTGCTCGACCCGACGGTCGCGCGGATGGCCAGCGAGATCGGCTACGTCCCCCGCGATCCCGGCAGCGCCGCCGAGGACCGCCGCATCGCCGCGCTCGCCGCGGTCATCGCGGTCCGCAGGCACCTGCGCGTGCACCACGACGCCGGCCGGGACGTCGGGCTGGTGGTGCTGTCCGGAGGCGTGTTCCGCCAGCCGGACCGGTGCGGCGGGCTCGCCGCGGTGGTGCGGACGGTGCGCGCCGACCCGGTGCTCGCACCCGTGCTCGACGAGGTCCCGGTGGTGGTGGACGCGGACTTCGCCGTGGTGCCCGCCGGGCTGCTCGCGGCCAAGGGCCGGACCAGGGCGGCGGAGTCGTTGCTGCGCAACCACCTGGTCGGGTAGCCGGCGGAGCGAACGCAGCGCCCGGGTCAGCTGCCGGGCACGGCTTCCGAGGGGGTGGCGGCTGCCGGTCGCCGGGTCGGCGTCGCGCCGGTGCTCGGCGGCGGCGCGGTGTCACGCGCGCGCTCGGACGTGGGATCGGCCGACGGCTCGGGCGTGGCCCGTTCCGCGCTGGGGGGCGGCGGGAGCAGCGTGGTGGTCGGGGCGGGCGCCGTCGTCGTGGGGGCCGGGAGGACCGGTGGCTGCTGGGCGGGCTGTGCCCGTGGCGGCCGCGCGGCGATCACCGAGGCGCCGCCGACGACGAGCACGGCCGCTGCCGCCGCTGCGACCGCGCGCAGGTGCTGGCGGCGCCGGTGCAGCCGGTGCCGGCGCCTTCGGACGGCGTCGAGCAGCTCCGTCGCCGAGACGTCGGCGTCGAGGGCCTCGTCGCGCAGCGCCGCCCGCAGTGCGTCCTCCGCGTCGGTCATCGCGGGATCCCTTCCGACGTGCGGGCAGCGGTTGCGGTGCGCAGCGCCTCGAGGCCGCGCCGCGCGTGGGAGCGGACGGTCGACTCGCGGCAGCCCAGGAGCTTCGCGATCTCGGCGTCGGGCAGATCGTGGTAGTAGCGCAGGACGAGGACCGCGCGCCGCACCGGGGGCAGCCGGCCCAGTGCCTGCTGCAGCTGGTCGCGCTGCACGACGGCGTCGTCGACGGCGGGGGCGGCGTCGCGGCGGTGCCTGGTGGGGTCGGCGCTCGGGCGCTCGGTGGACGACAGGCGCCGCCGCCACGAGAGGAAGTCGTTGAGCACGGCCTTGAAGACGTAGGAGCGCAGGTCGTCGACCCGGCCGACCCGGGCCCACGACATGCCCATCCGGGCGAGGACGTCCTGGACGATGTCCTCGGCGCGGTGGTGGTCCAACGTGAGGCGGCGCGCGAACGCCACGAGCTCCGGTCCGTGGGCGAGCACGAACGACTCGAACGACGGCGGCGGATCGCTGTTCGACCTCATCGCGCCTGATCCGATGTCGCCGAACCGTAGACGATGACGTTGCTCTCGTAGCTGCGCGCAACGGGGTCGAACGCGCCACCGCAGGTGATCAACCGGAGGCCGGCGTGGTCGAGGTCGCCGTACACCTCGGCCGTCGGGAAGGCGCTCTTCGGGTGCTCGGTGACGCGGTCACGCGGAAGGCGGCGGTGGACCCGTCCGCGCGCGCCACGGTGACGACGTCGCCGGGCAGGAGGGCCGGCAGGTCGACGAACACGCCGGGGCCCGACCGCGCGGAGTCCACGTGGCCGAGGACGACCGCGGGCCCCAGCTCGCCGGGTGCGGGCGAGTTCTCGTACCAGCCGGCCTGTGGTGCGCCCAGCGGCGGTACCTCCACGGTCCCGTCGGGCCGCAGCCCCAGCGGCAGTACCTCGGTGTGCACCCCGATCGCGGGGATGTGCAGCGCCACCGGTGCCGAGTGGGCGAGCACTGGCGCCGGTGCCGCCGTGCCCGCACCCCCGGACGGGGCACCGATCACCCTCGTCGGTTCCGCAGGCGTGCCCGCGAACGCGAGGGAGCCGGCGCAGGCGAGGGCGACCGCGACGGCCAGCAGGAGTCGGCCGGTCCGCGGCGCCGTGTGTTCGCTCCGCAAGCTCAGCCCTGGCCGATACCCCGGCGGCGGCGGATGGCCACCGCACCCACCACGGCGGCCGCGCCGGCCGCGCCGATCGCGCCCAGCCCGAGCAGCACGCCGCCCGGTTCGTCCGTGGGGCCCGCCCCCGTGTCGGGTGCGCCGACCGGCACCTGCGAGACCTGGCCCGCGCCGGGCTCGTCCGCGCGGGGCGCGTCGCGCGCCGGTTCCGGGGTCGGAGCGACGGTCGACGTGGCCGGGGCCGCGGTCCCAGGTGCCGGGCTCGCGGACGGCGCGGCCGTCCCGGTCGAAGCCGGGGCCGGGCTCGCTGCCGGGGTCGCTGCGGGGGTCGCAGCCGGGGCCGCGGTGTCGGCGGGGGCGTGGGCGGCGGCCCGGCGAGTGCGTGGCCGGGGACGGCGGCCAGCAGCGCCGTCGCCACGGCGAACCCGGCGGCGAAACGCGCAATGCGTGATGCCATGTCTGTTCCTGTCGTCGATCGGCGTTCCGGCCCTGTGACGCGCCGACGTCCAGCGGGTGTTGCGGCCGTCGCCGTGATGTGGCCGCACCCACACCTCGGGGGCGAGTTGACAGCCCTCGCCGACCTGACGATCCTGGAGTGGCGAGAGTTGTGCCGGGGTCGAGAGGCGCTGCGACGGACAAAGGTCCGCCACGCTCGGCCGCCGGGTCATCGCTGAAAGGGCGCCTCCGGTAAGTACGAGGAGGCTGTTTCATGTCGCCCCGCGCGCGGTGGTCGATCACCCGCGACGCCCCGGCGCGCCCGCACCCGTTCCCGCCCGGGCCGGCCGGCCCGGCCCATCGGCGACCCACCCCTGTCCCGGGTGAACACCCGCGACGCATCCGTGAACGACCGCGCCCGGCCTGCCGATAGCGTGGCCGCGCGGAACTGCCCTACGAGGAGGCGTTACCACCCCATGACCGCCACTGCCGACACGAGCACCGACCCCAGCCGGCGGCTGCAGACACGCAACGGGCTCGACTTCGCGATCGCCGACCTCGGCCTCGCGGAGTTCGGTCGCAAGGAGATCCGCCTCGCCGAGCACGAGATGCCCGGCCTGATGGCGCTGCGGCGCGAGTACGCCGAAGCGCGCCCGCTGCACGGCGCCCGCGTCGCCGGCTCGCTGCACATGACCGTGCAGACCGCGGTGCTGATCGAGACCCTGGTCAGCCTCGGCGCCGAGGTGCGCTGGGTCAGCTGCAACATCTTCTCCACCCAGGACCACGCGGCCGCCGCGATCGTCGTCGGCCCGAACGGCACCCCCGAGGAGCCCCAGGGTGTCCCGGTGTTCGCCTGGAAGGGCGAGACGCTGGAGGAGTACTGGTGGTGCACCGAGCAGCTGTTCAAGTTCACCGACGAGAACGGCGACGTCGTCGGCCCGAACATGATCCTCGACGACGGCGGTGACGCCACCCTGCTCGTGCACAAGGGCGTCGAGTTCGAGAAGACCGGCGTGGTGCCCACCGTCGACGACGAGGACCTCACCGTCTCCGACGAGTACCGCATCATCCTCGACACGCTGCGCCGCTCGCTCGCCGAGGACGCGCAGCGCTGGACCACGGTCGCGTCCGACATCCGGGGCGTCACCGAGGAGACCACCACCGGCGTGCACCGGCTCTACCAGCTCGCCGAGCAGGACCTGCTGCTGTTCCCGGCGATCAACGTCAACGACTCGGTCACCAAGAGCAAGTTCGACAACAAGTACGGCATCCGCCACTCGCTGATCGACGGGCTCAACCGTGCCACCGACGTCCTGATCGGCGGCAAGGTCGCGGTCGTCTGCGGGTACGGCGACGTGGGCAAGGGCTCGGCGGAGGCGCTGGCGGGCCAGGGTGCGCGCGTCATCGTCACCGAGGTCGACCCGATCTGCGCGCTGCAGGCGCTGCTCGAGGGCTACCAGGTCGCGCGGCTCGAGGACGTGATCGGCCAGGCCGACATCGTCATCACCACCACAGGCAACAAGGACATCGTCAGCGCGGACCTGATGTCCCGCACCAAGCACCAGGCGATCATCGCCAACGTCGGGCACTTCGACAACGAGATCGACATCGCCGGCCTCGGCCGCTACCAGGGGATTCGCCGGCTGAACATCAAGCCGCAGGTCGACGAGTGGATCTTCCCGGACGGGCACTCGATCATCGTGCTGTCCGAGGGTCGCCTGATGAACCTGGGCAACGCCACCGGGCACCCGTCGTTCGTGATGTCCAACAGCTTCTCCAACCAGGTGATCGCGCAGATCGAGCTGTTCACCAAGCACGAGGAGTACAACAAGGACGTCTACCGGCTGCCGAAGGTGCTCGACGAGAAGGTCGCCAAGATCCACGTCGAGGCGCTGGGCGGGGAGCTGACCAAGCTCACCAAGGACCAGGCCGAGTACATCGGCGTGGACGTCGAGGGCCCGTTCAAGCCGGAGCACTACCGGTACTGAGGGCCCCCCGCGGTCCGAGCGCCGAATTGCAGCAAAGCCACTTTCACGCAACGTGCTTGCATGAAAGTGGCTTTGCTGCAACGAGCGTGGGGCACGGCGGACGCACCCCATAGGGTGGGCGACGTGTTCCACCGCGGCGATGGCGACGGCTGGACCCACTGCGCGCAGGGTCACAAGCACTGGGGGCTGTACGGGGCGGCCGGTCTGCTGCTGTGGCACGAGGACCGCGTCCTGCTGCAGCACCGGGCCCTGTGGAGCCACCACGGCGGCACGTGGGGGCTGCTCGGCGGCGCCCGCAACCGCGCCGAGACGGCCGAGCAGGCGGCGCAGCGGGAGGCCGCCGAGGAGGCCGGGCTCGACGTCGGCTCCTACACGGTCACCGGCCGCTACGTCGACGACCACGGCGGCTGGTCCTACACCACTGTGGTCGGCCGGGCGATGAACGCCGTCGTGCTCACCGGGCTCACCGGTGAGACGCTCGAGGTGCGATGGGTGCCCGTGAGCAGGCTGGCCGAGCTGCCGCTGCACCCCGGGTTCGCCGCCACCTGGGACACGGTCCGCGCCATCGCGTGATCCGCTCGGCGGCGCGAGCCGCTAGCGTCCCCGGGTCATGCCGATCCCTCCCGTCCGGGCCGCCGTGACGCTCGTGCCCGGCCCGCTCGCCGACCCCGCCGCCGAACGCGTGGTGCACGCCTGGCTCACCGACGACCCGGACCGCGCCGAGCTCACCGTGCGCTGGGGCGGGGTGCACACGGGTCCGCCGGAGTCCTACCGCCTGCTGGTGCCTGGTGTGGTGGACCGGGGACGGCGTCATCCCGGCCACGATCACCCGCGCGGAGGCCGCCGAGGCGGCGACCGTGTTCGGGCACCGCGTGTTGCTGTGGGACAACTTCCCGGTCAACGACTTCATCCCGGGCCGCGTCCCGCTGGGGGACTGGTGCGGGCGCCAGGACGGGCTGTCCGCGCACGTCGAGGGCGTGCTGGCGAACCCGATGGTGCAGCCGACGCTCAGCCTCGTGGCGCTCTCGTCCGTCGCCGAGTACGGCTGGGACGACAGCGGCTTCGACCCCCGGGCGTCCCTGCGGCGGGCACTCGCCGAGCAGGCGGGCGGACGGGCCGACGTGCTCGCCGCGCTGGTGGCGTTCGCCGACCTCAACACCCGCGACGAGCGGCTGCACCTGGCGCAGGCGCCACGGCACGCCGCCGCACTCGACGCCGTGCGGGCCCGGTGGACGGCGGGGGATGTCGCCGGCGCCCGTGCGGCGCTGCAGCGGATCGCCGCGCGGATGAGCCGCGGTCCCTGAGCTCGTGCGCGCCGGCGTCGACCCGCGGTTCGCCGCCGAGGCCGCCCCGTGGCTGGACGCGACCGGGCTGCTCGGTCGTGCGCTCGCCGTCGCCGCTCCGCTCCTGGACGGAGCGGGGGACGCGGACCGCGTGCGCGCCGAGGTCGCAGCGCTGCTGGGACGGGTGGCCGCGCTGCGCGACCACACCGTCCCGCACCGGAACGGGCCCGTGCTCGTGGGCGACGGGGTGGTGGACCGGTTCCTGTTCGAGCTGATCGACACCTTGCCCTGGGCGGGGAGCAGCGGTCACGATGTGGCAACGTTGCCAGAGACGAGGGAGTTGTGATGGCGCTGCGCAGCGTGGTGGACGGGGTTCATCTCTTCCGCGACACCTGCAACGTGTACGCGCTCGTGCACGGTCGGGAAGCGGTGCTCGTCGACTTCGGCAGCGGGGCGGTGCTCGACCACCTCGCCGAGCTGGGGGTGGAGCGGGTCGCGGCCGTGCTGCTAACCCACCACCACCGCGACCAGGCGCAGGGGCTGGCGCGGGCGGTCGCAGCCGGCATCCCGATCCGGGTTCCGCCCGTGGAGCGCGACCTGTTCGACCGGGTCGACGAGCACTGGCAGAGCCGGCGGCTCTACAACTACTACGACCTGCGCCAGGACCGGTTCTCGCTGCTCGAACCGGTGCCGATCGCGGGCACCGTCCCGGAGTACCGCACGCTCGACGTCGGCGGCTTCGCGATCACCACGCTCCCGACGCCGGGGCACACGCTCGGCTCCGTGTCCTACGTCGTCGACGTCGACGGCACCCGGCTCGCGTTCACCGGCGACCTGATCCACTCGCCCGGCAAGGTGTGGTCGCTCGCCGCGATGCAGTGGACCTACACCCTCGTGGAGGGCGCCCAGGCCACGGTGCTGTCGCTCTACGAGCTGGCCGCGCGCGAGCCCGACATCGTGCTGCCCGCGCACGGCGACCCGATGGACGACCCGCAGGCCGCCTTCGACCTGCTCGAACAGCGGCTGACCGCGTTCGCCGACTCCCGCCGCGACAGCCCGCTCGACCTGCGCGCCTGGCACGACGAGCCGTTCGAGGTGATCAGCGAGCACCTGCTGCGCAACCGCACCAGCTTCGGCACCACCTACGTGCTGCTGTCGGAGACCGGCAACGCGCTCTTCCTCGACTTCGGCTACGACATGATCGTCGCGCTGCCCGTGGGCGACGACCGCTCCTCCCGGCGACCCTGGCTGCCGTCGCTGGCCGCGCTCCGACGCGACTTCGGGGTGCGGCGGGTGGAGGTCGCGATCCCCACGCACTACCACGACGACCACGTCGCGGGGCTCAACCTGCTCCGCGACGTGGAGGGTACGCAGGTCTGGGCGGCCGCGGAGGTGGCGCGGATCCTCGCCGATCCGGCCCGTTACGACCTGCCGTGCCTCTGGTACGACCCGATCCCCACCGACCGCGTCCTGGACGTCGGGCAACCGGTCCGCTGGCACGAGTACGAGCTCACGCTGCACCCGCTGCCGGGCCACACCCGCTATGCCGTGGCGATCGAGTTCGAGGTGGACGGGCAGCGCGTGCTCGCCACGGGCGACCAGCAGAGCACCACGTGGGTGCCCGGCGAACAGGCCGAGGTGCTCAACCTGCAGTACAAGAACCGGTTCCGGATCGACGACTTCGTCGCGAGCGCGGCGCTGTACCGCAAGCTGCGGCCGGACCTGATCATCAGTGGGCACTGGGCGCCCCGCCCGGTCGACGACGACTACCTGGAGCACCTCGCCGCCAAGGCCGACGAGCTCGCCGCCCTGCACCGCGACCTCCTGCCGCTGGACGAGGCCGACTTCGAGGCCGAGGGCGTGGGGGCCTGGATCCGCCCCTACCAGGCGACGGCGGCGCCGGGTACGCCGCTGCGCGTCGAGGTGGAGGCGCGCAACCCGCTCCCGTCCACGGAGGAGGTGACGGTGGCGATGGTCGTGCCGGACGGGTGGTCGTGCGAACCGGCGTCGGGGACGGCGACGGCGGCGGGGAAGGAGCACGTCACGTTCGGGTTCGTGGTCACGCCGACCGGGCCGGTCCGGCGGGCCCGGCTGGGCGCGGACCTCACGGTCGGCGGCCGCCGGTTCGGCCAGCACGCCGAGTCGCTCGTGGACGTGCGATGACGGACCCGCTGCCGGTGGCGCCGGCAACCCGACCGTGCACACCTGCCGTCGACGATGCAGACCTCCCGGCGTGTGCACCGTCGTCCCGCGATGTGCACGGTGCGGCGGCGTACCGGCTGCACGTGGACGCGCGGCGGCTGGTCGCCCACGTGCACGGGTGCGACGGCCGGCTGTGGTTCCGGCTGCGGCTGCTCGCCGCCCTCGACACCACCGCCGGCCCGGACGAGACGGTGGGCGAGCCCGCCGTCGTCGTCGACGGCAGGCGGGTCGAGGTGCGCTGCGCGAGCACCCGGTGGGCGGAGCGGACGACGGTGCTCGAGTGCCACGACGACCGCCTGGAGGTGCGGACGAGCGTGCGCGGCGGCGGCGCGCTGACCGAGGTCCACCTGCTCGGCGGCAGGCGGCTGCCGCACGGGTTCCTGCCCAGCGGCTCCGCGCTGCGCACGGTCGTCTCGCCCAACCCCGACCATCCCCGCCGGATCGCGCGCCCCGCCGTCGAGCCCGCGGTGATCGGCGTGGTCGGGGACGGCGCCGAGCCGGGCGTCGGGCGGTGGCTGTTCGCCCCCGCGCCGTGGTGCTTCGCGGTGTGCCGGGAAGCCCCGGTCTCAGCCGCCGATCCACGCGACGAGGTGCCCGCCGGGGAGTGGGCGGCGCTCGGCCTGCTCGCGCCGATCGGCGAGCAGACGTTCACGGCGGTGCACTACTCGGGCGGCACCGACGGGTTCCACCTGCGGCTCGACCACGAGGGGCACACGCGGGTGGACGGCGCGTTCACGACGCCTACCGTGGTCGTGCGGTTCGGAGCCGCCGATCCGTACGCCGCGCTGCGCGCGCACCGCGACCTGCTCGCCGGGCGTGGCCTCGTCCCCGGGTCGCCTGCGGACGTCCCGGCCTGGTGGCGGCAGCCGATGTTCTGCGGCTGGGGGGCGCAGCACCACCTCGCGCTGACGGCGGGCGAGCCCACCCAGGACTTCGCGACCCAACGGCACTACGACGCCTTCCTCGCCGCGCTCGCCGCGCACGGCGTCGTCCCCGGCACCGTGGTGGTCGACGACAAGTGGCAGCGCGGCTACGCCCGCAACGAGCCCGACCCGGCCAAGTGGCCCGACCTCGCCGGCTGGATCGCAGGGCGGCACGAGCGCGGGCAGCGGGTGCTGCTCTGGTACAAGGCGTGGGACCCGGAGGGTGCGCCGCCGGAGGCGTGCATCCGGGACCCGGCGGGCACGCCCGTGGCGCTGGACCCGGAGAGCCCGGCCGGGCGGACCCTGATCGAGGAGTCCGTCTCGCGGCTGCTCGCGCCCGACGGGCTCGACGCCGACGGGCTCAAGGTCGACTTCCTCGCCCGCACCCCGAGCGGGCAGGCCCTGCGGCACGCCGGGTCGTCGTGGGGAGCCGCGCTGCTGCACGCGCTGCTCGCGTGCGTGCACCGCGCCGCGAAGCGCGTGCAGCCGGACGCGCTCGTCGACACGCACGCGGCGAACCCGGCCTTCGCGGACGTCACCGACATGCTGCGGCTCAACGACATCCGGATGCTCGACGCCGTCGACCCGGACGGGCCGGTCGTGGCGCACATGGCCTATCGGGCGGCAGTGGTCGCCGCGGTCTGTCCGGGCGTGCCGATCGACACCGACGGCTGGTGCCTGCCGGACCGGGCGGCGTGGGCCGAGTACGTGGCCGTGCAGCCGAACCTCGGCGTGCCCGCGCTCTACTACGCCACCGCGATGGACCTGACCGGCGAGCCGCTGCGCCCCGCCGACCTCGCCGCCGTGGCCCGGACCTGGCGGGACCACCGCCGGGCCCACGCACTGCCGGTACCCCGGGCTGACCAGTGACTACCGTGCATCCTCCCCGCGTCCAGCGGGGCGACGAGGAGGCTTCGCCGTGACAACCGGAGCAGGGCACAGCCGGCAGCAGCGGGCGGGCCGCGCCGAGCGGCCACCGACGGGATCCGACGTGGCCCGGGAGGCGGGTGTCTCGCCGTCCACCGTGTCGCGGGCGCTGAACGGGAGCGGCTATGCCGCTCCGGAGGTGCGCGCGCGGGTGCTCGCCGCCGCCGCGCGCATCGGCTACGTGCCCGACGCCAACGCCAGGACGTTGCGCAACCGCTCGAGCCGCTCGATCGGCGTGCTGATCTCCGACCTGCGCAACCCGTTCTACGCCGACCTCGCCGCCGGGATCGAGCAGGTCCTGCGGGCGGCGGGCCACCACATGATCCTCGTCAACGACGACGGCCGCGCCGACGAGGAGCTGCTCGCCGTGCAGACGTTCGTGGCGATGCGGGTGCCCGGCGTGATCGTCACGCCGGTGTCGGCGCGCGCGATCCGCAGCCTGCACCAGCACGGCGTGCAGGTGGTGCAGGCCGACCGGCGGGTGAGCACCCGCTACGGCGACGCGGTGCTCGGCGCGGACGAGACCGGCGCCGAGCTCGTCACAGCCCACCTGCTCGGCCTCGGACACCGCCGGATCGCGCTGCTCATCGACGAGACCAAGTGGACCACCGGGGCGGGCAGGCTCGCCGGCTTCCGGGCGGCGCACGCCGCGGCGGGCGTGCCCGTGGACGAGGAGCTGGTGGCGTTCACGAGCTTCGACGCCGAAGCCGCGAGCGGCACGCTCGGCAGGCTGCTCGACGACCACCCGGACGTCACCGCCGTGTTCGCCGCCAACAACGTGCTCGCCCAGGGCGCCCTGCAGGAGATCCAGCGGCGGGGGATCGACGTGCCGGGGCAGCTGTCGCTCGCGGCCTACGACGACGTGCCCTGGATGTCGATGGTGCGGCCCGCGCTGACGACGGTCAGCCAGCACACGGTCGGCTTCGGCCGCCGCTGCGCGCAGGTGCTCCTCGGGCGCCTCGCCACCGCCACCGAGGGCGGCGCGGCCCGCCCGTCGGTGACGACGATCGAGCCGGAGCTGCTGATCCGCGACTCGACCGCCCCACCGCCGGCCTGACCGCGACGGGGACCCGCGCTCCGATTCCGGCCGACTCGGCCGTCGAATCCGGGCGACTCATGTGTCATTTCCGGGCGACTCGCGGGATCCCGCG
>NZ_JAHKRK010000135.1 GCF_019396355.1 Pseudonocardia nigra
CCCTGTTCCCCGGCGCCCGCCAAGTCTTTCGACTGCGCCGCGACGTCGGTGGCCTGGACGGCATCTGGGACACCAAGGAGATCATCCACGGGATCACCAGCCTGCCCGCCGATCTCGCCAGCCCCGCACACCTCAACCACTACCAACGCCAACACTGGACCGTGGAAAATCGTCTGCATTGGACCCGCGACGTCACCTTCGCCGAAGACTCCTCGCAGGTCAGAACCGGTACGGCGCCGCGGACCCTCGCCAGCTTCCGCAACCTGGCGATCAACACCTTCCGCCTCGCCGGCCGCGCCAACCTCGCCCACGCCCGACGCGACCTCCACGACCACGCCGCCGCCTTCGCGGTCTTCGGAATCTAACAACAAACGATCAAACCGGACAAAGATCTACAACGCCGGGGCCCTGACGATCACCTACACCGCCCGACGCATCGCAGAAGGGAAGACCAAAAAGGAAATCCTGCGTTGCCTGAAACGGCTCTTGATACGCGAAATCTATCAGACAATCGTCGCACCATACAAGACAGAGGATCTCGCGCCTGCGGCTTGACAACTATAGGAGCATCAACGCGATGATGGAATCGTTCTGGGGAACGATGCAACTCGAGCTACTCGACTCGAAAGCATGGCAGACACGCGACGAACTTGCCAACGCGATGTTCGAGTGGATAGAGTGCTGGTACAACACAAAGAGACGCCACTCCGGTGTCGGAATGCACAGCCCCGCCACGTTTGAAGCCCTGCACACGCGGTCAGACCAAGATCACTGACCCCACACCGCAGGTGTCCGTGCTACGGGGGGAACGTCAGCTCCCGCAACCGCAGGCCCGCACCCCACCACCACGTCGGGAAGATCACCAGTCGCGAACCCGCCATCACCCCACGCCAACAACGCACAGGTTAAAGATCAAGATAAGAGCGTGTTTCAGAATGTCGTCTTGAGCCGCCGGTAGCAGATCAAGGTGCATTCGAGCTGGAGCGGGCCGAGGTGGATGTCGGGACGCCGCTCGTAGCGGGTTCGGAGCCGTGTGAAGGCGTGCAGCCAGGCGAAGCCTCGTTCGACGACCGAGCGGATCTTGCCCAGCCCGGAGCCGTGCGCGGGCGGGCGCTTGAGCGGTCCTTGAGCCCGTCGAGGTCCTCGTCCTCCTGGCGGCGCTTCCACCGGAACCGCGCCCGTGACCTGTGCCATGGCCGGCTTGAGGTCAACCCGACTCGAAGTTCGAGGATCAGGCCGTGACCATCGAGTACACGCTGCCCGACCTGCTCTACGACTACGGCGCCCTCGCCCCGCACATCGCCACCGCCACCACCGTCCAGGGCTCCGGCTGGGCCGTCCTCGGCTGGGACAGGAGGACGCCTCATGGTCACCGCAGCTGACCGGTTCCGGCCGGCCGCGTCGGTCCGATCCGATGCCGCGCATCGGACGAGGCTCAGTGGCTGGGTTCTGCGGGCCGTCGTCAGCGCACACGTGGTGGCGATCGTCGGTCAGCCGGTGTTCGCCGGCGTGTATCTGAGCGGTGACTTCGACGGCTTGCGCTGGCACACGACCGGCGCCGACGCCGTCTCCTCCATCGGTTCGGCTACCTGCAGGTGATCGCGGCGACCGTGGTCTGGGTTCGGCTGCGTCGGGTCTGGCCGTTCCTTGCCACGTTGGCCGTGGTGGCGGCCGAGACGGTGCAGTACTTCGCCGGGATGGCCGGCGCGCTGTGGTTGCACATCCCGCTGGGGGTGATGACCATCGTCGCGCTCGTCGTGCTGTTCATCGCCGTGTGGCGCCGGCCCCTCCGGCGGCGACCGCAGCCCCCGCCCGAGCGGGTGCAGACCGTGGAGGAGCCGGAACAGCAGGAAGCCGACGAGCGTGAGCACCATGACGACCGATCCGGCCCTGCCCATGCGATGACCAGGCGCCAGGTGCTGGGCATCGGCGGGGCGCTCGGGCTGATGGCGGCCACCGGGCTGTCGGCCTCGGCCGCACTCTCCCGCCGCCCGCCGTTCACCGGTGCCGAACTGCGCAGCGCCGTGCCGCTGCCGCCCGCGTTCCAGGTGCCGTTGCCACTTCCCTCCGTGCTGGCACGGGTCAACATCTCGGGCGGTGTCGACCGTTACGAGATCACCCAGCGCGAAGCGATCGTGGAGATCCTGCCCGGTGTCAGGACGCGGCTGTGGACGTACGAGGGCACCTTCCCGGGACCGACGATCGAGTCGCGCCGCGGCCGGCCGATCACCGTCACGCATCGCAACGACCTGCCCGTGCCGACCGTCATGCACCTGCACGGCGGACGGACCCCGGCAGATTCCGACGGGTACCCGACCGACCGACCTCGTCCTGCCTGAGGGTTGGCCGGACGTCGCCCACGTCATGCAGACCGGCCAGGGCGGGCACGGCCTCGGGCATGGCATGCACGATCCGCGGGCGGTGCCGACGAAGCTGACGCGGGACTACACGTTCCCGCTGGACCAGCGGGCGGCGCTGCTGTGGTACCACGACCACCGGATGGACTTCACCGCCCCCGCGGTCTGGCGGGGCCTCGCCGGGCTGCAGATCGTGCGCGACGATGCCGAGGACTCGCTCGGCCTGCCTGCGGGGCGGCGCGAACTGCCTCTCATGATCGCGGACCGTGCGTTCGCCGCCGACGGCAGCCTCGACTACCCCTCCCTCGACCCCACCCTGCGTGAGCGGCCGGGCGTTCGCGGGCCCTATCTCGCCGGAGTACTCGGTGATGTGATCTTGGTCAACGGCGCCCCATGGCCCGTGCACGAGGTCGACGCAGCCCGGTACCGGCTGCGCATCCTGAACGCCTCGAACGCCCGGCACTACGAACTCGAAGCGGTCAGTGACGACGGACGCCGGCTGGATCTCGTCCAGGTCGGCGCCGACCAGGGACTGCTCGCGGCGCCGGTCACCCACCGGCTCCTGCCGATCGCGCCGGCCGAACGCTACGACGTGATCATCGACTTCTCCGGCGTCCCGGTCGGCAGCCGTGTCAGAGTCGTCAACCGGCTGGGCTCCGGGCGTACCCGCGACGTGATGGCCTTTCGGGTCGCACGCAACGCCACCGACGACAGCCGCATCCCACGCACCCTCTCGAACGATCTGCCGATCTGGCGCAGGTCGGACGCCGTCAGGGTGCGCGACTTCTCCTTCCGTACTGGGCGAATGCGCGGCGATCACGGATGGCTGATCGGCGGGCTACCGTTCGACCCCGCCCGCTCCGATGTCACCGTCCGTCTCGGCGATGTCGAGGTGTGGCGGCTGGTCGCCGACGTCCACCATCCCGTCCACCTGCATCTGGTCGGCTTCCGGGTGTTCTCGCGCAGCGGCCGGCCGCCGCTGCCCCACGATGCGGGCCTCAAGGACACCGTCTCATTGCGGCCGGGCGAATCGGCGGAGATCATCACCCGTTTCGACGGCTACCGCGGCCGCAATCTCTTCCACTGCCACAACGCCGAACACGAAGACATGGGAATGATGGCCAACTTCGAAGTTGTCTAACACCGGGGGACCGTCCGCCACTATCGGCACTCGGCACCAGTGGTGGTGCTCAGCAATGCGACGAGTGGGCTTTCTGCGCGCGCCGCCCCCGGTGTGGGCGGCGGAAGAGCCGGCGGCTCCCGCTTGCGCATCTCGGAGACCGGCTCATCGTCGCGGCGCGGACCGCCTGGATCAGGCCGCGTCGACCCGTACCGTTTCGAGTCCGTCCCGTACCAGCCCCAAGATCGCCTCCGCGGTGTCCTCCAGTACGAGCACACACCCGCGGCCTCCCGCAAGGGCGCCGAGCAGCCGCAGCGTGCCCTCGCCGGCCAGCAGCGGCGAACCCGCAACCGGATCGCCCGCCCGATGCCACGCCGGGACGAGCCACCGCAGGCTCGACCGGAACGCAGCCAGGCTCGGATCATCGAGCACGGCCGCGCATTCCCGGCTGCGCAGCGCAGACAGGAGCGCCTCCCAGCGCCCGATATGCCACCGGGACACCCGACGGTACGGCGCGCCCGACGAAGGCCCGCATCCCGCGCGCACGGCGGCCTCGGCGCACCGCACCCGGAGGCGGGACGGCTGAACGCCAGGTGAACTCCCCGGGTGTGACGGTCGAGCGATCGGCGCGGAAGCTCCGACGCAAGTTCAGGAGGGCCCGCGTGCTCGATCGCTTCCTGGTGAGCTGCCGGCCGGACCCGTGCATAATCCTTGACTGAGCCGTCAGACGACGGGGGAGGTTCGGTCAGAGTGTGATGGGGGTCGGATGCCGAGGGTCAGCGTCGAAGCCGAGCGGCGTGAGCAGATCCTGGCCGCGGCCTGCGAGGTGGTCTCGGAGATGGGGTTCAAATCTCTGCGGGTGGCCGATGTGGCCAAGCGGGTGAGGATGAGCACCGGCACCGTGCACTACTACTTCGACACGAAGCGCGATCTGATGCACGCCGCGTTCGAGTACAACTTCGAGCGTTCGCTGAAGCGACGGCAGCCGCTGCTCGAGGCGCATTCGGACCCGCGGCAGCGGCTGCGCGCATTCGTCGACTCCTACCTCCCCGCCGATGCCGATACCGTCAAGGCGTGGCACGTCTGGGCGGAGCTGTGGGTAGAGGCACTGCACGAACCTGACCTGCAGGAACTGAACGAGCGCGTCTACGGCGAATGGCGCCGGATCGTCGCCTCCGTCATCCGTGACGGCCAGGGTGCGGGGCAGTTCCGGACCGGCGACGCCGTGCTGCTGGCCAACGCGTTGATCGGCTTGATCGACGGGCTCGCGCTGCAGGTCCTGCTGGGTTCGCACAGCATGACGCTCGGCCGGATGCGCGCGGTCTGCGACGAGATGCTGCACGCTCTCGAATCCACGTCGTCCCACCCGTGACGCGCTGACGTTCCCTCGCCTGCCTGCCGGCGCGTCCCGGGCCGGCGCCCCGGCTCCGTCCCACGTGCTCGGCCGCCGTCGCGACCGCTGTGCGCTCCGGCCGGCGGGGGTGGCGTCCATCCCGTGCTTGACAGCGGCGGCGAGTGGCGTCAATCTTCGAGCTGACTGACGCGACAATCAACTTTGGAGGCCGGGTGCGCGACCGGGAACGAGCTCTCGCTGCGGTGGCTGCAGTCGGAGCTGTCATGCTCGGGTCCGCATGCGGCAGTGGGGTGGCCGGGGACGGCGCCGAGGAACCGAGCGCCGTGGCCGAGCTGCCCGTCGCCCCGGGCAGTGCCGCGGAGCCCGCGGCGGTCATCGACCACGGCTACCGGGCCGAGCACGACGACGCCGTTCCCGAGCGGCTGACCGAATGGGTCGCGCAGTAGCTCCACGCCGAGCTCCGAGGGGTCGCCTGCAGCGGCCCCGTGCAGTACCTGACGCGTCTATCAACGAGGAGGACGAGTGCGCCACGTGAAGCGGGTTGCCACGGCCGCAGCGGCGGCAAGTGCAGTGACGCTCCTGGCCGCGTGCGGCGGCGCAGCGGCCGAGGGCGACGGCGGCAAGGAACTGACCGTCGTCATGTGGGGCGGTGCCGACCAGGAGACCCCCGTCTCGGCCGGCGTGCAGCCGTGGGCCGACGCGGCGGGTGTGACCGTGAAGCAGGACTCCCCGAGCGACTACGCGAAGTTCCGGGCCCAGGTGGAGTCGGGGCGGGTCGCCTGGGACGTGGTCGAGGTCGAGCCGAACTTCGCCCACACCGCCTGCACGAACGGCTGGGCGGTGAAGCTCGACGCCACCACCGTCGACACCTCGTTGGTCGATCCCGAGACGGTCGGCGAATGCGGTGCCCCGCTCCTGGAGTACGCGTTCACGATCGGCTACAACACCGAGGCGTTCTCGGTCGAGAACCACCCGAGGACGTGGGCGGAGTTCTTCGACACGGAGCAGTTCCCGGGGAAGCGGGGTTTCTGGAAGTACGCGACGGGGGCGATGTTCGAGGCGGCGTTGCTGGCCGACGGGGTGGCGCCGGGGGAGCTGTACCCGTTGGACATCGATCGGGCGTTCCGGAAGCTGGACACGATCAAGGACGAGATCGTCTTCTACGAGACCGGTGAGCAGCAGCAGCAGTTGGTGGCCAGCGGCGAGGTGCCGCTGATCCAGGCGTGGAACGGACGGATCTTCTCCGCGGCCCAGGAGGGCCAGCCCGTCGCGAACGAGTGGAACGAGCACCTGCTGTCCTACGACCAGGTCGTGATCCCGAACGGTTCGCCGAACGCGGATCTCGCCCAGGAATGGATCGCCTGGTATCTCGAGAACCCGAAGGCGCAGGCGGACTACGCCAACGCGGTGGCCTACGGCCCGGTCAACGACGCGGCGCTCGAGTTCGTCGAGCCGGACGTCCTGGAGGAGCTCCCCGGCGCCCCGGAGAACGCCGCGAAGCGTGCGGCGGTCATCGACTACGGCTACTGGGCCGAGCACTACGACGCCGTCTCCGAGCGGTTGAACGAATGGGCGGCGAGGTGAGCGTCACGGTCGCGGCGCCGGACCGGGCGGCCGGTCGGCGGAGCCCCGGCCAGGACGGTCCACCGCTGTCCGACGACCCCGGGCGCAGGCGGCGCGGCGTCGACGGCTGGGGCCTGCTGATCCTGCCGATCGTCGCCTTCCTCCTGCTCGTCCTCGTCGCCCCGTTGGTGCTGGTGCTCGCCCGCAGCGTCACCGACCCGCAACCCGGCCTCACCAACTACGCCGACTTCTTCGGGTCGCCGGTCTACCTGGACGTCCTGCTCAACACGTTCCGCATCTCCGGCCTCGTCACGGCCGTCACGCTGCTGCTGGGCTTCCCCTACGCGTACCTGATGACCCTGGCCTCCCCGTTCTGGCGCGGGGTGATGCTGGTGGCCGTCCTGGTGCCGTTCTGGACCAGCCTGCTGGTCCGCACGTTCGCCTGGGTACTGATGCTCGGCGACGCCGGTGTCGTCAACGAGACGCTGATCGGCCTGGGCATCCTCGACGAGCCGATCTCCATGATCCGCAACCTCACCGGCGTCGTCATCGGGATGGTGCAGATCATGCTGCCGTTCGCGGTGCTCCCGCTGTTCGCCACCATGCGCGGGATCGACCGCCGCCTCGTCCAGGCCGCCGAAGGCCTCGGAGCCAGGCCGATCCAGGCGTTCTGGCCGATCTACGCCCCGCTGACGCTGCCGGGGGTCGCGGCTGCCGCGCTGTTGGTCTTCATCTCGTCGCTGGGCTTCTACATCACTCCCGCGCTGCTCGGCGGCCCGCAGGACATGATGCTCGGCGAGCTCATCGTGGAGCAGCTGTCCGGGGTGCTGCGGTGGGGGTTCGCCTCCACGCTCGCCGTCGTGCTCCTCGTCGTCACCGCGGCGCTGCTGGTGCTGGTCTCCCGGATCGTCTCCCTCGGCAAGCTCGTGGGAGATGGCCGATGACCTCCCGGCGCATCGTCCGCGGCGCGCTGGTCGCGCTCGCCGTCCTGACGGCGCTCTACCTCGTGGCGCCGGTGTTCGTCGTCGTCCCGATGTCGTTCAACGACAGCGCGTTCCTCGAGTTCCCGCCGCAGGAGTGGTCGCTGCGGTGGTACGAGTCCTACCTCGAGGACGCGACGTGGATCGACGGCACCGTCAACAGCGTCGTGATCGGGCTGATGGTCACCGTGGCCTCCGTCGTGCTCGGGGTGCTCGCCGCACTGGCGATGGTCCGGGGGCGCTATCCGCTGCGCGCGCTGGTCAGCGGGCTGGTCCTCGCCCCGGTGCTCGTGCCGTACGTGATCATCGGCCTGGCCGTCTACGCGGCCTTCCTGCGCCTCGGCCTCACCCAGACCACGCTGGGGTTCGTCCTGGTGCACACCGCGCTCGCGGTGCCGTTCGTGGTGATCAACGTTTCGTCGGCGCTGGTGAGGTTCGACCGGCACCTGGAGATGGCCGCGATGAGCCTGGGGGCCGGGCGGATCAGCACCTTCGTCCGGATCACGCTGCCGGTGATCGCGCCCAGCGTGCTGTCCGGGGCGCTGTTCGCGTTCATCACCTCGTTCGACGAGGTCGTGGTCAGCGTCTTCCTCGCCGGGCCGGACCTGACCACGCTCCCCGTGGAGATGTGGAGCGGGATCCGCGTCCAGATCGACCCGACCGTCGCGGCCGTGTCCACGATGTTGCTGCTCGTCACCCTCGCGTTGTTCGCCTCGGCCGGCCTGGCGCGGGCGCTGCGGAACCGTCACCTCGACCGGCCGGCCTGACCGGCACCCAGGAGAACGGAATGGACACCACCCCGACCGGCCTCGGTGGGGCCGGCACCGCCATCGACATCCACCACGTGGTGAAGCACTACAAGGGCGCCAGCGCGGTCGACGACGTCACGCTGCACGTCCGGGAGGGGGAGTTCCTCACCCTGCTCGGGGCGAGCGGCTCGGGCAAGTCGACGCTGCTCAACATCCTCGCCGGGTTCGTCGAGCCGACGGCGGGTCGCATCGAGGTGGGCGGCCGGGACATCACCGCCGTCCCGCCGTACCAACGCGGCCTCGGGATGGTGTTCCAGCACTACGCCCTGTTCCCGCACATGTCGGTGTGGGACAACGTCGCCTTCCCGCTGCGGCGCCGCAAGGTGCGCAAGGCCGAGGTCGCCCGGCGCGTGCAGCAGGCGCTCGACCTCGTCGAGCTCGGCGCGCTGGGCAAGCGCCGGCCCGCCCAGCTGTCCGGCGGCCAGCAGCAGCGGGTGGCGCTGGCGCGGGCCATCGTCTTCCGGCCGCAGGCGCTGCTCATGGACGAGCCGCTGGGCGCACTGGACAAGCGCCTGCGTGAGCAGTTGCAGCTGGAGATCAAACGCCTGCACCAGGACCTGGGCAGGACGTTCGTCTTCGTCACCCACGACCAGGAGGAGGCGCTGACGATGTCGGATCGGATCGCCGTGCTCCGCGACGGGAAGCTCGTGCAGGTCGGCACGCCGGAGGACCTCTACGAGCGCCCGCGCAGCCGCTACATCGCCGAGTTCCTGGGCGAGTCGAACATCTTCTCCGGCGACGGTGACGGTGAGCGGTTCGTCGACGCCCGGACGCGGGCCGCGTTCGCGGTCGGCTCCGCGGTGGCCGGCGGGTCCGCGCTCGTCGTCCGCCCGGAGCACCTGCACCTGTCCGCCGAGGGCGGCGACGTCCCCGCCGGCCACAACGGGGTGAGCGGCGTCGTCCGGGACGTGGTGTACCTCGGCAGCGGCCTGCGGATCGAGGTGGCGCTGCCCGACGGGCGCACCGTCGTGGCGCGGGCCGGCACCCGCGGTGAGCTCACCCCTCGGCCCGGGTTGGCCGTGGTGGCCCACTGGCACCCCGACCGCTCGCTCGTGGTCCGCGACGACACGGGCTCCCCGATCGCGGCCTGACCTTCTTCTCCCGTGCTCCGGCGGCTCGTGCTGACGAGCCGCCTCCTGAACCTGCCTGCCTGCAAGGAGAAAGCATGCCCCGCACAGTGCGTGACGGCCTCGATCTCACCGAGGAACAGCACGAGTTCATCGGCCTGGCCCGGGACTTCGCGACGCGGGAGATCCGCCCGCGGGCCCGCGCGGTCGACGAGGCGGACACCGAGTCCCCGATGGATCTGTGGACGAAGGCGGCCGCCCTCGGGCTCAGCTCCTACATGCTGCCCGCCGAGTACGGCGGCGGCGGGGTGACCGACCTGGTCACGCAGTGCCTGGTGCAGGAGGAGCTCTGCTACGGCGACGTCGGCATCGGCAACTTCCTCACCTCGAACGCGTTCTTCGCCGGGCCCGTGGAGGCGCTCGGTTCCGAGGAGCAGAAGAAGCGCTGGCTCACCCCGCTGAGCTTGCAGAACCCGCCGGTGACGGCGGTCGCGGTGACCGAGCCGGGCGTCGGCTCGGACGCGGCGGCGCTGCAGACGCGGGCAGTGCGCGACGGCGACCACTACGTGCTGAGCGGGCAGAAGACCTGGATCTCCAACGCGCCCTATGCGGAGTGGGTCGTCGTCTTCGCCACCGTCGACCCGGCGCTGCGTTCGCGCGGGGTCACCGCGTTCCTCGTCGAACGGGACATGCCCGGCGTCACCATCGGGCGCCCCATGGCGAAGATGGGCCAGCGCGGCATCGTCAACGCCGAGGTCTTCCTCGACGACGTGCGGGTTCCGGTGGGGCACCGGCTCGGGGAGGAGGGCCGGGGCTTCTACGGCCTGATGCGCACGTTCGACGCGTCCCGGATCCTGATCGGCGCCGGCGCGACCGGCCTGTCCCGGGCCGCGCTGGACGCGGCCGTCGCTTACGCGAAGGAGCGGGAGCAGTTCGGCAAGCCGATCATCGAGCACCAGGCCGTGGCGTTCCGGCTGGCCGACATGGCGGCCCGGACCGACGTCTCCCACCTGGTGACGATGCGGGCGGCGCGCCTGTTCGACGTGGGCGAGCCGGTGGCGGCGGAGTCGGCGATCGCCAAGGTGACCGCGTCGGAGAACACCACCTGGGTCACCTCGGCCGCGGTGCAGACCCACGGCGGCTGGGGCTACTCGCGGGAGTACCTCGTGGAGAAGTGGCTGCGCGACGCCAAGCTCGAGGAGCTCGAGGAGGGCACCTCCGACATCCAGCGGTTGATCATCTCCCGGTCGCTGGCGGGTTCGGCGTGACCGACCTGTCCGTCTTCTCCGACCCGCGGTCGGTGGCCGTGGTGGGCGCCTCGGCGGACCCGGCGAAGTGGGGGTACTGGCTGGCGTGCGGGGCGCTGCGCGGCGGGAACCGCCGGGCGGTGCACCTGGTGAACGCGAAATCGGCCGTGATCGAGGGCGTGCCGTCGGTCCCGTCGCTGCGGGACCTGCCCGAGGTGCCCGAGCTCGTGGTGCTCTGCGCGCCGGCCGCCACGATCCCCGACGTGGTGGAGGAGGCGCTCGACCTGGGCGTCCGGGGTTTCCTCGGTATCACGGCGGGCCTCGACGCCGCCGACGGCCGGCCCGGGTTCGAGCGCAGGCTCGCCGAGCGCGTCCGGTCGGCGGGTGCGCGGCTGGTCGGGCCGAACTGCCTGGGGCTCTACGACGCCGCCACTCGGCTCGAGTTGGCGTGGGGGACGTTCGAGCCCGGGAGCCTCGGGATCGTGTCGCAGTCGGGGCAGCTCGGCCTGGAGATCGCCGGGCTCGCTGCCCGTGCCGGGCTGGGGGTCTCCCGGTTCGTCTCGGTGGGCAACCAGGTCGACGTCACCGCGGCCGAGGTGCTCGAGGACCTGGTCGAGCACGAGATGACCCGGGCCGTGGTGCTCTATCTGGAGGAGTTCGCCGACGGGCGCGCGCTGGTGGGCACCCTGAGCCGGCTGCGCCGCGCCGGGAAGCCGGTGGTGGTGCTGACCGTGGGCGCCAGCGAGGCGAGCCGGGCCGCGGCCCGCTCGCACACCGGCGCGCTGACCGCGTCCACCGACGTGGTGGCCGCGGCGTGTCGCGCCGCTGGTGCGGTGCTGGTGGAGACGCCGGCGCAGGCGGTCGACCTGGCGCACCTGTTGCTGGGCAGCCCGCTGCCGCAGGGGCGGCGGGTGGCGATCGTCAGCGACAGCGGCGGCCAGGGCGCGATCGCCGCCGACGCCGTCTCCCGGCGGGGCCTGACGGTGCCCCGGCTGTGCACCGCCACCGCGGGCGCGCTGGCCGCGACCCTGCCCGGCACGGCCGCGGTGACCAACCCGGTCGACCTCGCCGGCGCCGGGGAGCGGGACCTGCGGACCTACGCCCGGGTGGTGGACCTGCTGCTGGGCAGCGACGAGGTCGACGCGGTGATCCTGTCCGGCTACTTCGGCAGCTACGGCTCGGACACCCCGGCCCTGGCGGAGCGCGAGCTCGACGTCGTCGACACGCTCGCCGGGTCGGTGCGCCGCTACGGCAGGCCCGTCGTCGTGCACAGCATGAGCCACGACTCGCCCGCCGTGCGGTCGATGCGCGACCAGGCCGTGCCCACGCTGCCCACCATCGACGGGGTCGCCCGGTCCCTGCGGCTCGCGGTGGACATGAACGACCGCCGGGAGCCCGCTGAGCTCGGCGCCACCGGGCCGACCGACGGCACGGCCGGCGGGAAGTCGCTGACCTACCTCGCGGCCCGGGATCTGATCGCGGCGGCCGGCATCGCGTTCCCGCGCGGCGTCGGGGTGACCGCGGCGGGCGACGTCCGCACGGCCGCAGCCGGGCTGAGGGCCCCGTTCGTGCTCAAGGCGGGGTGGGTCGAGCACAAGACCGAGGTGGGCGGCGTCGCGGTCGGCCTGGCGGATGCCGACGCCGCGGCCGCCGCGTTCCGGGAGATGGCGGCGCGCTTGGGCGACGGGGAGTACGTGCTCGAGGAGCTGGACCGCAGGCCCGACGTCGTCGAGCTCGTCGTCGGTGCCCGCCGCGACCCCTCCTTCGGTCCGCTCGTGCTGGTCGGGCTCGGTGGGGTGCAGGCCGAGCTCTACCGGGACGTCGCGATCGCGCTGGCCCCGGTGCGCGTTCCGGAGGCACTGGCCATGCTCGCGAGCCTGCGGGGCCACGCGGTGTTGCAGGGCTGGCGGGGCAGGCCGCCCGTCGACGTCCTCGCCGCCGCCCGCACCGTGGCCGCGGTGTCGCGGCTGCTCGCCGGGGACGCGAGCGTCGTCGAGTGCGAGATCAACCCGCTGCGGGTCGGCCCGGACGGCGCCGTCGCCGTCGACGCGCTGGTCGTCGCCGCCGTCCCCAGCGATCAACCGCCGGCTGCGGCCGTACTGACGGGAGTCACCCCATGAACGAGTTCACCGGCCGGGTCGCGCTGGTCACCGGCGGCGGATCCGGGATCGGGCGGGCCATCGCCCTGCGCTACGCCGCGGGCGGGGGGACGGTCGCGGTCCTCGGCCGCCGCGCCGAGCCGCTGCGGGAGACCGCGCGGCTCGCCGAGGAGCGCGGCGCCGCGGCCGACGTGATCATCTGCGACGTGCGCGACCCCGCCGCCGTCACCGCGGCGGTGGACGGCCTCGTCGCGCGGCACGGCCGGCTCGACGCGCTGGTCAACAATGCGGCGGGCAACTTCGTCTGCCCCGCAGAGGACCTCTCCCCGAACGGCTGGAAGGCGGTGATCGACATCGTGCTCAACGGCGGCTTCCACTGCACGCGCGCCGCCGCGCAGCACATGCTCGCCGCCGGCCGCGGCAGCATCCTCAACGTCATCGCCACCTACGCCTGGCACGGCCACCCCGGCACCGTGCACAGCGCCGCGGCGAAGGCCGGGGTGCTCGCGATGACCCGCAGCCTCGCCGTGGAGTGGGGCGGGCGCGGGATCCGGGTCAACTGCATCGCGCCCGGCCCGACCGAAGCGGGTGCTCGGCACCGTCCCCGCCGGGCGGTTCACCACGCCGGAGGAGATCGCGGAGTCGGCGGCGTTCCTGCTCGACGACGGGCGCGCGGGTTACGTCAACGGCGAGGTCCTCACCGTCGACGGCGGCCAGTGGCTGGGCAAGGTGGTCTACGCGGACTCCTCGCGGGCCGCCTCGGCGAGGAGCTGACATGAGCCGGATGACCGGCGGAGAGGCCCTCGTCGCGGCGCTCGTCGCCCACGGGGTCGACACCGTGTTCGGGATCCCGGGCACCCACAACCTGGAGATCTACCGGCACCTCGCCGCCCAGCGGGTGCGGCACGTCGGCACCCGGCACGAGCAGGGCGCCGGGTACGCCGCGGACGGCTACGCGCGGACGACCGGCCGCCCCGGCGTGGCCGTCGTGACCAGCGGGCCCGCGGTGCTCAACGCGGCCGCGGCGATCGGGCAGGCCTACTCCGACTCGGTCCCTGTGCTGCTCGTCTCCCCGGGCATGCCGCTGCGGCATCCCGGCCTCGGCAACGGCCTGTTGCACGAGACGAAGGACCAGGCCGGCGCCCTTGCCGCGGTGGCGGCCGCGAGTATCCGGGCCACGAGCGTGTCCGGGATCCCGGTCGCGGTGGCGCAGGCCTTCGCCACGATGACGGCCGGCCGGCCCCGTCCGGTGCACCTGGAGGTGCCGCTCGACGTGCTCGCCGAGACCGGCGAAGCGGTGATCGCCGCGCCGGTGCCGCTCCCCGTCCCCGTCGCTCCTGCGGCGCAGCTCGCCGCGGCCGCCGACCGGCTCGCCGCCGCGGCCCGCGTCGCGATCATCGCCGGTGGCGGGGCCCGCGGCGCGGCCGAGGAGGTGCGCCTGCTGGCCGAGCGGCTCGGCGCCCCGGTCGTCACCACCACCAACGGCAAGGGCGTGCTCGCCGAGGACCACCCGCTCGCGCTCGGCGCCGGGGTGCACCTGCCCGCGGTGCGCGACCTGGTCCAGGAGTCCGACGTGGTCCTGGCCGTCGGCACGGAGCTCGCACCCGCGGACCTGTGGAACGGGCCGCTGCCGCTCGCCGGGCGGCTGGTGCGCCTGGACGTCGACCCGGTGGCGGTGGTGACCAACGCGGTCCCGGACGTCGCCGTGGTGGGGGACGCGGCGGCGAGCCTGCGCGAGCTCGTCAAGCGGGTGCCGGAGCGCGTTCGCGGGGAGGACGCGGCGGCGCGCTGGCGGGACCGCACCCGGGCCGACGCCCGCGCCGAGGGCGCCGAGTGGCTCCCGATCGTCGACGCGCTGGCGTCGGCGCTGCCCCGCGACGCCGTCGTGGCCGCCGACAGCGCGATGATCTGCTACTACGGCGCGCTCGCGAACCTGCCCGCCCACGCGCCGAGCGCGTTCCTCTACCCGACCGGCTACGGCACCCTCGGCTACGGGCTGCCCGCCGCGGTCGGGGCGAAGGTCGCCCACCCCGACCGGCCCGTCGTCGCGCTGCTGGGCGACGGCGGCGTGATGTTCACCGTGGCCGAGCTCGCGACCGCCGCGGCGCTGGGGATTGCGCTCCCGGTCGTCGTCGTCGACAACGGCGGGTACGGCGAGATCCGCAACGAGATGGCCGACCGGGACGACCCCGTGCACTCCGTCACGCTGCCCTCCCCGGACTTCGCGACGCTCGGTCGCTCGCTGGGCTGCCACGGCGTCGCCGTCACCGACGTCACGCAGCTGCCGCAGGCCCTCACCGTCGCGCTCGCGGCGGACCGGCCGACGGTGATCCACGTCCACCACGAGCACGTCCACCACGAGCACGTCCACCACGAGCACGTCCACCACGAGCAAGGAACGAAGATATGAGCCACGAGTCGCTGCTGGAGATCACCTGGACCGACCCGGTCACCGCGCGCAAGGGCTACGTCGTGATCGACACCCTGGTCCGCGGCCTTGCCAGCGGGGGCCTGCGGCTGCGCGCCGGCTGCACGCTGGCGGAGGTGCGCGGCCTCGCGCAGGGGATGACCCGCAAGGAGGCGCTGGTCTACGACCCGGCCGACGCCTACCTCCCGTTCGGTGGGGGCAAGGGCGGCATCGACATCGACCCCGGCGACCCGGAGGCGCCCGCGGTGCTGCGCCGGTTCCTCGGCGCCGTCCGCCCGGTCGTGCGGGAGCAGTGGAACACCGGGGAGGACCTCGGCCTGCGCCAGGAGACCCTGGACAAGGTCGCCGCCGACCTCGGGCTGCCCTCGACCGTCGAGGCGGTCTTCGCCACGATCGACGACGCCGACGCGGCCCGGGCCCGGGCCCGGCTCGCCGAGGCGTTCGCCGTGCACGTCGACGGTGTCTCGCTCGGGGACCTGGTGGGCGGGTACGGGGTCGCGCAGGCCTGCCTGGTGGCCGCCGATCGCTTCGGCGTGCAGCGCACGGGGGCGACCGCGGTCGTGCAGGGGTTCGGCTCCATCGGCGGCGCCGCGGCCCGCTACCTCGCCCGCGCCGGGGTCCGCGTGGTCGCGGTCGCCGACCGGGACGGGCTCGCCCGCAACGACGCCGGCCTCGACGTCGAGGCGCTGCTGGCCGCGCGCGACGGGCTCGGCGTGATCGACCGCGCCGCCCTGCGCCCGGACGACGTGACCGGGGACCGGGACGGCTGGCTGGACGTGCCGTGCGATCTGCTCGTGCCGGTGGCGATGTCCTACGTGATCCGCGAGGAGGACGTCGACCGGATCACCGCGCGCGTGGTGGTGGAGGGAGCCAACATGCCCACCCTGCCCGGGGCCGAGGCCGCGCTGCTGGGCCGCCGCGTGCCCGTCGTGCCCGACTTCCTCGCCAACGTGATGACCAACGCGTGGTGGTGGTGGATCGTGTTCGGCGACGTCGCCCCGACCGCCGAGTCGTCCTTCGACAAGATCGACCGGGTCATGCGGCGCCTGGTGGAGACCGTCGCCGCCGAGTCGGCCGCCACCGGGCGCTCGCTGCGCGAGTGCGCGCTGGCCCTCGCGGCGCACAACGCCGAAGCCGTCGCGGAGCGGGCCGGGATCACCCCCTGACCCGTCCGGAGTGGACCGGGAAAGCACTGATCGCGACGATCCGCCCGCCTGAGACGCCGACCTCGCGCGGCCGCTCCCCGGCCGTCGTCATGATCCGCCGGCCCCGCACCACCAGGTCGTGCCTATCGGGACTCGTCCCCCCATTGCAGCGGGAAGCCGGTCACCCGCTTCGTCCGCGGCGCGGCGTAGGTCCGCACCTTCGATGTCGACAGGCCCAGCCGCACCAGCGACTCGGCCACGGTGACGGCGGCCGGGACTCCGTCGACCACCGGTACCCCGGTCTCGGCGCGCACCTTGTCCTCCAGACCGGCCATGCCGCCGCAACCGAGGCAGATCACCTCGGCGTGGTCGTGCTCGACGGCGAGCCGGGACTGCGCGACGATCGCGGCGATCGCCCGGTCCGGGTCGCGCTCCAGCTCGAGCACCGGCAGCCCGGACGCCCGTACCGAGGCGCAGCGCCGGTCCAGCCCGGCCAGCAGCAGGCGGTCCTCGATCAGCGGCACGGTCCGGTCGAGCGTGGTCACCACCGAGTACCGGTGACCCAGGTACTGCGCGGTCGTCGCGGCCGCCTCGGTGATGTCGACGACCGGGACGTCCAGCATCTCCTGCAGGCCCTCGCGGCCGTGCTCGCCGTAGCCGGCCTGGATGACGGCGTCGAACGGGCCGTCGTAGCGGGCCACCGCGTCCGCGACGCCGACGGCGGCCAGGTAGCTCTCCAGGTTTCCCTCGACCGACTCGGCGCCGAACCGGGGCGTGAGCCCGACGATCTCGGTGCCGGGAGCGGCGACCGCGCGGGCCGAGGCGGCGATGGCCTCGGTGACCGATGCGGTGGTGTTGACGTTGACGACGAGGATCCGCACTGGATCTCCCTCCGTGCTCTCAGTGACCGGACGACGGAACGGCGATCGACTCCCCGGACACCTCGCGGTACTCCCGGCCCCGCGGCGCGACGAGGACGGTGAGCAGCGCGCCGAGCGCGGCGCCGAGGAACCAGCTGAACGGCGCGACGGCGTCCAGCGCCGGGACGAACCCGACCGCCACCGCCACCACGGCCGACGGCACGAACACCGCCACCGCCCGCGGGTTGACGCCCTGCCGGTAGTGGTAGGCGCCGTCCGTGTCCTCGGTGTAGAGCGCGGGGACGTCCACCCGGCCGCGCCGCACCAGCCAGTAATCGGCCATGACGATGCCGAACAGCGGACCGAGCAGCGCTCCGAGCACGCCGAGGAAATACGTGATGACGACCGGGTTGTCGTAGAGGTTCCACGGCTGGATGACCAGGCCCAGCACGGCGCTCAGCACCCCGGCGCGGCGGAAGTTCAGCAGCCGCGGCACCAGGTTGGACAGCGCGTAGCAGGGCGCCACGAAGTTGGCCATCAGGTTGACCGCGACCGTCAGCACCAGCAGCGCGGCCGAGGCGAGCAGCAGCAGCGGGGTGTTCGGGATCGTGTTCACCACGTCGCTCGGGCTGGCGATCACCTGGCTTCCGATCCGGAACTGGCCGCCGGCCAGTACGACGACCACGAACCCGAAGAACAGCGTGTTCGGCAGGATGCCCCAGAAGCTGCCCCGCCGGATCGCCGCCCGGCTCGACGAGCCGCGGGTGAAGTCGCAGAAGTTCAGCACGAAGGTGCCGTAGATCGCGGTCCACAGAGCGGCCCCACCGAGGATGTTCACCCACATCTCGCCGCCGGTGAGCGGTTCGGGCACCGACAGCGCGATCGACCCGCCGGTTTGCCACAGCATCCACCCGGCGAGCGCCGCCAGCGTCACCAGGACAACCGGGCCCGCGATCGCCTCGTACCGGCGAATGCCGTCCATCCCGTGAAGCAGGATGCCGACCTGCACGACCCACAGCACGAGGAAGCAGATCCAGCCCA
Organism: Pseudonocardia nigra; assembly: GCF_019396355.1. Classification (GTDB taxonomy): domain Bacteria; phylum Actinomycetota; class Actinomycetes; order Mycobacteriales; family Pseudonocardiaceae; genus Pseudonocardia; species Pseudonocardia nigra. The sequence goes on from NZ_JAHKRK010000135.1 coordinate 18,071, forward strand.
GCACGGACAGCCCGAGGAACGAGACCCGTTCCAGCGCGGCCGCGCCCGGGACGACCGCAAGGACCATGACCGTCAGCACCAGGGTGGCCAGGTAGGTCTGGATGCCGAACCAGGCGATGGCCACCAGGCCGCGGACGAGCGCGGGGATCTGGGCACCCCGGATCCCGAAGCTGATCCGGCTCATCACCGGGAACGGCAAGCCGGTCCGGTGACCCATGTAGCCCGCGACGACGAGCAGCACGAACAGCAGCAGCGCCCCGATGCCCAGCGACAGCAGGATCTGCCAGGCCCCGAGACCGAGCGCGAACAGGCCGAGGGCGAAGCCGTAGTTGCCGAGGCTGTGTACGTCGACCGCCCACAGCGTGAAGATGTTGTACGCACCCCATTGTCGACCCTCGGCTCGAGTCGGGGCGAGGTCATGGTTGTAGAGCCGGGGGCTGAGACCGTCGGGGATCGGTGGCCCGCTGGCAGGGACGGACGTATCGATCTCAGGGCTCAGGGTCGTTTCGGGTCCCGTCATTGGGCCCCCTCCTCGCGGATTCCACGATGCGGAAGTGCAATCTTGCGTTGCGGAATGACGGTAGGACGCGCTCACGGAGCCGTCAAGCGGTCGACCGGGCGACCGGCAGTCGGCGCCCATGACGAACACCGGCCTGCGAGCGGGCCGCGAGGTCGCGCAGATGTACGTCGGCCGGGAGGAGGACGTGCCCACCCGGCCGCGCGCCCAACTCAAGGGGTTCACCTCGGTGAGCCTCGAACCGGGTGCGTCCCGGCGCGTGGTGCTGCCGTTGGGCGCCCGTGACCTGTCGAATGGAACGCGGCCCACGGGCGGTGGTCCCTGGCCGCCGGAACCTACGTCGTCCGGGTGGCCGCCTCGTCCCTCGACCTGATGCGCGACCTGTGGGCATTGGAGAACGCCGAGGGCTCGCCGATGCGGGAGCGCAGCGGCGACGCGTGCGACAGTTACCACCGCTGGCACGAGGACCTGGACATCGTGCGTGACCTGGGCCTGTACACCTATCGGTTCAGCATCGAATGGTCCCGGATCGAGCCGGCGCGGGGCCACGTGTCCCGCGCCGCTCTGGACCGTTACCGGCGGATGATCGACGGCTGCCTCGAACGGGGGTTGACCCCGATGGTGACGTTGCACCATTTCACCAGCCCCCTCTGGTTCCACCAGGGCGGAGGCTGGACGGGTCCGGAGTCGGCTGAGCTGTTCGCGGCTTACACCCGCGCGGTGTCGCCGATCCTCGACGGTGTGGGCTGGGTCTGCACGATCAACGAGCCGAACATGCTCGCCATGGTGCGTGCCATGCGGACCCAGGGCCATGCCGAGAGCGTCGCCGGTGCCCTGCCCGCGCCCGAGCAGTCGCTGGTGAACGCGCTGGTGACGGCGCATCGCGCGGCGCGCGAGGAACTGTCCGCGGTGCCGGGGCTGTGGTCGGGCTGGACCGTCGCCAATCAGAACTTCCAGGCCGTGCCGGGCGCGGGCCGCCGCCCGGGCGTGGGCGCGAGGACCAGTTCATCGACGCAGCCAAGGGGGACGACTTCATCGGTGTGCAGGCCTACACCCGGTTGCGTATCGGCCCGACCGGTCCGGTGGCCGCCCCGGAGGGCGTGCGACGGACCCAGACCGGGTGGGAGTACTACCCCGACGCGCTGGAAGGCGCCATCCGGCACACCGCCTCGCGCATCGACACCCCGATCGTGGTGACGGAGAACGGCATCGCGACCGACGACGACGAGCGCGTGGAGTACCTGTCGGGGGCGCTGGCCGGGCTGGAGCGGGCCCTCGCCGAGGGCATCGACGTCCGCGGGTACCTGCACTGGTCGCTGCTCGACAACTACGAGTGGGGGTCGTGGCGGCCGATGTTCGGGCTCGTCGGAGTGGACTCGGGCCACCTTCGCCCGGACGGTCGAGCCCAGCGGACGTTGGTACGCCGCCGCGCTGCGCGCTCGGTCCGCCCGCTGACGAGGGGCAGATCGGCATGGCGGGGGCGGCCTCGCGGTCAGCGTCAGCATGACGAGGACCGCCACGGTTCACAGGTTCGCGGCGTCGGGATGGAGGGACCTGGTGCTGGTCTCCGGCATCCGCGCGATCATCACGAGGGCGGCCAGCGAGACGGCGACGACGTACCAGGCGGGGGCGATCCGGCTCCCGGTCGTCTCGATCAGGTAGATCGACAGCAGCGGAGCGGTGCCGCCGAAGAGGGTGAAGGCCAGGTTGTAGCTGATCGAGGCGCCCGTGTAGCGAGTGCGCGCGGGGAACAGCTCGACGAACGCGGCCCCGGCCGGCCCGAAGAACATGCCGAGGCTGAACGCCAGGAGGCCCTGGCTGATGGTTGCGGTAGCAGGCTGCCCTGTGCGGCGAGCAGGTATGCCGGCACCGCGAACCCGGCGTTCATGATCGCCGCGATCTGCAGTGCGCGGCGCCGACCGATCCGGTCCGACAGCGCCCCGGCGAGCGGGACGGTGACGAAGGTGATCGTCAGTGCGATGCTGTTGGACACCAGGGCCGCGGAGTCGCTCAGTCCGACGGTCACTGTCATGTAGGTGAAGAAGTACCCGGTCAGGGAGTAGTAGCCGAGGCTGGCGACGGCGGCGATGCTGAAGCAGGTTGCCATGGCGCGTGGGTGTTCGCGCAGGACGGTCCGGATCGGGGAGGATTCAACCCGCTTCGTCTCCCTCAGCGCCGTGAAGGCCGGTGTCTCGTGCACACGGGTCCGGATGTACAGGCCGACCAGCGCGAGCGGGGCGCCCAGCAGGAACGGCACCCGCCAACCCCAGGACTCGTAGGTCGCCGTGCTCATCGAGTGCGTGAGTGCCAGGACCAACAGTGCCGCGAGGACCGGGGGCAGGTTCGACCACGTGTAGACGGTGGCCACGAACCGGCCCCGCTTCGGCTGGGGCGAGTGCTCGGCCACGAACGAGTTGGAGCCGATCGTCTCGCCCGCGGCGGACAGCCCCTGCAGCAGGCGGAAGACGACCAGGAGGATCGGCGCCAGAATGCCGATCTGCTGGT
>NZ_JAHKRK010000136.1 GCF_019396355.1 Pseudonocardia nigra
GGGCCACCGCGCGGTCGCCACCCGCTACGACAAGCGCGACTACATGTTCCGCGGAACCATCGACGTCGCCTCGATCAGGATCTGGCTCCGCGACCCCGTCCCATGATCCAAGGGACACGCTCTAGCCCCCGAACAGCGCCGGGATCTTGATCACCAGCTGGTAGAGCCCGTACAGGAACGGCACGGCGACCCACACCCAGGCCAGCCAGGCGATGGCGGGCGGTCGGCCGTTCCGTCCACCGGCGTCCGCGGATGTGCTCATGCCGCCTGCGCTCCCGTCCTGGTCGTCGCCGCGCCGGACGCGGGCTCGTGGTACTTCTTGTGCACGGGCCGGATCAGCTCGTTGCAGACGAAGCCGACCACCAGCAGCCCGATCATGATCCAGAACGCCAGGGTGTACCGGCCCGGTCCTTCGACGCCCGCGGCGATTTGAGTGTCGGCGATCGCGTTGACGATCACGGGTCCGAGCACGCCCGCGGTCGACCACGCGGTGAGCAGCCTGCCGTGGATCGCACCCACCTGGTAGGTGCCGAACAGGTCGCGCAGGTAGGCGGGCACCGTCGCGAAGCCGCCGCCGTAGAACGACAGGATCAGCATCGACGCGATCAGGAACAGCGCCTGGTTACCGTTCCCCATCAGGGTGATCAACAGGTACAGCAGCGCGCCCACGCCCAGGTAGACGCGGTAGATGTTCTTGCGGCCGATGAGGTCGGACGTCGAGGACCAGATGAACCGGCCCGACATGTTGGCGAGCGACAGGATCGCGACGAACCCGGCGGCGGCGGCGACGATCTCGGTGCCGGCGTCCGGGAAGTAGTCCCGGAAGATCGGCGCGGCGCGCTCGAGGATGCCGATGCCCGCCGTGACGTTGAAGCACAGCACCACCCACAGCAGCCAGAACTGTGGCGTGCGGATCGCGTTGTTGGCCGAGACGTTGGCCGTGGTGATGAGCGATCCGGACTTCGCCTGCTCCGGGTGCCACCCGGCGGGCCTCCAGTCGTCGGCGGGGACCCGGATGAGGAGCCAGCCGACGGTCATGAAGATCGCGTACACGATGCCGTGGACGAGGAAGGCCAGTGCGATGCCGCTCGCCTGGGGGTCGTCACCGGTGGCGCCGAACCCGCTCAGCATCGACGCCGACCACGGCGACGCGATCAGCGCACCGCCACCGAAGCCCATGATCGCCAGACCGGTGGCCATGCCCGGCCGGTCCGGGAACCACTTGATCAGCGTGGACACCGGGGAGATGTAGCCGATGCCCAGGCCGATGCCGCCGATCACCCCGTAGCCGAGGATGACCAGCCAGTACTGCCCGATCGCCACGCCGAGCGCCGACACGAGGAAGCCCGTGGAGAAGCACACGGTCGCGATGAACATCGCCCAGCGCGGCCCGTTGCGGTCCACGGCGGTGCCGAACACCGCGGCGGACACGCCCAGCATCACGATGCCGAGGGTGAAGGGCAGCGCCGTCAGGGTCCCGGCGGCCGGGTTGCCCTCGAGCATGGTCGACGCGAGCGGGGTCTTGAACACGCTCCACGCGTAGGCCTGCCCGATCGCGAGGTGGATCGACAGCGCCGCGGGCGGAACCAGCCATCGGCTCCAGCCCGGCGGCGCGACGATGCGCTCGCGTTGCAGAAACCCGCCGGCCATGGCATCTCCCTCGGAACGGGGTCGAGCGATCGGGTGAACCTAGATTCGCGATAGATGCGCTCGCAACTGCTGGCGATGTCGATGCTCGGGCGATCGCCGACCGGCCCCGCAACCCGCCGAACGGTCGCCGAACGGTCGACGAACGGCCGACGAACGGGCGCGACGCGCAAAAAGCCGAACGCCGGCCCGCACCAGGTGCGGACCGGCGTTCGGAGGTACGAGCCGTCAGGCGGACCGTTCGCGCCGCTCCCGGCGCGCCGGCTGCCGCGGCACGATCGTGGGGTTCACGTTCTCGCGCACCGTCTGCTCGGTGACGACCACCTTCGCCACATCGTCGCGGCTCGGGATGTCGTACATGACCGACTGCAGCACCTCTTCCATGATCGCCCGCAGGCCGCGGGCGCCGGTGCCGCGCAGAATGGCCTGGTCGGCCACCGCCTCCAGCGCGTCGTCGGTGAACTCCAGCTCCACGCCGTCCATCTCGAAGAGCTTCTGGTACTGCTTCACCAGGGCGTTGCGGGGCTCGGTGAGGATCTTGACCAGGGCCTCCTTGTCCAGCGAGGTCACCGAGGCCACCACCGGCAGACGGCCGATGAACTCGGGGATCAGACCGAACTTGATGAGGTCCTCGGGCATGGTCTCGCCGAAGCTCGCCGACGTATCCAGGTCGTTCTTCGACCTGATCTCGGCGCCGAAGCCCAGCCCACGCTTGCCCACCCGGTCACCGATGATCTTCTCGAGGCCCGCGAACGCCCCGGCCACGATGAACAGCACGTTCGTCGTGTCGATCTGGATGAACTCCTGGTGCGGGTGCTTGCGCCCACCCTGCGGCGGCACGCTCGCCGTGGTGCCCTCGAGGATCTTCAGCAGCGCCTGCTGAACACCCTCACCGGAGACGTCCCGGGTGATCGACGGGTTCTCCGACTTGCGGGCGATCTTGTCGACCTCGTCGATGTAGATGATCCCGGTCTCGGCCCGCTTGACGTCGTAGTCGGCCGCCTGGATGAGCTTGAGCAGGATGTTCTCGACGTCCTCGCCGACGTAGCCCGCCTCCGTGAGCGCCGTGGCATCGGCGATCGCGAACGGGACGTTGAGCAGCTTCGCGAGTGTCTGCGCGAGGTAGGTCTTGCCGCAGCCCGTGGGGCCGAGCATGAGGATGTTCGATTTCGCGAGCTCGACGCCGTCGCCGTCGGAACCCCGCTTGTCGCCTGCCTGGATGCGCTTGTAGTGGTTGTAGACCGCCACCGACAACGTGCGCTTCGTCTGGGTCTGCCCGACGACGTACTGGTCGAGGAAGTCGTGGATCTCGGCGGGCTTGGGCAGCTCGTCGAGCTTGACCTCACCGGCCTCGGCCAGCTCCTCCTCGATGATCTCGTTGCAGAGATCGATGCACTCGTCGCAGATGTAGACGCCAGGACCGGCGATCAGTTTCTTGACCTGCTTCTGGCTCTTTCCGCAGAACGAGCACTTGAGCAGATCACCGCCGTCGCCGATGCGTGCCATGAGTGCAGACCCCAAATCCTCTTTTGTGCCGCCCCGTCCGGCGAGTCCGGGAGGCGCGCCCAGTCGTGACGGTACCCGTCCGACGCCTCCCCCGGGGAGCATCGCTGCACCCGGATTCGGCGACGCGTCGAGTTTCTTGGCGGAGCCGCTCGATCGCGGCGCCCCGGGGCGGGCGCACCCGCCCCGGGACCGGACCCTGACCGGGTCTCAGCCGACGGCCGACAGCTTCCGGCTCTGGATGATCTCGTCGACGATCCCGTACTCCTTGGCCTCCTCGGCCGTGAGGATCTTGTCGCGCTCGATGTCGTCGCGCACCTGCTCCGGAGTGCGGTTGCTGTGCTTGGCCAGCGTCGACTCCAGGAGCTTGCGCATCCGGGAGATCTCGGCGGCCTGGATCTCCAGGTCCGACACCTGGCCGTAGAAGCCCTCGGTGGCCGGCTGGTGGATCAGCACCCGCGCGTTCTGCACGGCGAGCCGGCGCCCGGGGGTGCCGGCGGCCAGCAGCACCGCCGCGGCCGACGCGGCCTGCCCGAGGCAGACCGTCTGGATGTCGGGCCGGATGAACTGCATGGTGTCGTAGATCGCCATCAGCGACGTGAACGAGCCGCCGGGCGAGTTGATGTACATGCTGATCTCGCGGTCCGGGTCGGCCGACTCCAGGCACAGCAGCTGCGCCATGACGTCGTTGGCCGACGCGTCGTCGATCTGCACCCCGAGGAAGATGATGCGCTCCTCGAAGAGCTTGTTGTACGGGTTGGACTCCTTGACCCCGTAGCTGGTGCGCTCGACGAACGACGGGAGCACGTACCGGCTCTGGGCGCCCTGCGGGGCGCGGCCACCGGGCATCTGGAAACTCATCGAGCACTCCCGTTCTGGCTACCCGCGTCGGGGAGCTGCCCGGCGCGGGAGATCACGTGGTCGACGAAGCCGTACTCGAGCGCCTCCTGCGCGGAGAACCAGCGGTCCCGGTCGAAGTCGGCGACGATCTTCTCGACCGGCTGGCCGGTGTGCGCGGCGATCAGCTCCGCCATCTCGCGCTTGTGGCGCTTGAACAGCTCCGCCTGGATCGAGATGTCCGACTCGGTGCCACCGACACCCGCCGACGGCTGGTGCATGAGGATCTGGCAGTGCGGCAGCGCGTACCGCTTACCGGGCGTGCCGGCCGAGAGCAGGAACTGGCCCATCGAGGCGGCCAGCCCCATCGCGTAGGTGGCCACGTCGCACTCGATGAACTCCATCGTGTCGAAGATGGCCATCCCGGCCGTGACCGAGCCACCCGGCGAGTTGATGTACAGCGAGATGTCGGCTTGTGAGTCCTCGGCCGACAGCAGCAGCATCTGCGCCGCGATCCGGTTGGCGATCTCGTCGTCGACCTGCTGTCCGAGCACCACGATCCGCTGCTGCAGCAGCCGCTCGTACACGGAATCGGACAGCGTCATCGACGCCGGGGCCCCGCCCCGTCGCATGTCCGCTCCCATCAGACGGTCCGCGCTACGCGGGCCGGTGTCCGCATGCGTCACTTCACCCTGCTTTCTGCTGGTCAGCTCGCGTGTGATTGTTCGGATCCGACCCTACGCGGACGGACGCCGGGCCCGCCGCGTACAGCCGGGGTGTTCGCTGTCGGCGTGGCGACCCCGGATCAGGAACCGGCCGGCGCCGGCTTCTCCTCGGCGGCCGCGCCGGTGTCCTCGGCAGCGGTGTCCTCGGCGCCCGCCGCCTCGTCGGACGTGGTGTCCTCGACGACCTCGCCCGGCACCTCGGTGGGCTCGGTGTCGTCGTCGCCCAGCAGCTCCGAGAGGTCGACCTCGTTGCCGGAGGCGTCGGTCACCGTGGCCGCGCGGACCGCGGTGATCAGCGCCTTGCTGCGCCGGACGTCGGCGTAGATGGCGCCCAGCTGACCGGCCTGCTGGATGCGCTGGACGAACTCCTCCGGCGGCATCTGGTACTGCTGCGCCTGGTAGACGATCCGCTCGGTGAGCTCCTGGTCGTTCACCGAGACCTGCTCGGCATCGGCCAGCGCGTCGAGCACGAGCCGGGTGCGCACGGACTTCTCCGCCTCGTCCCTGGTCTCGGTGTCGAACTCCTCGCGGGTGCGTCCCTGCGACTCGAGGAACTGCGCGAAGCGGTCCTCGTCGTGGTCGAAGCCGTGGACGGCGTCGTGCACGCGGGAGTCGACCTCGGCGGTGACGACGCTCTCCGGCAGCGGCACCTCGGTGGCGTCGACCAGCGCGTCGAGCACCTTGTCGCGCGCCTGGGTGACCTGCTCCATCTTCCGCACCCGGCCGAGGCGGTCGCGCAGGTCGGCGGTGAGCTCCTCGAGCGTGTCGAACTCGCTCGCCAGCAGGGCGAACTCGTCGTCGGCCTCGGGCAGCTGACGCTCCTTCACGGCGGTGACCGTGACGGTGATCTCGGCGTCCTTGTCGGCGTGCTCGCCGGCGACCAGCTTCGAGGTGAAGGTCTTCGACTCACCCGCGGACAGGCCCTGGATCGCCTCGTCGAGGCCGTCGATCAGCCCGCCCTGGCCCACCTGGTAGGAGAAGCCGGTGGTGGTGGCCTCCTCGACGGTCTCGCCGTCGACGGTGGCCGACAGGTCGATGAGGACGAAGTCGTCGGTGCCTGCGGCGCGCTCGACGCCGGTGAGCGTGCCGAAGCGGGCCCGCAGGTTCTCCAGCTGCTCGTCGACGTCGGCGTCGGTGACCTCGACGTCGTCGACGGACACGGCGAGCGAGTCGAGCTCGGGCAGCGCGATCTCCGGGCGGACGTCGACCTCGGCGGTGAACGCCAGCTTGTCACCGTCGGCGATCTCGGTGACCTCGATGTCGGGGCGGCCGATCGGGGTGACGTCCTCCGAGTTGGTGACGGCCTCGCTGTACTTCGTGGGGACGGCCCCGTTGACGACCTCCTCGAGGACCACGCCGCGACCCAGGCGGGCCTCGATGATGCGGGCCGGGACCTTGCCGGGGCGGAACCCCGGGACCCGGACCTGCTGCGCGATCTTCTTGTAGGCGCGGTCGAAGTCCGGCTTGAGCTCGTCGAACGGCACCTCGACGTTGATCCGGACTCGCGTCGGGCTCAGCCGCTCGACGGTGCTCTTCACGGTGGGGTACTCCTCGGTGCTGGAAACGACAGTGCGGACCGCAGTCGGGCAGTCCTCAGGCAGCCGGACGCGGCGCCGGGGCGCGCGCGGCCGGTCGCCCTCGCGAGTCTAGGCGAGACGCGCACGCCCACGCCGTCCGCCCACCGCAGGCGTGGTCAGGGCCGGTGCGACGGGTCGGGGACGGCTTCGGGGCCTGCCACGACGTCGCAGAACGTCACCTCGACGGCGACCGGTCCGACGAGCTCGTGCACGACCGCGGCGAGCTCGTCGGCCAGCCGGGGCAGCGGGGTGCCCAGCCGCACGACGACGGCGAGCTCGACCGGCTCGGTGCCGACCCCCACCCGCACACCGGCGATCCGGCGCCTGCCCGGGAGGTAGGACGCGACGACCCCGTGAGGGCCTGCGTCCAGCCGGGCGACGTCGGGGTGGGCGCGGACGGCGGCCGCGATCCGGGCCGCGATCTCGGCGGCGCCGTCGGGGACCGTGGCGGGCACCGGCGCAGGGTAGCCGCCTGCGCCGTCCGATCGCTCCGCGAGCTCCCTCTCCGGCTATCGTGGCAGCGATCAGATCGGGCCTTCCGGGACGGAGTTCGGTGGCGGCGAGCCAGGGCTGGGTGCAGCAGGCGGAGCCCGCGCCCGCGGAGCAGGCGCAGCCGCGGTCGGCCGCGGCGGAGCTCGACGAGCAGACGCTGGTCGTGCGCGCGCAGGAGGGGGACGTCCGGGCCTTCGAGGAGCTCGCCCGGCGCCACCAGGCCGCGCTCTACCGGCTCGCCGTGCGTGTGATGGGTGACGCCGCGGAGGCGGAGGACGCCCTGCAGGAGGCGCTGCTGGACGCGTGGCGGCGGATCGGCCGGTTCCGCGGGGACTCGGCGTTCTCCACCTGGATTTACCGGGTGGTCACCAACCGCTGCCTGGGGATGCTGCGCAGGCGGCGGCCGCTGCCGGTCGACCAGCTCGACACCGGGCTCGTGGCCCCGGACTCGCCGGAGCGGGCCGCCGAGATCGACGCGGGGATGGCGGCCCTCGGGCGGGCGCTGCAGGGCCTGCGCGACGAGCTGCGGATCTGCTGGGTGTTGCGGGAGCTGGAGGGTCTCGGGTACGCCGAGATCGCCGAGATCACAGGGGCGAGCGAGGACGCGGTGCGCGGCCGGATCCACCGGGCGCGCGTGCAGTTGGCGGAGGTGATGCGACCGTGGCGGTGACACCCGACCCGGCCGAGCCCGGCGCCGCCGCGCCCGTCGACCCGCTGGCGTGCGGCCGCGACGCCGCCCTCGTGTGGGACCGCGCGGAGGCGGGCGCGCCGCCGGACGAGCACGAACGCGACTGCCCGCACTGCCGGGCGGCCTTCGCCGACGCGCGCGGCCTCGATTCGGTCGTGCACCGGATGGCCGCCGAGGAGGTCGAGCCGCCGGCGTCGGTGCTCGACCGGGTGATGACCGCCGTCGTCACCGAGTTCCGCCCGCACGACGTGCTCACCCTGCACTCGCCGCACGGGCCCGCCCGGCTGAGCAGGCCCGCCGCGGCGGCGGTGCTGCGCCACGTCGTCGACCGGATGGGCGGGCTGCGGGCCCGCAGCTGCCGGATCGAGCAGCTCGCCGACGCTGCCGGCCAACCGCCCGCCGCGACCGTCTCCATGACGGTAACCGCCCGGTTCGGCGTCGACCTCGCGTCCGTGACCGCCCGGGTGCGGCAGATGGTCATCGCGGCGGGCGAGCAGGCACTGGGCGTGCCGGTGCGCCGGGTGGACATCGATGTCGTCGACGTCTTCGGGGAGCCGTGATGACCGGGCCCGGCACCGGGCCGGCGCCCGCCGTGCGCGTGCACGTCACCGACGCGGTGGTCGCGCGCGTGGCCGCGCGCAGCGCCCGCGGCGTGCCGGGTGTGGTGGCGCTGCGGACGAGCCTCGCCCAGGCGCTGCTCGGCATCGCCGGCGCCGTGCTCGGGCAGGACCAGTCCTGGCTGCCCGCCGACGGGGTGAGCGCCGCCGTGGACGGCACCTCGGCCGAGGTGTCGGTGACGATCGTGACCCGTCTCGGCCACAACTGCCGCGACCTGGCCCAGGCCCTGCAGCGGGACGTGGCCGCCGAGGTCGGGGCCTACACCGGCCTGGACATCGTGGTGTCGGTGACGATCGCCGACGTCCTGCTCGACTGAGCGGCGACTCGCACGTCAGAACCCGGCGACTCGCCTGTCGAGACCGGGCGACTCGCGTGTTCGGAACGGGCGACTCGCGGGACTCCGCGAGTCGCCCGGTTTCTCCCTGCGAGTCGCCCGGGTCCGCCAGGCGAGTCGCCCGGGTCGTCAGCGTCGGGGGACGCGGCGGTTGTGGAGGACGCAGTCGCCGCAGAGCCCGCCGCCGGGCACGCGGTAGTAGAGGCAGCAGCTGCGCCGGCGGAACGTCCACACGCGATCCGGGGCAACGGGCGGGAGCAGCTCCCCGGTGCCGGCCAGCTCGCCCGTCCCGAGGAGCCGCTCGGCCACCGCGGCGGCCCTTCCGGCCGCGGCCGGGCGCTGCATCGCGACCAGCCGCTCGGCGCTCGCCACCGCCGAGGCCGCGCTCCCCCACAGCAGCCGTTCGGCGATCGGGACCTGCGCCCGCACCGCGGCGACGAGCGGCGCCAGGTGCTCGTCGGACACGGCGGCGGCCAGTGCGTCGCCGGCCGCGTCGCTCTCCGGCACCCCGTCCGCATCCGGCTCGGCGCACCACAGCTGCAGCGGCCCGCTCGCCGCGGCTCGCCAGTGCAGGCGCCCGGCGTCCAGCCGCGGAAGTACCCCGTGCAGGACGGCCGCCGCGAACGGCGCCGACACCACGACGGCGGCGAGCCCCTGGAACGCGATCGACGCCGCCACCCGCCGGTCGCTGCCGAGCACCCGCCCGACGTGCGCGATCCGATCCCGCAGCGGCCGCGGGTCGGCGTAGAGCTCGGTCATGGGCCGCCAGGTGGGGTCCACGGCCTCGGCCGGGTCGGTGGCCACGGCGAAGAACGGTCCGAGCCCGGCGACGTCGGCCAGCACCGCCCGAACGTCGCTCATCCCAGCGCTCCTCCCGACCTGTCGCGACGTTCGTCACGAACGTCGACGGCGCGCTCACCGGACCGTGGCGCCGTGAGTACAGTGTCGGGGGTCGGGGCCCGGCAGTTCCCGGCGCCAGCGGCCGTCACCGGTACGAAACCGGCCGTACACACTACCTCATCCGGTGGGCCGACCGGCGCCCTGCGCGCTGGTCACGGTGGTCACTCACGCTCGCACTGGCGAACGGCCACTTCACATGCGACATTGTTGCCCGCGAACCCGCACCCGCTGACGCGTGCGCTCGCACCCCGCGCGTAGAGCCGGCCGACGCCCCACGACGGCGTCCGGTCGTCGTGCCGGCGTCCGAGGCGACACGTCCGTCCGGCTCGTCGCACGTTCTATGGCGCTCGATCGTCACGCATCCGTCAGACGCGGAACGGGTGTGAAGCCGGGGTGGCCAGATATTCTCGTTCCCAACTAATCACGTCGTCCCGATGCCAGATGTCGGGGTGCACCGAGACGACAGGAGGCACTCTTGGCTGCGAACTCAGCGGGTACCTCGAAGGGGCTGTACTCCCCGGACTTCGAGCACGACGCATGCGGCGTCGCCATGGTCGCCGACCTCGCCGGTCGGCGCGACCATGGCATCGTCCGCAAGGCGCTCACTGCGCTGCTGCGCATGGAGCACCGCGGCGCCCGTGGCGCCGAGTTCAACACCGGCGACGGTGCGGGGATCCTGATCCAGGTCCCCGACGAGTTCTTCCGGGCCGTCGTCGACTTCGAGCTCCCTGCGGCTGGTTCCTACGCCGTGGGTACCGCGTTCCTGCCGACCGAAACCTCCGATGCGGACGCGGCGGTCGCGGAGATCGACCGGATCGCCGCCGAGGAGAACCTGCGGGTGCTCGGCTGGCGCGACCTGCCCGTCGACGCCGACGCCGCCGACCTCGGGCCCACCGCGCGCGCCGCCATGCCGGGCTTCCGCCAGCTGTTCGTGGCCGGCGTCGAGGACCACGACGCACCCACCGGCATCGAGCTGGAGCGCCGTGCCTTCTGCCTGCGCAAGCGCGCCGAGCACGCCACCGGCACCTACTTCCCGAGCCTGTCGCCGCGCACCCTCGTCTACAAGGGGATGCTCGCCGAGCCGCAGGTCGAGGCGTTCTACCCGGACCTGTCGGACGAACGGGTCACGAGCGCGCTCGCCGTCGTCCACTCGCGGTTCTCCACCAACACGTTCCCGGCGTGGCCGCTGGCCCACCCGTACCGGTACGTGGCGCACAACGGTGAGATCAACACCTTGCGCGGCAACCGGAACTGGATGGCAGCGCGCGAGGCGCTCCTGCAGTCCGACCTCATCCCCGGCGACCTGGCCCGGCTCTCCCCGATCGTCACGCCGGACGCGAGCGACTCGGCCACCTTCGACGAGGTGCTGGAGCTGCTGCACCTCGGCGGGCGGAGCCTGCCGCACGCGGTGCTGATGATGATCCCGGAGGCGTGGGAGAACCACGAGGAGATGGACCCGGCCCGCCGGGCCTTCTACGAGTTCCACTCCACCCTCATGGAGCCGTGGGACGGGCCCGCGCTCGTCGCGTTCACCGACGGCACGCAGATCGGCGCCGTGCTCGACCGCAACGGCCTGCGCCCGGCCCGCTACTGGGTCACCGAGGACGGCACGGTCGTGCTCGCGTCCGAGGTCGGCGTCCTGGACGTCGAGCCGGGCTCCGTGGTGCGCAAGGGCCGCCTCGAGCCGGGCCGCATGTTCCTGGTCGACACCGAGGCCGGCCGCATCGTCGACGACGCCGAGATCAAGGGCGCGCTGTCGGCGGAGCACCCGTACGCCGAGTGGCTGCACGCCGGCCTGATCCGGCTCGAGGACCTGCCCGCCCGCGAGCGCGAGGTGCCCACGCACGCCGCACTCACCCACCGCCAGCGGTCGGCCGGCTACACCGAGGAGGAGCTGAACGTCCTGCTCAAGCCGATGGCGGCCACGGGGGCCGAGCCGATCGGGTCGATGGGCAACGACGCGCCGCTCGCCGGGATCTCGCAGCGTCCGCGGCAGCTCTTCGACTACTTCACGCAGCTGTTCGCTCAGGTCACGAACCCGCCGCTGGACGCGATCCGCGAGGAGCTCGTCACCTCGCTCGGGTCGCTGCTCGGCCCGGAGCAGAACCTGCTCGACGCGAGCCCGGCCACCTGCCGCACGATCGCGCTGCCGTTCCCGGTGCTCGGCAACGACGACCTCGCCAGGATCGTGCACATCAACGACGACGGGGAGTTCCCCGGCTTCGCCTCGCACACCGTCCGCGGCCTCTTCCCGGTGGCCGAGGACGGCCCGGGCCTCGTCCGCAGGCTCGAGGAGATCAAGGCGGAGGTCTCGCAGGCCATCGCGGACGGCGCGCGCCTGATCGTCCTGTCGCAGCGCGGGGTCGACCGCGACCACGCGGCGATCCCGTCGCTGCTCCTCACGGGGGCCGTGCACCACCACCTGGTGCGCGAGAGGACCCGCACCAGGGTCGGTCTCGTCGTCGAGTCCGCGGACGCCCGCGAGGTGCACCACATCGCGCTGCTGATCGGCTACGGCGCGGCCGCGGTGAACCCGTACCTGGCCATGGCCACGGTCGAGGACCTCGCCCTGCGCGGCGACATCCCCGGCGTGGACGCCCCGACGGCGGCGAAGAACCTGGTCAAGGCGCTCGGCAAGGGCCTGCGCAAGACCATGTCGAAGATCGGTGTCTCCACGGTGGCGTCCTACACGGGCGCGCAGATCTTCGAGGCCATCGGGCTCGGCCGCGAGGTCATCGACTCCTGCTTCGCCGGCACCACGTCCCGGCTGGGTGGCGTCGGCTTCGAGGTGCTCGCCGAGGAGGTGCTGCGCAACCACCGCAAGGCGTTCCCGAGCGACGAGGTGCGCGCGCAGCACCGCTCGCTCGAGGTGGGCGGCGAGTACGAGTGGCGCCGCGAGGGCGAGCTGCACCTGTTCAACCCGCAGACCGTCTTCAAGCTGCAGCACTCCACCCGCTCCGGCCGCTACGAGATCTTCAAGGACTACACGCGGCAGGTCGACGAGCAGGCCGGTAAGCTCATGACGCTGCGTGGCCTCTTCCGGTTCAAGGAGGGCGTGCGCCCGCCGGTCCCGATCGAGGAGGTCGAGCCGGTCGAGGACATCGTCAAGCGGTTCGCCACCGGCGCCATCTCCTACGGGTCCATCTCCAAGGAGATGCACGAGACCCTCGCCATCGCGATGAACCGGCTCGGCGCCAAGTCCAACACCGGGGAGGGCGGCGAGGACGCCGACCGCTACACCGTGGACGCAGGCGGCGACTCGCGGCGCTCGGCGATCAAGCAGGTCGCCTCCGGGCGCTTCGGCGTCACCAGTGAGTACCTGGTGAACTCCGACGACATCCAGATCAAGATCGCGCAGGGCGCCAAGCCCGGCGAGGGCGGCCAGCTGCCCGGCGGCAAGGTCTACCCCTGGATCGCCAAGACCCGGTACTCCACGCCGGGCGTCGGGCTGATCTCGCCGCCGCCGCACCACGACATCTACTCGATCGAGGACATCAAGCAGCTGATCCACGACCTGAAGAACGCCAACCCGGCGGCGCGCGTGCACGTCAAGCTCGTGTCGCAGGTCGGGGTCGGCACGGTCGCGGCGGGCGTGGCGAAGGCGCACTCCGACGTCGTGCTCATCTCCGGGCACGACGGCGGCACCGGCGCGTCGCCGCTGTCCTCGATCAAGCACGCGGGTGGGCCGTGGGAGCTCGGCCTCGCCGAGACCCAGCAGACGCTGCTGGTCAACGGGCTGCGCGACCGGATCGTCGTGCAGGCCGACGGCCAGCTCAAGACCGGCCGCGACGTCGTCGTCGCCGCCCTGCTGGGCGCCGAGGAGTTCGGCTTCGCGACGGCGCCGCTGGTGGTGTCGGGCTGCATCATGATGCGCGTCTGCCACCTCGACACCTGCCCGGTCGGCGTGGCCACGCAGAACCCCGAGCTGCGCAAGCGGTTCGACGGGCGCCCGGAGTACGTCGTCAACTTCATGCGCTTCGTGGCGCAGGAGGTGCGCGAGTACCTGGCGCAGCTGGGCTTCCGCTCGGTCGCCGAGGCCGTCGGGCATGCGGAGATGCTCGACACCGACGACGCGGTGCGGCACTGGAAGACCGAGGGCCTGGACCTCTCGCCGATCTTCCACAGCCCGCAGCTGCCGCCCGGCACGGTGCGCCACCAGGTGAAGGCCCAGGACCACGGGCTGGAGAAGGCGCTGGACAACACGCTGATCCAGCTGTGCGAGGGCGCGCTGTCCTCGGGGGACAAGGTGCACCTGGACATGCCGGTGCGCAACGTCAACCGCACCGTCGGGACGATGCTCGGCTACGAGCTCACCAGGCGTTGGGGCGGCGAGGGCCTGCCGGACGACACGATCGACGTCACGCTCAGCGGCTCGGCAGGGCAGAGCTTCGGCGCCTTCGTGCCGAAGGGCATCACCCTGCGGCTGGTCGGCGACACGAACGACTACTTCGGCAAGGGGCTGTCCGGCGGGCGGCTCACGCTGCGGCCCGACCCGGCCGCGCCGTTCGCGGCCGAGGAGAACATCATCGCCGGCAACGTCATCGGCTACGGGGCCACGTCGGGCGAGATGTTCATCCGCGGCGTCGTCGGCGAGCGATTCTGCGTGCGCAACTCCGGCGCGCTCGCCGTCGTCGAGGGCGTGGGTGACCACGGCTGCGAGTACATGACCGGCGGCCGCGTGGTCGTGCTCGGCAGGGTCGGGCGCAACTTCGCGGCCGGCATGTCGGGCGGCGTCGCGTACGTACTCGACGTGCCCCGCCACCGCGTCAACGGCGAGATGGTCGACGTCGACCCGCTCGACGACGCCGACCGCGAGTTCCTGCGCAGCACGGTCGAGCGCCACCACGCCGAGACCGGCTCGGCGGTGGCCCACGCCCTGCTGACGGACTGGGACGTCGCCGTCGAGCGGTTCGGCAAGGTCATGCCCAAGGACTACAAGCGGGTGCTGCAGGCCCGCGCGGCGGCCGAGCGCGACGGCCGTGACGTCAATGAAGCGATCATGGAGGCGGCTCATGGGTGACCCGAAGGGATTCCTGACCACCCCTCGCGAGGCCCCGACGCGCCGTCCGGTCGACCTGCGCCTGATGGACTGGCGCGAGGTCTATGAGGAGTTCCCGGACGGCAAGCTGGAGAAGCAGGCGGCGCGCTGCATGAACTGCGGCATCCCGTTCTGCCACCAGGGCTGCCCGCTCGGGAACCTCATCCCGGACTGGAACGACCTCGTCTACCGCAAGGACTGGCGCGAGGCGATCGAACGGCTGCACGCCACGAACAACTTCCCGGAGTTCACCGGGACGCTCTGCCCCGCCCCGTGCGAGTCGGCGTGCGTGCTGGCGATCAACGACGACGCCGTGACGATCAAGCAGATCGAGCTGCAGATCGTCGATCACGCCTGGGAGGAGGGCTGGATCGCGCCGCAGGTGCCCGCCACCAGGACCGGGAAGAAGGTCGCGGTGGTCGGGTCCGGGCCCGCCGGGCTCGCGGCGGCCCAGCAGCTCACCCGCGTCGGGCACGACGTCGTGGTCTTCGAGCGGGCCGACCGGATCGGCGGCCTGCTGCGCTACGGCATCCCCGAGTTCAAGATGGAGAAGTCGCGCCTCGACCGGCGGCTGCGGCAGATGCGCGACGAGGGCACGCACTTCCGCGCATCGGTGGACGTCGGCACGGACATCACCGTCGAGCAGCTGCGGGCCGACTACGACGCCGTGGTGCTCGCGGGCGGGGCCACCGCCTGGCGCGACCTGCCGGCACCCGGCCGCGAGGTCGAGGGCGTCCACCAGGCGATGGAGTACCTGCCGTGGGCCAACCACGTGCAGCAGGGCGACATCGACGCCCCCGCGATCAGCGCCGAGGGCAAGCACGTCGTGATCATCGGTGGCGGTGACACCGGCGCCGACTGCCTGGGCACCGCCCACCGGCAGGGTGCCGCGTCGGTGACGCAGCTGGAGATCATGCCGACGCCCCCGGAGAAGCGCACCGAGGGCATGCCGTGGCCGACCTACCCGATAGTCTACCGGGTGTCGTCCGCCCACGAGGAGGGCGGCGAGCGGCTGTTCTCGGTGAACACCACCGAGTTCGTCGGCGACGCCGACGGCAAGCTGCAGGCCCTGCGACTCGTCGAGGTGCGCCGCGACGACAACGGGCGGTTCGTGCCGGTCGAGGGCACCGAGCGGGAGATCCCCGCGCAGCTGGTGCTGCTCGCGATGGGCTTCGTCGGGCCGGAGAAGGGCAAGCTGCTCTCCGACCTCGGCGTCGACCTGGACGAGCGCGGCAACGTCGCCCGCGACGACAGCTACATGACGAACGTCGAGGGCGTCTTCTCGGCGGGCGACATGGGCCGGGGCCAGTCCCTGATCGTCTGGGCGATCGCGGAGGGCCGCGCGGCCGCGGCCGGGGTGGACGCCTACCTGACGGGTCGGGACGTCCTCCCCCGCCCGATCGCGCCGACGGACCGCCAGATCGCCTGACACACCGACGCACGTCGATCGGGCCCGGATTCGCACGGATCCGGGCCCGATCTGCATCTGCGGACACCAGGCACACCTGGTGGCGGCCGTGCGCATGTCCGGACTCGTGTCTGGTCGCCCGTATCATCCGGCGGTGCCCGTCTCCGATGACCTTGATGCGTTCGAGCACCTGGACACCTCGACGCTGCCGCCGCGTCAGCAGCGGATCCTGGCCGCGATCCGGGACTGGGTGGTCCGGTACGGGTACCCGCCGAGTACGCGCGAGATCGGTGATGCCGTCGGACTGCGGTCGCCGTCGTCGGTGTCGAAGCACGTGGCGAGCCTGGAGGAGAAGGGGTTCCTCCGGCGTGGCACGGCGATGTGCCGACCGATCGATGTGCGCGTCTTCCTGCAAGAGCCCCAGGCGCGGGAAGCCGCCGACGACTCGGTGCCCGTGCCCGTGGTCGGCGATATCGCCGCGGGGACTCCCATCGCGGCGGAAGAGCACGTCGACGGCTTCCTGACGCTGCCCCGCGAACTCGCCGGGCGCGGCAACGTCTTCGCTCTGCGTGTCCGCGGTGACTCGATGATCGACGCTGCGATCTGCGACGGCGACACCGTCGTGGTGCGCCAGCAGTCCGAGGCCCATTCGGGCCAGATCGTCGCCGCGATGATCGATGGCGAGGCCACGGTGAAGGTGTACCGCCGCCGCAACGGACACGTCTACCTCGAGCCGCGCAACCCGGCTTACGACGTCATCGACGGCGACGAGTGCGTTGTGCTGGGCGTCATCGTCTCGGTGCTGCGCAGCGTCTGAGGAGGAGCCCGCCGGGGGCGCGCGGTCTCGGCGAAGGAACGGACCTGGGTCGTCGCCCACCGGTGTTACGAGACCGTGACGCACGCCCGTCCTTCGAAAGGGTTGACGCTGCCCCCTGTTAGCGCTCACATTGGTGCGCCCGCCAGGTGGGTGGGCAGGAGCGCCGGCTCACGGAGCAGGGCAGCGTCTCGAGGAGGAGATGGACGTGCGCAGAAGGCTCGGAACGGCTGTCGTGGGCAGCGTGCTGGCGCTCGCACTGGCGGCCTGCGCCGGTGAGGGCGCCGGCGGGGGCGGAGGCGCGGGCACCGGCGCCGAGGCGGAGGAGCTCCTCGTCGGGGTGTCGATGCCGACCCAGACCTCGGAGCGGTGGATCGCCGACGGCGACTCGGTGCGGCAGCAGCTGCAGGAGGCGGGCTACCAGGTCGAGCTGCAGTACGCGGGCGACGACATCCCGACGCAATCGCAACAGGTCGACCAGATGATCACCCAGGGCGCCGACCTGCTGATCATCGCCGCCATCGACGGCACCGCGCTGAGCAGCCAGCTGCAGGCCGCGGCCGATGCCGGCATCCCCGTCATCGCCTACGACCGGCTCATCCGCGACAGCGAGAACGTCGACTTCTACGTCACGTTCGACAACTTCCAGGTCGGCGTCGCACAGGCCAACGCCCTGCTCACCGGGCTGGGCCTGCGGAACGCCGACGGCTCGCCCGGCTCCGCCACCGGGCCGTTCAACATCGAGATCTTCGCCGGCTCGCTGGACGACAACAATGCGTTCTTCTTCTTCGACGGCGCGATGTCGGTGCTCCAGCCGCTCATCGACGACGGGACGCTGGTCGTCAAGAGCACCCAGACCTCCATCGAGCAGGCCGCGATCCTGCGCTGGCAGCAGGAGACCGCCCAGCGGCGCATGGAGGACCTGCTGACCGCCGGCTACAACGACGGCACGCGCCTCGACGGCGTCCTCTCCCCCTACGACGGCATCTCCCGCGGCATCATCACTGCCCTGCAGAACGCCGGGTACGGCACGGCGGAGAACCCCATGCCGGTCATCACCGGACAGGACGCGGAGATCGCCTCGGTCAAGCTCATCGCCGACGGCGTCCAGCACTCCACGATCTTCAAGGACACCCGTCTGCTGGCCGAGCAGGCCGGCATCGCCGGCGAGGCGTTCCTCGGCGGCAGCGAGCCGGAGGCCAACGACACCGAGACCTACGACAACGGTGTGAAGGTCGTGCCGTCCTACCTGCTCCCGATCGAGACGGTGTACGCGGACAACATCCAGTCCGTGCTCGTCGACACCGGCTACTGGACGGCCGAGGAGGTCGCCAGCGGCCAAGCGAGCTGACCGGTGGCTGATCAGATGGCCGAGCACATCCTGCAGATGTGCGGCATCACCAAGACCTTCCCCGGCGTCACGGCGCTGGAGGACGTGAACCTGGCGGTGCAGCGCGGTGAGATCCACGCGATCTGCGGCGAGAACGGCGCCGGCAAGTCGACGCTGATGAAGGTGCTCTCCGGCGTCCACCCGACGGGCAGCTACGACGGCGAGATCACCTTCGACGGCGGCCCCGTGCGGTTCGGCGGGATCCGCGACAGCGAGCGCGTGGGCATCGTGATCATCCACCAGGAGCTCGCGCTCGTGCCGTACCTCTCGATCGCCGAGAACATCTTCCTCGGCAACGAGCGGAAGGGCCGCGGCGGGCTCATCGACTGGAACAAGGCGAACGCGGACGCGGCGCGGCTCCTCGCCGAGGTCGGGCTCCACGAGAACCCCGTCACGCCGGTCGGCCAGCTCGGAGTCGGCAAGCAGCAGCTCGTGGAGATCGCGAAGGCGCTGTCCAAGGACGTGCGGCTGCTCATCCTCGACGAGCCGACCGCCGCGCTCAACGACAGCGACTCCGCACACCTGCTCGACCTGCTGCGCCTCCTCAGGGACCGCGGCATCACCTCGATCATGATCTCGCACAAGCTGAACGAGATCGTCGGCATCGCCGATCGCACCACCGTCATCCGGGACGGCCGGACGGTCGAGACGCTGGACATGCGCGAGCCGGACGCGACGCAGGACCGGATCATCCGCGGGATGGTCGGCCGCGACCTGGAGAGCTTCTACCCCGAGCGCGAGTCGGCGCCCGGGGAGGAGGTGCTGCGGGTCGAGGACTGGACGGTCTGGCACCCGACCCAGGACCGCAAGGTCGTCGACGGCGCGGGCCTCACGGTCCGTGCCGGCGAGGTCGTCGGGATCGCCGGGCTCATGGGTGCCGGACGCACCGAGCTCGCGATGAGCATCTTCGGGCGGTCCTACGGGCGCAACATCTCCGGGCGGCTGTTCGTCCGCGGCACGGAGGTGCGCGCCCGCACGGTCGCCGAGGCGATCGGCAACGGCATCGCCTACGCCACCGAGGACCGCAAGAAGTACGGGCTCAACCTCATCGAGGACATCCGGCGCAACGTCTCGGCGGCCGGGCTGCGCAAGCTGTCGCGGCGCGGCTGGGTCAACGGCAACGAGGAGACCAAGGTCGCCGAGGAGAGCCGCCGGAACATGAACATCAAGGCGCCGAGCGTCATGAGCGTCGTGGGCAAGCTCTCCGGCGGCAACCAGCAGAAGGTCGTGCTGTCGAAGTGGCTGTTCACCGACCCGGACGTGCTGATCCTGGACGAGCCCACCCGCGGCATCGACGTCGGCGCGAAGTACGAGATCTACACGATCGTCAACCGGCTGGTCGCGGCCGGGAAGGCGGTGCTCGTGATCTCGTCCGAGCTGCCGGAGCTGCTCGGCATCTGCGACCGCATCTACACGCTGTCCGCCGGTCGCATCACCGGTGAGGTGCCGGTGCGCGAGGCGACCCAGGAGGGCCTGATGGCGCTCATGACCACGGAGAGGGAACTCGCCGGATGACCAGGACCGCGCCGTCGCAGACGGACCCGGCCGAGGAGCCGGGCGGCAGGCCCGCCGCGGCGCTGCACACCGGGACCAGCGACATCCGCACGCTGCTCACCCGCAACCTGCGCCAGAGCGGCATCTACGTGGCCTTCGTGGCGATCGTGGCGCTGTTCGCGATCCTCACCGACGGGGTGCTGCTCAGCCCCATCAACATCACGAACATCGTCCTGCAGTACTCCTACATCCTCGTGCTGGCGATCGGCATGGTCATCGTGATCATCGCCGGGCACATCGACCTCTCGGTCGGGTCGGTGGTGGCGCTGACCGGCGCCGTCTCGGCGGTCGTGGTCATCCAGCAGGGCATGCCGTGGTGGGTCGGGATCCTCGCCGCGCTGGGCGTCGGCCTGGCGGTCGGCGCATGGCACGGCTTCTGGGTGGCCTACGTCGGCATCCCCGCGTTCATCGTCACCCTTGCCGGCATGCTGCTGTTCCGCGGCCTGACGCTGCGGGTGCTGGACAACATCTCGCTCTCGCCGTTCCCGGCGGAGTACCAGGAGGTGGCCAACGGCTTCCTCAACGGCCTGATCGGCGGCCAGGGCTACGACGCGTTCACGCTGCTCATCGGCGCGATCGCGGTGGCGGGCTACGCGGTCAGCGGGTTCCGGACCCGCGTCGCCCGCATCACCTACCAGCAGCCGGTCGAGTCGTTCCCGCTGTTCGTCGCGCGGGTCGTGCTCGTCGGGGCCGTGGTCATGTACTTCGCCTGGCAGCTCGCGCACGCCCGCGGCCTGCCGGTCGTGCTGATCATCCTGGCGGTGCTGGTGCTCGCCTATGGGGTCGTCACGCGGCGGACGGTCTTCGGCCGGCAGGTCTACGCCATCGGCGGCAACCTGTCGGCGGCCATGCTCTCCGGCGTCAAGGTCCGCACGGTCAACTTCTGGATCTTCGTCAACATGGGGCTGCTGTCCGCGGTCGCCGGGATCATCTACTCCTCCCGGATCAACGGATCCCAGCCGGGCGCGGGCAACATGTTCGAGCTCGACGCGATCGCGGCGGCGTTCATCGGCGGCGCGGCCGTGACCGGCGGAGTGGGGACCGTCGTCGGTGCCATGGTCGGTGGCCTGATCATGGCCGTGATGAGCAACGGCATGCAGCTCATGGGCATCGACCAGTCCATCCAGTCGGTGGTCAAGGGCCTCGTGCTGCTCCTGGCCGTGGCCTTCGACGTCTACAACAAGCGCCGGGCGGGCGCGTCGCGCTGAGCGAGTCCGGCCCCCCGATTGCAGCAAAGTCCCCCATGGCCTTCGGCCGCCACGAGGTATGAGAATCGGGTCGGGTCCGGCTGAGCTCGGTTGGCATTGGTGCGTCTAGCCCGAAGCAAAGTCTGAGGCCTGGGGGCCTTCCC
>NZ_JAHKRK010000137.1 GCF_019396355.1 Pseudonocardia nigra
GGTCGAGGTGCCGGCCACCACCGTGCCGGCGTTCCGCCCGGGGGCGGGGTTCCGCGCCGCCGTCGGGGACGGCGGCGCGCCGGAGCCCCGCGCCACGCCCACCCGCTCCGCTGCGAAGCCGCGTGCGGAGAGCGGCGCGGCCACCGAGCCGGTGGGCGAGCCCGCCATCGACGCGGCCGCGGCCGGCGTCAAGGCCCGGTCGAACGGCGGGTTCGCCGTGGCGGAGCCGTCGCCGGAGTCGGGGTCGGCGAAAGCGGGGAAGGCGTCGGGCAAGGCGGAGAAGTCCGCGGCGAAGGCCGAGAAGCCGTCGAAGGGCAAGGCGGCGGCGAAGGCCAAGGACGGCAAGGACGCGAAGAACGCCAAGGCGAAGGACGCCAAGGACGTCAAGGCCAAGGACGGTAAGGGCAGCAAGGACGGCAAGGGCAAGAAGGCCAAGTCGAAGAAGTAGCCCGCGACTGTCCCCGCGCACGTCAAGGGGCGACTCGGCGTCCAAATCCGGGCGACTCGCCGTCCAGAACCGGGCGACTCGCGCACATCTACGCGAGTCGCCCGGGATTGCCGCGCGAGTCGCCCGGACTCGCCCGTCAGCCCGTGGGGTGCGGGTAGTAGTCGGCCGAGCGCGGGGTGCCGTCGTCGTCGAAGGTCAGCAGCCAAGTGCTGCCCTTGCGCGAGTGCACGTCCTCCGGGTCGACGCCGGGCAGGCCGGCTCCCGTGGCGAGCGCGGCGATCACGTCGGGGATGACGCCGCCCTGGCTGCACACCACCGTGACCCCGGGCTGCGCGGCGAGGGTGCGCAGGCAGGCGCGGCCTGCGGCCGGGTCGACCCAGTAGCCGTTCTCGCCGAGCAGTGGTTCGTCGGCCACCGGCAGGCCGCCGAGCACGCCGGCGAGGGGGGCCACCGTGTCGCGGCACCGGACGGGTGGCGCGCTGACGATCCGGTCCGGCCCGAACAGCGGCAGCAGGGCGGCGAGCTGGTGCGCCTGTTCCCGGCCGGTGCCGGACAGGGGCCGCAGGTCGTCGTCGCCGTCCCACTGGCTGCGGCTGCCCGCCTTGGCGTGCCGGACCAGAGCCACGACCGACCTGGGCGCGCCGATGGCGGTGAAGCGTTCGAGCACGGCGAGGTCGTGCTCGTAGGACAGGAGCTCGGCGGCGCGGCCCGGGTCGAGCCAGCGCAGTTCGTCGGTCTCGTCCCCCGCGGTGAACGTTCCGGTGCGGGCCTCGGCCGCCCAGTACCGCACGACCTTGCGGCCCTCGGGCACTGCGTAGCGGACGTCGCCGAGCACGGCGCCGAGCCGGGCCGGGTGGCCGGTCTCCTCGGCGATCTCGCGCACGGCGGCGAACGGCATCGACTCGCCGGGGTCGAGCTTGCCCTTGGGGAAGGACCAGTCGTCGTACCGCGGCCGGTGCACCAGTGCGAGCTCCGGGCCCCCGCTGCCGCGCCGCCACAACACGGCCCCGGCGGCCAGGACGTCGGCGTCGACGGCGTCGACACCGGGCGGGGTCGTGGTGGTCACGTCAGCTCCTCGAGGGGCTGGGGTGCGGCGGTCACTCGGCGTCGACGACCGCGGTGGCGGCGTGGCGTTGCATCATCTCCGCCTGGTGGTCGCGCACGGGGGAAACCTGCGCGGCGGGCGCGGGCGAGGGCTCCCACGAGCCGTCGGCGTGCAGGCTCCAGCTCCGCGTGGCGGCGTCGAGGCAGGAGTCGAAGATCTCCCCGAGCCGCCGGGCGAGGCGCTGGTCGGCGACGCGCAGCAGCACCTCGACGCGTCGGTCGAGGTTGCGGTGCATCATGTCCGCGCTCCCGATCCAGTACTCGTCCGCGGCGCCGAAGTGGAACACCCGGGAGTGCTCGAGGAACCGGCCGAGGATCGAGCGCACGTGGATGTTCTCGGACAGCCCCGGCCGGCCGGGGCGCAGCGCGCAGATGCCGCGCACGACGACGTCGACCGGCACGCCCGCCTGCGACGCCCGGTACAGCGCGTCGATCACCTGTTCGTCGACCAGCGAGTTGACCTTGATGCGGACGCGCGCGTTCTCGTCGCCCTCGCGGCGGGCCTCGATCTCGTCCTCGATGCGCCGGACGATTCCGCGCCGCACCCCGTACGGCGCGACCAGGAGGCTTCGGTAGGAGGTCTGGCGGGAGTAGCCGGTGAGCGAGTTGAACAGGTCGGTGAGGTCGGCGGCGATCGTCGGGTCGGCGGTGAGCACGCCGATGTCCTCGTAGAGCCGGGCGGTCTTCGGGTTGTAGTTGCCGGTGCCGATGTGGCAGTAGCGCCGGATCGTGGAGCCCTCCTGACGCACGACGAGCGCGGTCTTGCAGTGTGTCTTGAGCCCTACCAGGCCGTAGACGACGTGCACGCCGGCCTTCTCCAGCTCGCGGGCCCACCGGATGTTGGCCTGCTCGTCGAACCGCGCCTTGATCTCCACGAGCGCCACGACCTGCTTGCCCGCAGCGGCGGCCTCGATGAGGGCGTCGACGATGGGGGAGTCGCCGGAGGTGCGGTAGAGCGTCTGCTTGATCGCCAGCACGTTCGGGTCGGAGGCGGCCTGCTCGACGAACCGCTGGACGCTCGTGGAGAACGAGTCGTAGGGGTGGTGCACCAGCACGTCGCCCTCGCGCAGCGTGGCGAACACGCTGCGTGGTGTCTCGCGCTCGGCGAACGCGGGGTGCGTGGCCGGGACGAAGGGGTCGTCCTTCAGGTCGGGGCGGTCGACCGAGTGCACCTGCCAGAGGGCGGTGAGGTCGAGCAGTCCCGGCACGGTGACCACGTCGTGCGGGTCGACGTCGAGCTCGCGCAGCAGCAGTTCCAGCACGTGATCGCTCATGCTGTCGGTGACCTCGAGCCGCACCGGCGGCCCGAACCGGCGCCGCGCGAGCTCGCGCTCCAGCGACTGGAGGAGGTCCTCGTCGCGATCCTCCTCGACCTCCAGGTCGGCGTTGCGCGTGACCCGGAACGCGTGGACCTCGGCCACCTCCATCCCGGTGAACAGCTCGCCGAGGTGGGCGGAGATGAGGTCCTCGATGGGCAGGAAGGTGACGTCGCTGTTGTCCCGGGACGCCACCCGCACGAGGCGCGGGACGTTGTTGGGCACCTTGACGCGGGCGAACCGCTCCGTGCGGCCCTCCGGGTCGCGCACGGTGACGGCCAGGTTCAGCGACAGCCCGGAGATGTACGGGAACGGGTGCGCCGGGTCGACCGCGAGCGGGGTGAGGACCGGGAACACCTGGTCGGAGAAGTACTCCGACAGCCGCTGCCGCTGGTCGTCGGACAGGTCGCCCCAGTGCAGGATTCGGATGCCGGTCTTCTCGAGCTGCGGGCGGACCTCGTCGAGGAACACGCGGGCGTGGGCCTCCGCGAGCGCCTGGCTGCGGTCGGCGATCCGGGCGAGCTGCTCGCGGGGGGTGAGGCCGTCGGCGCTGCGGACGGCGAGGCCGGTCTCGTCGCGGCGCTTCAGCCCGGCAACGCGGACCATGTAGAACTCGTCGAGGTTCGAGGCGAAGATCGCCAGGAACTTGGCGCGTTCGAGCAGCGGCTGGCTGCGGTCCTCGGCGAGGGCGAGCACGCGGGCGTTGAAGTCGAGCCATGACAGCTCGCGGTTGAGGTAGCGGTCGTCCGGGAGCTCGGACGCCGGGGCGAGCGTGCGTGCCGGCGGGCTCACCGGCACCGCGGCCGCGGTCGACGAGCTGGGCGGCGGGGGTGGGTTCGCGGTGCTGGCCTCCGTGGGCGGGGCGGCCGGGCCGGGCCCGACGTCGGTCGGGTGCCGACCGTTCGTGTCCTGTTCCGAGGCCGACGCCGAGGCTGCGCCGGCGCTCACCGGACGGCTCGCGGCGTGCACCCGGCGCGTCGACGGGCGGGGCGAGCGCCGCTGGGAGCGGGAGCTGCGCCGCGCGTCCGACGAGCCGGGGTCGGGAGCCGGGCTTCTGCTCACGTCGTCACCCACGCTCGTGATTGTTACCCACCGGTGGCCCCCGTGACCCGGTCGGCCACCGACATCCTGGTGAACTCTCGGCCGCTCCGGTCCCGGCGCCGCTCTTGACAGAGCGTGGTCCGGGCAGCTTGACTGCGTGCCGTCACCCCGTAAACGTTTCCAGCCGCCCCACGAGCGAGTCGTAAACGTTTACGGCCGAGGGGAGGGAGCGAACGTGCGATCGGAGGGACGCACCGCGCCGACGATCCAGAACGTCGCTGCCGCCGCCGGCGTCTCGATCGCCTCCGTCTCGCGGGTGCTCAACGGCCTGACGACCAACGAGGACACCATCCGCCGCGTGCGGGAGGCCGTTGCGGAGGTCGGCTACGTCACCAACGCGGCCGCGAAGTCGCTCAAGACCCGCCAGACCGGGCAGATCGCCTTCGCCATGGAGAACATCGGCAACGCCGCCTACCTCGCCATGGTGCGCGCCATCCAGCCCGTGCTGCGCGCCGCCGGCTACCGCCTGCTGCTGCACAGCACGAACGCCGACGTCGACGACGAGATCGAGGTTCTGCGCAGCCTCGGGCAGCGTTACGTCGACGGCCTCGTGCTCTGCCCGCTGCGCGTCACCGACCGGCACGCGGAGGAGCTGCGGCGCGCCCAGGTGCCCGTCGTCGTCATCGGGCAGCTGCCCGACGACGTCCCCGCCGACAACGTGCGCGCCGACTCGCGCACCGGCGCCGGCCTGGCCGTCCGGCACCTGGTGGGCACCGGGCGCAGGCGGATCGCGCTCGTCGACGGACCGCTCGACACGGTGCCCGGGCGGGCGCGGTACCGCGGCTACGTCGACGGCCTGCGCGCGTGCGGCCTCGACCTCGACGACCGGCTCGTCGAGTTCACCGACTTCGAGGTCGCCGGGGGCGCGGCGGCGATGGGCCGGGTGCTGCAGCGCGCCGACGTCGACGCCGTGTTCGCCGCGAACGACCTCATGGCGTTGGGGGCGATGCAGGCCGTGCGCACCGTCGGCCGTGAGATCCCCGGGGACGTGGCCGTGGTCGGGATGGATGACACCGACCTCGCCGAGACCGCGTGGCCCCCGCTCACCAGCGTGTCGCTCGGGTCGCACGAGCGCGGCAGGCTCGCCGCCGACCTGCTCCTGCAACGGCTGGCCGACGGCTCGCGCCCGTTCGTCCGCACCACGGTCCCGCCCCGGCTCCAGGTCAGGGCCAGCAGCTCGGAGGGGGCGAGAACATGACCGCCGCGACCACCGCGACCACCCGGACCACCTCGGGTGGCCCGCGCCGGCAGATGGACGCGCTGTGGCTGCTGCTGCCCGCGATGCTCCCCGTGCTGCTGCTGAGCGTCTTCCCGCTGCTGCGCGGGATCTACCTCGGCTTCACCGACGCGCGGGCCGGCTTCAATCAGGAGACGCATTTCACCGGGCTGGAGAACTACCAGCAGCTCCTGGGCGACGGCCTGTTCTGGAACTCGTTCCGGATCGGGCTGACCTGGGCGGTCTCGGTCACCGCGCTGCAGTTCGTGCTCGGCCTCGGGCTCGCGCTGCTGCTCAACCTCCAGCTGCGCGGGCGGGGTCTCGCCCGCGTGCTCGCGGTGGTCCCGTGGGCGATGCCGCCGGTCGTCGTCGGAGTCATGTGGAGCCTGATCTACCGGCCCGACGCCGGGCTGCTCAACGAGATGCTCTACCGGCTGGGCCTGTCCGACAGCGCGACGAACTGGCTCGGCGACTTCTCCACGGCGCTGCCCGCCGTGATCGTGGTGGGCGTCTGGGCCGGCCTGCCGGTGACGACCGTGGTGCTGCTGGCCGGGCTCCAGGGCATCCCCGGCGAGCTGTACGAGGCGGCGGCCGTGGACGGCGCCGGGGGCTGGAAGCGGCTGCGTCACATCACGCTGCCCCAGCTGCGCACCGTGGTCGTGGCGATCACAACGCTGAACTTCATCTGGAACTTCAACTCGTTCGACCTGGTCTACGTGTTGACCGAGGGCGGACCGGGCGGGCGGACCATGCTGCCGATGCTCTTCGCCTACGAGGAGGCGTTCCGCTACGGCAACTTCGGCTACGCGGCCGCGCTGGGCAACGTGATGGTGCTCGTGATCGTCGCACTCCTCGTGGTCTACCTGCGGCGGCGGGTTCGGGAGGCGACATGACGACCAGCGCGATGGACACGGAGACCCCGGCCCAGGTGGCGCCGTCGCCGAAGCGCAGGCGTCGGAGGAGCGAGATCCCGCCGATCGACCGCACGTCGCCGATCGTCCGCGCCGTGCAGTACGTGCTGCTCGCGGCGTACGTCGTCTTCCTCGCCTTCCCGCTGCTGTGGATGCTCTCGACGTCGTTCAAGCCGGCCCCCGAGCTGGTCGAGCTGCACCCCACGCTGATCCCGCAGGCGCCCACCCTGGGTAACTACGCGGACGCCTTCACCGAACAGGCGCTGGTCCGGTCGGCGCTCAACAGCCTGATCGTCGCCAGCGCCAGCGCCGCGCTCACCGTGCTGGTGGCCGTGCCTGCGGCCTACGCCCTGGTCCGGCTGCGCAGCTGGCTGGCGAAACCGGTGCTCGGCTGGGTGCTGGTCAGCCAGCTCTTTCCGTTCATCCTCATCGTGATCCCGCTGTTCCTGATCCTCAGCGAGGTGGGACTGGTGGACAACAGGGCGGGGCTGATCCTCGTCTACGTCGTGTGGACCCTGCCGTTCGCGCTCTGGATGCTGCAGGGCTACGTCCGCAACCTCCCGCGCGACATCGAGGAGGCGGCCACCGTCGACGGCGCCTCCCGCGTGCAGGTCCTGCGCGCGATCGTGTTCCCGCTGCTGCTGCCGGGGATCATCGCCACCACGTTGTTCGCCTTCATCACGGCCTGGAACGAGTTCTTCTTCGCGCTCGTGCTGATCAAGAGCCCGGAGCTGACCACCCTGCCGCTCGCGCTGGCCCGCTTCGTCGGCATCGAGGGGGTGGCCCGGCTGGGGCCACTCGCCGCCGGGGCGCTGCTGGCGACGCTGCCCAGCCTCGCCTTCTTCTCCTTCATCCAGCGCGGCCTGGCGGGCGGCCTGCTCGCCGGGGCCACGAAGGGGTGACCAGGCGATCGCGAACACCGACGTTCACGGCCGCGCGAGCGGCGAAACCGAAAGGAGACACCCCATGCTCCGAAGGATCATGGTCGCCGCCGCGGCCGCGGCCCTCGCGGTCGCGTCGCTGGCCGGGTGCGGGAGCGGGGAGGGGGAAGGCGGGTCGGACGGCCCGGTGACCCTGCGCTTCCTCAGCCTGGCCTGGCAGGAGGAGTCCGTCGCGGCCAACCGCGCACTGGTGGACCAGTGGAACGCCGAGCACCCCGACGTCCAGGTGGAGTACATCCAGGGCGACTGGGGATCGGTGCACGACCAGCTGCTCACCGCCTTCGAGGGCGGCGACCCGGCGGACGTCATCCACTACGAGAGCGCGGCCATCCCGTCCTTCGCGCAGCGCGGCTACCTGGCAGACCTGACCGACCTCGTCCCCGCCGACATGCGCGAGGGGATCGACGACGCCATCTGGCAGACCGTCACCGGTGACGACGGGGCCCTCTACGGCGTGCCGTTCCTGCTCGAGTCACAGGTCGTGATCGCCAACAAGACGATGCTCGACGAGGCGGGCATCCCGGTGCCGACGCCCGAGGACCCGTGGAGCTGGGACGAGTACCAGGCGGCGGCCCGGCAGCTGACCGACGCCGACACCTTCGGCGCGGCGTGGCCGCTCTCCAACCCGACCAACGCGGTCATGAACCTCAGCCTCGCCTTCGGCGGGCAGTTCTTCTATGAGGTCGACTCCGAGCAGCCGCAGGTGCGCTTCACCGAGGCCGAGGGCCAGGTGCCGAGCCGGATCCACGAGATGCTCTACACCGACCGGTCGGCCGCCCCCGAGGCGCTCGGGATGAGCAGCACCGACACGCTGCCCGGCTTCTTCGCCGGCAAGTACGCCACGGTGCCCGGCGGGATCTGGCTGCGTCAGCAGATGGTCCAGCAGGCCCCGGAGGGCTTCGACTGGGTCACGCTGCCCCCGCTCGCCGGTGACGGCAGCCAGTCCCAGGCGGCCAACCCGCAGACGCTGTCGGTCGCCGCGCAGTCGGAGCACCAGCAAGAGGCCATGCAGTTCATCGAGTTCTTCCTCGCGCCGCAGAACATGGCCACCCTCGCCAAGGGCGACTGGCTGATTCCGACCAGCGAGGGCGCCCGCGAGCAGCTGCTGCAGACGACGGGTGGCGAGCAGGGCTGGGACATCGCGGTGGCCAGCGCTGAGGCGCTCACCCAGGCGCCCTTCCAGGAGGTCGACGCCTACAGCGAGTGGAAGACGCGCATCGCCACGCCGGCGTTCCAGCGCTTCTTCGCCGATGAGATCTCCCTGCAGGAGCTCGGGGCGCAGCTCGAGCAGGGGGGCAAGGACGTCCTGTCCCGGTAGGGACGCAGGCGGCCGGGGTGCGGCCGAGGTAAGGAGAACGTGCAATGCCCGACCTGCGCAGTCGCGCGCGAGGGTGCATGGCAGGCCTCGCGGCGGGTGACGCGCTGGGTCGGCCTGCGGAAGGCATGGAACCGCAGGCCATCGTGGCCCGGTGGGGGCGGATCGACGGCTACGTCGACGACGCCCCCACCGGCAGCGACGACACCGAGTACGCGCTGCTCACCGCGATGGCCCTGCTGCGCTACGGCGACCGGTTCAGCGCCGAGACCGTGGCGGAGCTGTGGCGCGCGGAGGTGTGCACGCAGACCGCGCCCTTCCGGGGCGCGGGGTTCAGCGAGATGGCCGCCATCCGCAACCTGCAGCGCGGCATCGACCCGCCGCAGTCCGGCCAGCACTTCCACGCCTGGAGCGACGGGCTCGCGATGCGGGTCGCGCCGATCGGGATCGTGGCCACGGGCGACCCGGAGCGGGCCGCGTGGCTGGCCGCCGAGGACGGCTCGGTGAGCCACAGCGGCGAGGGCATCCTGTCCGGGCAGGCCGTGGCGGCGGCGGTAGCGGCCGCGGCGGGCGGCGCGGACCTCGACGGCGTGTACGCGGCCGCCGTCCGCGCGGTGCCCGCCGACTCCTGGACCTGCCGCAACCTGCGCGCGGCCCGGGAGGTGGCCGACTCGTGGCCGGACGGCGGGTGGGAGGCGTTCGCCCAGCGGGCCGTCGAGCACCTAACCGTCCGCAGCTACTACTGGGTGGATCTCGGACCGGAGGCCGTCGGGCTCGCGTTCGCCGCGCTGCTGGCCGCGCGCGGGCGGGTGCGTGAGGCGATCCTGACGGCGGTGAACCTGGGCCGCGACGCCGACACGACGGCCGCCATCGCCGGGGCGGTCGCGGGCGCCATGCACGGAATCGAGGCGGTCCCGGCGGAGTGGCTGGGCGCCGTGGTCGTCGCGCCGGGCGTGTGCCTGCAGGCCACGGCGGGCCTGCACCCGCTGGAGATCGCCGACCAGCTCTGCCTCGCGACTCCGGCGGCGTGCCGATGAACGGCGGCGCGCGGCGGCAGCGGGCGAGGGCGACGATCGCGGGCCTCGTGCTCGCCGACGGCCTGGCGTGGCCGTCGCTGTGGCACCGGCTCTCCCTGCTGCCGGCGCGGCGCACCGAGCGGCTGCAGGAGATCGACGTTTTCGCCGTGCGGATGCGAACCACCACCCGGGCGCTGCCCTACCTGCACGCGTCCCCGCCCCAGCTCGTCGACGCCGCGGGACGGTCCGACGACACCGAGTGGTTCGCGGTGTCGGCGCTGTTCCACACCGGGCGCGGCCTCGACGGCCAGCCGACGGCGGAACCCCTCGGTGTCTGGGCCGAGCTGGCGCGGCTGCGCAGCGACGATCCCAGCAGCGTCCGTGCACGCACCGGCACGGTGGTGGCGCTGGAGAACCTCGCCCGCGGGCTCGCGCCGCCGCAGAGCGGGCACGACAACCCGCACTACTTCGACGACATCGCCTGCGTGCGGGCCCTCGCCGCCGGGCTGCAGCACGCAGGCGATGCCGGCGCCGCCGCACGCGCCGCCGACACCGACGCGCAGGTGACCCACGCCGAGGACGGGGTGTGGTGCGCCCGTGCCACCGCGGTGCTGGTGGCCGAGCTCGTCGACGGCGCCCCCGTCGAGCGGGCGGTGGCCCAGGCGGCGGGGAGCCTGCCGGAGGGCAGCTGGAGCGCGGGCGTGGTCGAGGCGGCGCTGCGGGCCGTCGAGGCGGACCAGCCGTCCGCGCTCGCCCTGGCCCGGGCGCTCGAGCAGGGCGTCGTCGACCCGCTCTACTCCTTCGCGATCGCGGCCCCGGAGACCCTGGCGCTGCTGCTCGCGCATCTGCGGCGGGCAGCGGGCCCCGAGGAGCTGCTCCTCGGGGCGCTGGCCCACCCGCGCCACGCCGACGCGCTGGTGCCGCTGGCCGGGGCCGTCGCCGGGGCGGCGTTCGGCCCGGCCTGGCTCCCGGCCGACCTGCTCGCCGAGCCGCCCGTGCTGCGCGGCATCTGTGTCCCGCAGCTGGCCGGGCAGCAGCTCGGCGCCGTGCTGGACATCGAT
Source organism: Pseudonocardia nigra (assembly GCF_019396355.1). Lineage (GTDB taxonomy): Bacteria > Actinomycetota > Actinomycetes > Mycobacteriales > Pseudonocardiaceae > Pseudonocardia > Pseudonocardia nigra. The sequence goes on from NZ_JAHKRK010000137.1 coordinate 10,430, forward strand.
TGGGACATCGATCGGGTGGAAGGAACGACGAGTGGGTGAGAACGCGCTGCAGGACCGCGCCGTGGGATGCCTCCTCGGCGCCGCGGTCGGCGATGCGCTAGGCGGCGCGACCGAGGGGTGGGGCCCCGCCGACATCCGGGAGCGCTGGGGCGGTTGGGTCGAGGGCGTGGTGCCGCCCTACCACCCGGACTGGCGCACCGCGCGCCCGCTCGCCCCGTACCACAAGGGCGACGGCCACGTCACCGACGACACCCTCATGACGCACCTGCTCGTCGACGTCTACTGCGAGAAGCGCGACCACCTCACCGCCTACGACGTCGCCGAGCGGCTCGTCCCCCGCATGATCGGCGACCCGGTGTGGATCCCGGAGCTCGAATCGCGCGCGCTGCCGCTGCAGCGGGTCTTCCTCGCCGAGAAGTACATGGCGCTGCGGCTGCACTGGGCCCACGCCGACCCGCGGGAGGCCGGGGTCGGCAACGCCGTCAACTGCGGGGCGGCCATGTACGCGGCCCCGATCGGGGTCGTCAACGCCGTGGACCCGCGCGGGGCGTACGCCGAGGCCGTCGACGTCGCCGGCGCGCACCAGTCGTCCTACGGGCGGGAGGCGGCGGCCGTGCTTGCGGCCGCCGTGGCCGCGGCGATGGCGCCCGGCGCGTCCGTCGAGTCGGTGCTGGACGCCGTCATGGCGCTGGCCAAGGACGGCACCCGCGCCGCCGTCGAGGCGGTGTGCGCGGCGGCGGCCGGGGTGGGGCACTGGGCCGACGCGATCGCGTCGGGGGTGCTGCGGGATGCGGTCCGCCCGTTCGACACGGTGGCCGACACCTACCGCGACCAGGGGCTGGGTGCCCGGCGCCCGAGCCGGATCCACAGCATCGAGGAGCTGCCGATCGCGCTCGGGATGCTCGTGATCGCCAAGGGCGACTGGGAGCAGACGGTGTTCGGCGCGGTCAACTACGGTCGCGACGCCGACTCGATCGCGAGCATGGGCGGCGCGATCGCCGGAGCGCTCGGGGGCCGGGCCGCGGTGCCCGAGGGGCTCGCGGCCGAGGTGGCCGCGGCCAGCCGGATCGACCTCGTGGCGCCCGGCCTGCGCCTCGCCGGGGTCACCGAGGAGATCCGGCGGGCGGACGCCGAGCTGCGGGACCGCAGCGACGCCGCGTTCCGCACGCTGACGGCGGGCGGCTCATGAGGCTCACCTGGGTGCAACCGGAGGACCTGGTCGGGCACGCGCTGGCGCAGGCCGAGCTCGACGGGATCGACGTGTCCGCGGCCCGCGGCGAGTGGCGCGGCGCGGGCGGCGCCGATGCCGACCCCCTGGGCGGCGCGTCACCCGAGCGGGCACCCGTCCCGCTGCGCGCGCTGGCGCTGCGCCTGCTGGACGAGCTCGACGGCTCGGTGAGCCGCTACGCCGACCGGGAGCCGACGGACCTGGACGCGATCCGCGCCGCCGCGCCGTGGCCCGCGCCCGTGCCGGCGCGGGGCGGCGACCTGCTCGACCGGCTGCACGGCGGGTGGCTCGGCCGGGCCGCGGGGTGCCTGCTCGGCAAGCCGGTGGAGAAGATCCCGCGGCGGGGCATCCGGGAGATCCTCTCCGCGCAGGGCCGCTGGCCGCTCGCGGACTGGTTCACCGCGGCGGGGCTGCCCGACGAGGTGGCGCAGCGCTGGCCGTGGAACCGTCGCAGCGCCCCGACGAGCCTCGCCGAGAACATCGACGGGATGCCCGAGGACGACGACCTCAACTTCGCGATGCTCGCGCTCGGGATGCTGGAGGAGCACGGGCAGGCGCTCTCCACCGAGGACGTGGCGCAGCGCTGGCTCGCCGACCTGCCGGCTGGCCGGGTCTTCACCGCGGAGCGGGTGGCCTACCGCAACCTGCTGCTGGGCGTCGAGCCGCCGCGGACGGCCACCCGGCACAACCCGTTCCAGCAGTGGATCGGGGCGCAGATCCGGGCCGACGTCTACGGCTGGACGCATCCCGGCGACCCGGGGCGCGCCGCCGAGCTCGCCTGGCGCGACGCGGTGCTCAGCCACACCGGCAACGGCGTCTACGGCGCGCTGTTCGTCGCCGCCGCGTCGGCAGCTGCCTGCGTCACCGACGACGTCGACGCCGTCCTCGACGCCGGGCTGTCGGTGGTGCCCGCCGGGTCCCGCTACGCCGAGGCCGTCCGGTTCGCGCGCGAGCTGACCGAGCGCTGCGCGGACTGGGAACAGGTCGTCGACGGCATCGAGGCGCGCTATGGCGACCTGCACTGGGTGCACGTGCTGCACAACGCCGCCGTGGTCGTCGCCGCGCTGCGCTTCGGGGGCGGCGACTTCGGCCGGACGATCTGCCTCACCGTCTCCGCGGGGTGGGACACCGACTCCACCGGCGCCACCGCGGGGGCGCTGGCCGGCGCGATGTGCGGGGCGCGCGGGCTGCCGGACCGCTGGACGGGCCCGCTGCGCAACCGGGTCGCCACCAGCCTTCCCGGGTTCGACGGCGTCGGCTTCGACGAGCTGGCCGCCCGCACGCTCGCGCTGGCGGAGGCCGGGTCATGACGACGGCGCGGGTCGCGGTGCTCGGCAGCACCAACATGGACCTCGTCGTGGTGGTCGACCGCCCGCCGGAGCGCGGCGAGACGGTCACCGGGCGGCGCTGGTTCAGCGTCCCCGGGGGCAAGGGGGCCAACCAGGCGCTGGCCGCGGCGCGGGCGGGCGGCCGGGTGCGGATGCTCGGCGCGGTCGGGGACGACGACTTCGGGCGGCAGGCCCGCGGTGTGCTGGCGGACAACGGTGTGGACACGTCGGCGCTCGCCACGTCGACCGAGCCCACCGGCACCGCGCACATCGTGGTGGACGGCGGAGGCGGCAACGCGATCGTCGTCGTCCCCGGGGCCAACGGCGCCGTCACTGAGCTGACCGACGCCCACCGGGAGGCCATCGTCGGCAGCGACATCCTGCTGCTGCAGCTGGAGCTGCCGCTCCCGGTCGTTGTCGCGGGTGCCGCGTTCGCCCGCGACCACGGGGTGAGTGTCGTCCTCACGCCGGCCCCGGTCGTCCCGCTGCCGGACGAGCTGCTCGCCGCGGTGGACGTCCTCGTTCCGAACGAGCCGGAGCTCGCGGCCCTCACTGGCGGGCGCGACGTGGCCGCGGGCCTGACGGCGCTGCTCGACCGGGTCGGCGCGGTGGCCGTGACCCTCGGCGAGCGGGGCTGCCGCTACGTCACGCGCGGCGCGGAGCCGGTGCACGTCCCCGCCCCGCAGGTGCAGGCGGTGGACACGACGGCCGCGGGCGACACCTTCGTCGGCGCGATGGCGGTGGCGCTCGGTGAGGGTCGCGACGCGCCGGAGGTGCTGCGGTGGGCGACGGCGGCCGCCGCCCTGTCGGTGCAGCGGCCGGGCGCGTCGACGTCCATGCCGCACCGCCGCGAGATCGAGACCATGTTCCTCGAGTCCTCCTGGAGTTGACCGGATGTGTTGAACCCCTACCTGCCACGGCCGATCGACGAGCCGACCGACGTCCCGCTCGATCCCGGCGCCGACCTGCGGATGCTCGACGACGCGAAGATCCTCGCGGCCCCCGACGACCCGGCGCACTGGCCGCGGTGGCGCGCGCAGCTGGCGCGGTGGCGCGCCGAGGCGCGGCGGCGCCTCGACTACCGCGGGGAGCGCTACGCGGACGCGCCGACCGACTGCTTCGTGCTGGCCGTGGTGTGGCTGTGGGACGAGCTGCTCCACGACCACCGCGCCGGCCGGTTCACCGTCGACGGGTTCGTGGACGCCGCGGAGCGGGAGGTGGGCGGCGTCGACGGCGTGCTGCTTTGGCACGCCTACCCGATCGAGGGCATCGACGACCGCGACCAGTTCGCCTTCTACCGCGACGTGCCGGAGCTGGCGGAGGTGGTGGCGGCGTTCCGGCGCCGCGGCGTGCGCGTGTTCCTGACCTACCACCCGTGGGAGCAGGGGGATCCCGAGGACCTCGCCGACCTCGTGGTGCGGGTCGGCGCCGACGGCGTGTTCCTCGACAGCTCCAAGGAGGGCAGCCCACGGGTCCGCGCCGCCCTCGACGCCCGGCGTCCCGGGCTGACCCTCGAGGGAGAGTCAAGGCTGCCGCTCACGCGGGTGCACGACCACGCGATGTCGTGGGCGCAGTGGTTCGCCGACTCCCCGGTGCCCGGGGTGCTGCGGGCGAAGTGGTTCGAGCGCAGGCACGTGCTGCACCACTCGCGGCGCTGGCACCGCAGCCATCTCGACGAGCTGCACTCCGCCTGGCTCAACGGGTGCGGGATCCTCATGTGGGAGAACGTCTTCGGCGTCTGGGTGGGCTGGAACGCTCGTGACCGCGCGCTGCTGCGGAGCATGCGGCCGGTGTGGCGCGACCACCGCCCGTGGTTGCAGGGGGAGCGGTGGACGCCGCTGGCCGACCACCCGGGCGGGGACGTGCAGGTGTTCGCGTCCCGCTGGGAGCACGAGGGCACCCCGCTGTGGACCGTGGTCAACAAGGGCGAGGATCACGACGGCCCGTGGCTGGTGATCGACGGAGCGGCCTGGAGCGATCGGTACTGGGCGGAGGTGACCGCGGGCAGGCCGCTGCGCGTCGAGCACGGTCCCGACGGGCGGACGGTCGTCCGGGGCAGGCTGCCGGCCGGCGGGATCGCGGCGGTGGTGGCGGCGCCGGCGCCGGTCGCCACCCCGGCATTCCGTCCCGACGAGACGGACGCGTCGTTCCCCGCGCGGGCCGCCGTGCGCATCGCCGCCGAGCCGGCCGTGCGCACCCGCGTCCCCCGCGACGCAGCCGCCGTCGAGGGCGGGCGGCGCGAGCTCATGGTGCGACACCGGGTGCGGGAGACCGGGCTCTACGGCGAGGCGCCGTGGGTCGACGAGTGGAAGCCCCTGCACCCCCGGCTCCACCAGATCGCCACCGTGCACCGGAGCGTGTACCTGTCCCGCTTCGCCGTCCGCCGGCGTGAGGTCACCAACGCCGAGTACGCGTCGTTCCTCGCGGCGACGGGGTACACGCCGGTGCGTCCGGAGCGGTTCCTCGCCACCTGGACCGATGGGCGGCCGCCGCCGGGGTGCGCCGACGCGCCGGTCACGCACGTCGACCTCGCCGACGCCCGCGCCTACGCCCGGTGGGCGGGCATGCGGCTGCCGACCGAGGACGAGTGGCAGGTCGCGGGCGAGCTGGGCCTGCTGGAGCGGGCACGGCCGCTGGTGTGGAACCTCACCGAGAGCGAGCACACCGACGGCCGCACCCGGTTCTGCATCCTCAAGGGCGGTTCGGCCTGGCGCAGCGAGGGATCGGACTGGTACATCGACGGCGGGGAGCAGCCGCCGGACGTCTCGGTGAAGTTCCTGCTCGCGGGCGCCGGGGTCGGCCGCTCGTCCTCGATCGGCTTCCGCTGCGCCGTCGACCTGACGCCGACGGCCACCGCGCCCGCGGGACCCGACGGGCTGCTGACCGCGGCGGGGGAGGTCGTGCGATGACCCCGCCGCTCTCCGGGATCCGGGTCGTCGAGACCGCCACGCTGTTCGCCGGGCCACTGGCCGCGATGCACCTGGGCGACTTCGGGGCCGAGGTCGTCAAGGTCGAGCATCCCCGCACGCCCGACCCGAGCCGCGGGCACGGCCCCGCGAAGGACGGGCACAACCTGTGGTGGAAGACCCTCGGGCGGAACAAGCGCACGATGACCCTCGACCTGTCGGCGCCCGACGGCCGCGAGGTCTTCCTCCGGCTCGTCGGGACGGCCGACGTGCTCGTCGAGAACTTCCGCCCCGGCACCCTGGAACGGTGGGGGCTCGGCCCGGAGGTCCTGAACGGGACGAACCCCGGCCTGGTCGTTGCCCGCGTCACCGGGTTCGGGCAGGTCGGGCCCTACCGCAGACGGGCGGGCTTCGGCACGCTCGCCGAGGCGATGAGCGGGTTCGCTGCCGCGACCGGTGAGCCGGACGGCCCACCGACGCTGCCCCCGTTCGGGCTCGCGGACGGGATCGCCGCCCTCGCGACGGCCTACGCCGTGCTGGCCGCCCTGCACGCCAGGACGGCCACCGGCCGCGGCCAGGTGGTCGACCTCGCGATCATCGAGCCGATCCTCGCCATGCTCGGGCCGCAGATCACGCAGTGGGACCAGCTCGGCACCACCCCGCCGCGGCTGGGCAACCGGTCGAGCAACAACGCGCCGCGCAACATCTACCGGACCGCGGACGGCCGCTGGGTCGCGGTTTCCACGAGCGCGCAGAGCATCGCCGAGCGCGTGATGCGGCTGGTGGGCCGCCCCGACGTCGTCGATGAGCCATGGTTCGCCACCGGCGCCGGCCGGGCGGCGCATGCCGACGAGCTCGACGCCGCCGTGGGGGAGTGGGTCGCCCGCCGCAGCCGTGACGAGGTGGTGGTCGCGTTCGAGCGCGCCGAGGCCGCCGTCGCCCCGGTCTACGAGCCCCCGGACATCGTGGCCGACCCCCAGTTCCAGGCCCTGGGCACCATCCACACCGTCGACGACCCGGATCTCGGGACGCTGCGCATGCAGAACGTCCTCTTCCGGCTCTCGGACACGCCGGGGGAGATCCGCTGGCCCGGCCGGGCGCCCGGCGCGGACACCGACGCGCTGCTCGCCGAGCTCGGCCTCGACGCCGCCGCGGTGGCGGCCCTGCGGGAGCGGGGTGTGGTGTGATCCCGCCGCTGACGCTGCTGTACGTGCCCGGGGACCGGGAGGACCGGGTGCGCAAGGCGCTGGCGAGCGACGCCGACGTCGTCCTGCTGGATCTGGAGGACGCGGTCGCGCCGGCGCACAAGCGGGCCGCCAGGGACACGGTGGTCCGCGTCCTGGGCGAGCGGCCCGCCCGGCCGGTGCAGGTGCGGGTGAACGGGCTGGGCACGCCGTGGGCGGCCGCCGACCTGGCGGCCGTCGGCGGGCTCGACCCGGCGGTCGGTCTGCGGTTGCCGAAGGTCGAGTCGGTCGACGCCGTCGCCGCGGCGCTCGAGGGCTGCGGCGGTGGGCGCGCGGTGCACTGCCTGATCGAGTCGGCCGTCGGCGTGGAGCGGGCCTACGACATCGCGCGGTGCGACCCCGCGGTCGCGTCGATCGGGCTCGGCGAGGCGGACCTACGCTCCGAGCTGGGCATCGGCGACGACGAGGGGCTGGGGTGGTGCCGTGGGCGGATCGTGGTCGCGGCGCGGGCCGCCGGGCTGTCGCCGCCGGCCCAGTCAGTGTTCCCCGACGTCCGCGACCTCGCCGGCCTCGCCGCTTCCTGCCGCCGCGGGCGCAGCCTCGGCTTCCTCGGCCGGGCCGCGATCCACCCGCGGCAGCTGCCGGTGATCCGGGAGGCCTACCGCCCGGACGAGGCCGAGGTGGCCAGGGCCCGCGAGGTCGTCGAGCGCGTCGAGCAGGCGCGGGAGGCGGGCAGCGCTGTGGTCGTGCTGCCCGACGGCAGCTTCCTCGACGCGGCGATGGTCGCGGCCGCGCAGCGCGTGCTGGCGCTGGCCGGCAACCCGAGCTCCGGGTGACTGCGAGCCCTCTCGCGGTGATCACGGGCGTCCGCTCGGCCGGGCTCAAGATCGCCGTGAGGTGGCGGTTTCGGTGGCTGGTGGTGCGGAAACCGGGATCTCGGGGCGATCACGGGGTGGGTAATCGTCGTGAGGTGGCGGTTTCGGTGGTTGGTGGTGGGATGAGTGCGCTCTCGCGGTGATCACGGGCCGAGGGCCCGCGTGGGGATCCCGTCCGCCCGGCGATCATTCAGCAGCGGGAGACGGGGGTCAGCACGGCCAGCGTGTGCTCGCCGAGGCCGAGGTCGGCGGCGGCGCGCAGGTCCTCGGCGGTGTCGACGTCGCGGCGCAGGCCGGGCCAGCGACCGGCCAGCGGTTCGGCGCCGGACTCCCGGTGGCGCAGCGCGGACCCGACCCCGAACAGCGGCCGCAGCGGTGTGCCGGGCGCGGCGAGCAGGAACGTCGACCCGGTGCCGTCGGCGTCGACCACGAAAGCGCGCTGGGCGCCGCGCGTGAACAGGGCCGCGGCGGCGGAGATCGCGGCGTCCAGCTCGGCCGGGCGCAGCGCGGGCAGGTCGGCCTGCAACGCCCCGACGGCGGCGCCGGGGTCGCGCTCGCGCAGGAGGTCCGCGCCGCGCTCGTAGGCGCGGTTCAGGCCGGGCAGCGGTCCGTCCGGCACGACCTCGACACCGACGGCGCCGAACTCCGCGGCCACCACGGGGTCCGAGCTCACCACCACGAGGTTGCGCACGCGTGCGGCCCCGCGCACGGCGGTGAAGGTGTCGTGCGCCAGCGCGAGCGCCAGCCGCGCGTGCGCGCCGTCCTCGCCGATCCCGCGGTCGGCGGCCCCCCGCAGCCGGGACTTGGCCACGGACAGCGATTTGACCGGGACGACCAGATCCACGACCGGCGACAGGCAGCCCACCTCACCATCGTGCCGGACCCGGAGGTGGACCCGGCGCGCCCGGCCGGTAAGACTCTGCACGGGACGGGACTGGAGGTCGTGGGTGAGGCGTGAGAAGGGTGGTTTCTGGATCGCGTTCTGCGCGGCCTTCTTCTACCCCATCGAGTGGCTGGTCGGGCGCGCGCGGTACGAGGGGAAGGAGAACATCCCCGCGACGGGGGGTGCGCTCCTGGTGGGGAACCACGTCTCGCACCTCGACCCGATCTTCAGCGGTCTCGTGGTGCACCGGGCTCGCCGGGTGCCGCGGTTCCTGGCCAAGCACAGTCTGTGGAAGGTGCCGGTGCTCGGGTCGGCCCTGCGGGGTAGCCAGCAGATCCCCGTGTACCGCGACTCGGCCGACGCCCAGCAGAGCCTGCGTGACGGCACGCGGGCGCTGCAGGAGGGCAAGGTCGTGGTGATCTACCCGGAGGGCACGATCACCCGCGACCCCGACGGCTGGCCGATGCTGTCCCGCACCGGGGTCGCCAGGCTCGCCCTGACGGCCGAGGTGCCCGTCGTGCCGTTCGTCCACTGGGGGACGCGCGAGGTGCTCGACGGCTACAACAAGAAGTTCCGGCCGCTGCCCCGCAAGACGATCACCGTGCGCTGCGGCGAGCCGGTCGACATGTCCGCCTACCGCGGGCGCCCGGTCGACGCCGCGCTCCTGCGTGAGGTCACCGACCTGCTCATGGTCAGGGTCCGGGAGCTGCTCGCCGAGGTCCGCTCCGAGCCCGCGCCCGACGACTTCTTCCGGCGCGGGGCCGCGTCGTGATCCCGGAGATCCGCCGGGTCGCAGTGCTCGGGGCGGGCTCGTGGGGCACCGCGTTCGCGAAGGTCCTGGCCGACGCCGGCTGCCGGGTGCGCCTGCTGGCGCGCCGACCCGAGGTGGCGGCGGCGGTCAACGAGGAGCACCACAACCCCGACTACCTGCCCGGCGTCACCCTGCCCACGCTGCTGTCAGCCACCTGCGACCCCAAGGCGGCGTTGCACGGCGCCGACGCCGTGGTGCTCGCCGTGCCGTCGCAGACGCTGCGCGCGAACCTCGCACTCTGGCGCGACCTGCTCCCCCCGCACCGCACGCTCGTGAGCCTGGCCAAGGGCGTGGAGCTGGGCACGCTGCAGCGGATGAGCGAGGTGATCAGCGAGGTCGCTGGGGTATCGGAGGACCAGGTCGCGGTGGTGTCGGGCCCCAACCTCGCCCGCGAGATCGCCGCGGAGGAGCCGACCGCCACCGTCATCGCCTGCACCGACCACGCCCGGGCCGTCGCGCTGCAACACGCCTGCACCACCGGCTACTTCCGCTCCTACACCAACACCGACGTGATCGGCTGCGAGCTGGGTGGCGCCGGCAAGAACGTCATCGCGCTGGCGTGCGGCATCGCCACGGGGATGGGATTCGGCGACAACACGAGGGCGTCGCTGATCACCCGCGGGCTGGCCGAGACCGCGCGGCTGGGCGTGGCACTGGGCGCCGACCCGATGACGTTCGCCGGCCTGGCCGGGCTCGGCGACCTCGTCGCCACCTGCTCGTCGCCGCTGTCGCGCAACCGGACGTTCGGCGAGCACCTCGGACGCGGGGAGTCGCTGGCCCAGGCGGAGGCGGCCAACCACGGGCAGGTGGCCGAGGGCGTGAAGTCGTGCTCGTCGATCTGCGCACTGGGGGAGCGGCACGGCGTCGAGCTGCCGATCGCCGACGCGGTGCGCCGGGTCTGTCACGAGGGCCTGTCGGCCGCGGAGATGGGCAAGGAGCTCATCAGCCGCACGCCGCGCCCGGAGTAGCGCCGCGGCGTCCGCCGTCTGTGTCGCAGCAAGGTGGCCATACTGCCGTCCAGTGGCAGTATGGCCACCTTGCTGGCATGTGGGCGGCGCATCGGCGGCGGGCCGACGGGTCGCCCGCGGCGTGCACGTAGGGTG
>NZ_JAHKRK010000138.1 GCF_019396355.1 Pseudonocardia nigra
GGGCCACCGCGCGGTCGCCACCCGCTACGACAAGCGCGACTACATGTTCCGCGGAACCATCGACGTCGCCTCGATCAGGATCTGGCTCCGCGACCCCGTCCCATGATCCAAGGGACACGCTCTAGGCGTCGGCAGCGGGACGGGGAGGCCGCCGCATCCGCCCGCCGAGGCCCCACCCACCCTGTCGGGGGCGGCGACCCGGGCGCCGATCCCGGGTCAGGTGCTGGAGACGGGCCGCGGGTGTCGATCTTGCACGGTGGTGCCGGTGTACTGACGCTGCACCCCGGCCGAACGGGTCCCCTTCTTGACGAACCCGGTCTCGTCGACGATGAACACCCCAGCCGGGTCACCCAGCTCATCGAGCACATAGCCACGCAGGTCATCGCGCACGCCATCGACATCCCAGCCCGCAGTGCGCAGCAGCCGCTGCATCCCGTCCGGCGACACCGCACCGGCGTGCTCGGCCAGCGTCCACCCGTTCTTGCGCTCCAACCCGGCCAGCAGACCCCGCAGGTACGCCCCAACACGCCGGCGCGGCTCGACCCGACCGAACCGGCCCGCGATCAGCTCCACCACCGCATCCAACGACGCGACCCACCCAGCAAGATCCACCACGCGGTGATCATCACCGCCGAACAGACCTCACCCTCTCACGACACGCCGAAGTGCCGTTGCAGTATTAGAGCCGGCACTTTTCCTGGCTGTACTACTCGCCGCGTTCACCCTCAACCGATTTGACGAAGTCGGCCACCGCCTGCTCCAACGTCGTAAGCCGCAGCCGCAGCTCCTGCAGCTCCACGAGCATGCGCCGACACTCCTCAAGAGGCATGCAAGCTTTCGAATCAGTCATAGTCTTCGGTCCTCGGCTCATCGATCGCGCCACCTCAGGGAGATATGAGCCACGCGATCTACAAAATCCGCAATCAGGAAACTAGCCGTTAGGCACAGCCGCACGAGCACCCGGCTTCGCTGCAGCCGGACTCGCTGCCGCATCCACAGCTACAGCGACACGCCGTCCGCGCGTTGCCCTTCGCACTTTCGGCCGCCCTCTTCTGTTCGTTGGCCGGACCGCAGCAGCCGCAGCTACACACTGCATGATCGGCCTGGGCGTCTGTCGAAACGCTCATGTTGATCCTCCTAGCAACCACCTGCTGGTGTGTGGTCAGCGGCGCCGCGAGCGCACGCCGCACCGTTCGCCGAGCCCCTCGCCCTGGACGCATCCGTCCGCCAGCTTCCTGCCGCCGCGCCTGTTACCACCGGGAATCGGCAGGGCCGGGCCGCGGACCCTGGTCCGGGGACGCGACGGCATCCCCGGACCGGGTTCGAACTCACGACCGCTGTAGCTCGACGAGCCGCTGGTCGATGTCGCGCTTGGCCTGCTCGAGTTCGGCGATCTGCTCCTCGGCACTGGTGGCCTGCGAGGTGTCACCGCAGCCGCAGCTCCCGTCGCAGCCGCAGCCGCAGCCGCCGGCGCTGCTGGCGCAGCCGCAGGTATTGACCATGTCCAGCTCCTTGCTCTGATGCATTTCTGTCGTCCTTCCTTTCATCACTGTCGGTTCCACTGGCGAAGACGCACCATCGAGGCAGCCGCAGAAGGCGCCGTGCCTGCGGCATCCACAGCCAGCACCTTCCCCGGTGCGAAATGTGACCAATCGCGCGCGGAATGCGGCCAGCTCGGCGAGCTGAGCGTCGATCTCGGCCAGCTTGTCGTTGAGCAGCCGATCCAGCTCCGGTATCACCTCACCGCAGCAGCCCCGCTCGGCCGCAGCGATCAGCCCCCGGATGTCGTCCAAGGACAACCCCAGGCTCTTGGCCTGCCGGACAAACCGCAGCTTGCCCTCCTCCTCCGGGCCGTACAGCCGGTAGCCGGCGCTGCTGCGGGCATCCGGGGTCACCAGGCCGATGCGGTCGTAGTAGCGGACCGTCCCCTCCGGCAACCCCACCCGGGACGCAACCTGCTTGACCGTGTGCTCCACACCCCAACGCTAAACCTGACACCCGACTCACAGGTCAAGTCCGAACCTGGGTGCCAGCGGGAACAACGAGCGAGCTGATGACGCTCTCTCCCCCAGAGCATGGAGGTGGCCCCGAGGTTGGCGGGAAGCCGGGCGTACTCGCCGCCGCGGCCGCTCACGGGATGAGAAGGATCGGGCGGTTGACGTCTAGACTAACTGGACGGCGCGCGGTCCCTCACCGAGGCTGGTAGCACAATGCCGCCTCCGCGAGACTGCGCGGGCATCCCGCGCGCAATTCGGCCTGAGTGGCTCCACCGTCGATCGGGCGTGCGTAGCAAGGCCGCGCCGTCGTCGGGGCTGCAAGGCGCGCTGGTGGCGGCGGGTGCGAGGCATGCTGTTCGCCTCGTACCCGTCGTCGCCGGCGTGCTCCTGCCTTGCGGCCCCGGCGACGGTGTGGCATCCCATCAGGGCGACCGGTCGGCGGTGGAGCCACGACCCACCCCCCTCCCCCAGCTCCTCCACGTGCTCGCCGCAGCCGTGCGGCTTGTCTGCTCCACCGGAGTGAGGGCCGGGGTGCGGGGGCGGAGCCCCCGTGGCTCTTTGCCCGTCACTGGTGCTCGACGTGCTGGAACTGTCGGTGTACGGGTTCACACTGCGCGTCATGGTGGTCACAGACGGGATGGACGAGATAGTCGCTGAGATGGAGCGATCAGCTCTGGCGGGTGCGGAGTCGATGCTGCGGACGCACGGTGTGTGCGCGCGGCCGTCGGTGTTCATGTTCGTGTCCTCGCCGACGCTGGGGGCGGTGTTCATGGGCAGCGTGACTGCTCGGCGCTACGCGCGTGGGCAGGATGCGGCGGACGCGGTGCGCGGCTTGGGGTTGCTGCCGTCGGTGTTGGCGGGTCCGCGGCTGCTGGTGGCGTGGGAGAACGCCGAGTTGTGCATGGCGTTCGGGGAGCCTGGCGAGGAGTTCCCGGCTGGCCTGGTGATGGTGGACGCGACGCTGGACGACCACATCGTGCGGTGGCATCCATTCACCCCGCGGTACGGGGCGAAGTCCGAGACGATGTACGCATCGGTGATCGTCGAGTGGCGGGCGCCGAGCGAGCAGCGCGGCGCGGCGCTGCCGGGTCCGGTTGCGGAGCTGCTCGGATTGTGGCGCGAGCAGCGCGGCGGAAATCTGGACGTGACTCGCGCGGCGCTGCAACGCTCCGGGTTCGGCGTGTCCTGGCTCGCGGACATGGCGACAGAGCCCGGCCCCTGAGCTGCTGCACGGTGCTGGCTGGCCGACGTTCGTCTCATCTATGGGCCTGGTCCAGCACGTCGGCGGTGGCGTCGCTGCTAGCCGCGCTCGCGTCGACGTCGGCGCGGTCCTGTTCGTCCCAGCGGTTCAGTTCGTCTCGCCGCTCTTCCTCGTCGGGCGGGCTTTCGGCCGCGTGGGCCTGTTCGGCGGCCTCCGCGTCGCGGCGGGCCTTGATCTCGTCGAGTGCGAGCTGGGCGCGGTCGACTGTGGCGGCTGCCTCGTCGGGCAGCGGGATGCGGCGGCGGTGCTGCGGGTCGACTCGTTCACCGGCGTCGGGAACCGAGGTCTCGCGAATGTCGGGCGGCGCGGGCTCGATTACCACCTCGTCGTGTCGGCCGCCGTCGCCTCGGCCGTGGTCATCGTGTGCATCGTCGTCGTTGCCGCGGTCGGTATAGCGACCGCTCTGGTCGCCCTCCTCATCCCTCCCGGCGTCCGGTAGCTGGTCGTGGTTCGGCTGGTCGATGTTGTCCCGCGCGTCGGTGTGCTCGGGTTGGTCGCTGTCGTGTCGCGGGTCGAGGTCGTGCTCGGTGATGGCGCGGTCGGCGTCGGCGGCGAGTTGTTCGGCGAGGTGGGCGTCGAGCCATTCCTCTGCCGTGACCCGCTCGCCGGGGTCGTCGAGGTTGATCCCGCGCAGCCCGGCGGCGTAGCGGGCGCGTTCGGCCTTGTCCCGGGTGACCTCGGTTTCGTAGCGCCACGCGGTGCGGGTGTCGTCGGCGAACTCCAGATCTGCGACGACCGGGGCCAGCTCCTCGGCCCGTTGGCGCGCTTCCTCGGCAGCGGCGCGGAGCTGGTCCGCTTCGAGCGGGTCGGTCTCGGCGTCCGCGCGAGCGGCCCACACCGTCGCGTCGGTGCGCGCCCCGCGCAGTGCCTCGTGCGCGGCTTCGAGCTGGTCGGCCACGAATCGGGGCGCGAACCGCTGCTCGCGTTCCCATGCGGCGACGCGGGCGCGGAGCCTGCCCTCGGACATGGCTTCTTCTTCGGCGCCAGCGGTGGACAGCTCCAACGCGGCATGTGCGGCGCGGAACACCGCGTGCTTCTCGGCGAGCCCGGCCGGGGGTGCGGCGCCGAGCGGGTCGGCGTCGTCGGTGTGGTCGGCCCATTCGCGGTAGGACGCGGCCCATCCGGCCTTGTGCTCCCATTCGGCGCGGCCGACGGGATCGTCGGCGGCGTCGGGCACGGGGCCGAGGGCTTCGCGGGCCCATGCCGGCGGCTTCTCGGCGAGCTGGGCGCCGAGTTCGTTCCGCCTCGAGTCCGCGGCGGCGGCCAGGGCCTCGAGCCCGGCCCGGTCGTGTTCGTCGAGGTCGCGTGGCAGCAGGTCGGCGAAGCTCGACACCTGTGGGTCGAGTTTCCCCTCCAGTGCCGTGCGGATGCGGAAGTGCAGCACCTGCGCCACCGATGTGGACCCGTCGAGCGAGGATGAGGTGACGGCGTCACGCAGCACCTGGGTGGGGTCGTGCCCGGCCAACTCGGCGGATCTCAGCAGCTGGTCCAGCGAGGTGCGGGCTTCGTCGGCGGCGAGCGCGACCCGGTGGTGTTCGGGCAGGGTGTCGGCGGCGGCGAGCTGGTCGAGCCACCGCCCGGTCCGCCCTACGGTCATGTCGCCGATGACGGCGATCAGCGGGTCGGCGTGGGTCGCGGTGGCCCGGGCCCGCTCGGCAGCGGTCTCGGCCTCGGTGAGTGCGGTGCGGTTGGGGTCGTGCTCGGGTGGGCGGATCACGTCGGCCAGCACCTCTGCCGGGCTGCGGCGGATGGCCTTCTGGGTTTCGCCGACCTCGGCGGTGTCGGCGACGTGGCGGGTGACGACGAACAGAGTGTTGCCGTCCCGGCCGCGAGTCGCCTGCACATACGCGGCGGCGGCATCGGTGCCGGGCGTGAGGACGCCGTAGCCGTGCCCGACGGTACGGCCGTGCGCGGCGTGCACCGTCGACGCGTAAGCCAGGGTGACGCGTTCACGGACGTAGGAAGTGGGCAGCTGCAACGGCTCCGCGAGCCGCTCGGCGCCGTCGTCGTTGCGGCCGGTGACCCGGGCGACGGTCAACCCGCCGCCGTCCGGGGCGACGGCGGTAACGCGGTAGGTCTGGCGGTTGATCGGCGCCTCGGTGTTGCCGCGCCAGCCTTCCAGGTGCCAGGCGTTGCGGCGGGCCTGGATGAGGTCCCCGACCCCGGCGACGCTGCCTTCCCATCCGGGCGCCTCCAGCGGTACGCCGGTCTCGGCGACCCGGCCGAGGCGGACGAGGTCGGCGCGCAGCTGATTCGATACCCGCGCCGCTGCGGCGTTCGAGCCGACGACGAGCAGGGCGTCGCGACCGTCGATGGTGTCGGCCAGCCACGCCCGCGCAGCGGCCTGTTCGGCCTGCTCGGCGGTGCCGGCGTCGACGAGCCGGCCGTGCTTGGCGTACTCGGCGGCCACCGCGGTGTCCCCGTCGCGCAGCCGCAGCGACGCCGACGCCTCCCACCCTTCCGTGAACCGGCGGACCTCCGCCAGCTCATAGGTGATTCCGCGTTCGGCGATGTCGGCCAACGCGCCACCGGCACCCACCGAGCCGAGCTGCTTGTGGTCCCCGACCAGCAGCAGCTTCGCCCCCGCCGTCTCGCAGCGGCGGTGGATCGCGACCAGGTCCGGGGTCGCGGCCGCGCCGGCCTCGTCGACCACGAGTAAATCCCCCGACCGCAGCCGGAATGCCTCGTCCTCGGCGGTGCCGTGCCCGTCGTCGAGGCGGGCCTGGCCGTCGAGCCAGCGCCGGATGTTCAGCGACTTCACGCCCTCCTCGGAGAGGACGTCGGCCTGGCGCTGGCCGTAGGCAACGCCGAACACCCGCGGCCCGTCGCCAGCACCTGAGCCGGGATCGGCGCCCGGGTCACCGCCCCCGACAGGGTGGGTGGGGACGGTGCCGGTGAGGGGCCAGGTGTCGGCCAGGGCGCCGACCAGGAACGACTTCCCGGTTCCGGCGGGAGCGTTGAGCACCTCCACCGCCGCCCCGGAGGTCAAGATCCCGCGCAGCGCGGCGGCCTGGTCGGCGCCCAGCTCGCGGCCGGCACGGGCGAACCGGGCGATCACTTCGTCGGCATCCTCCGTCGACCAGATCGGGGCGCCGCGGCGGACCGCGGCGGCCCGTAGCTCGTCCTCGCCGAGGATCTGGGTCTGGGTGGCGTACCGCTGCGAATGCGGTTTCACGAACACGCTCTCGCCGTCGGACCGGTAGTACTTGGCGTCCAGTCCTTCCGGTCCGGTGCGTGGGTTGATGTGCTGCGCGAGTGCCAGGGCCCTGTCGGTGAGCCCCTCCAGCAGCGGCTGGACGTGGTCCGGGCCGACGCCCAGGTGGCCGGGCAGCGCGTTGGACACCGCCAGCATCAGGTTTGACCGGGTCCAGGACTGGCGGGAGTCCTCCATCTCGGCCAGCGCGCGGGAGATCACGTCACGCTCGGACCACAGGTCGGGCTGTGCCGGTGCCCGACCCAACGCGGCGGTAGCCATCGCAGGGAACTCGCGGCCGAACGCCGCGTCGTACTCCGCGGCCCACCGGGCGAGCTGCCCGTCGCGAGTCTCGGCGCCGAACACCTTCGCCCGCCGCGTCGTCGAGGCGGCCTGCTCGACCAGCCCGGACCGCTCGGTCTTGGTGGGGGCGCGCCCGGTCTCGGCCCGGAACCGGGCGATCAGCTCCTCCACCGCCGGCGTGATCGCCGCGGTCCGCTTGGAGAACAACCCGGCGGCGTCCGGGTCGATGCCCGCGATCTCCCGGGCCTTCCCGTTCGGGCGGGTCTCCCACAGCACACCCAGCTGCTGGTACAGGTACGCCTCGCCGATCCGTTCGCCGTAGGCGGCGGCCGCGTCGTGGTGCTGGGTGAACAACGTGAAGTCCAGCGCCCGCACCTTCCCGTCGCCGCACTCGACCTTGTTCGCGGTCGGGCCGTGCACGTGCAGCTGCGGGTCCTTGTCCCGGGAGTCGTGCTGCAGGAACTGCGCGGAGATCAACCCGCCGGTGCCCTCCACCCACTGCCCACCGCCGCCGCCGTGATGCCCGGCCCGGGCGTACGTGGCGTGCTCGGCGAGGTAGTCGAGCACCCCGCGATGACCGACCATCAACGCTTCCTCCACGACGCCGGCGACCCGTCGCCACTCGGCCGCGGCCTGCTCGTCGCCGGCCGCGGCGGCCTCCCGCGCGCCGCGCTCGGCCGCCACCCACAACAGCGTCTGCGACTTCGACGCGGACAACACGATGTCGTAGAACGCCACCGACTGCCGCGCGCTGCGGGCCGCCTGGGCGCGCAGCTCGGCCCGCTCCTCCGGCCCCGCCTCCGGGTACGCCTCCAGCAACGCGGCGTAGATCTCGTCAGCGGGCTTGTAGTTCCGTGGCGGGTTCCCGAACCGCGCCGCCTTGCCCCACGTCTCCCGCGAGCCGACCGCCGGATCGCGGGGGTCCAGGCCATGCGTGTAGAGCGCCTTCATGATCTCCGCGTCCACTTCGCCGGTCAGCCCGAGCGCCTCGGCGCCCCGGCCGTACCAGAGACCGGGTGGCTCCCCCGCGGCCGACGCGTCCGTGTAGTAGCCGTCCCGGCCCTTCGCGACGGCGTCGTGAAAGTAGTCGGTGTCGTGCCCCGTCCGCATCCTCAACATGATCTTGGTCCTCCGGGGTCCGCGGGCCCGTCAGGGCTCGCGGACCCCACCGTCGGATCGTGATGCAATGGTCCGCTTTGCTCTTGTACTTGCGTGTGTTGTTGTCCTTCGTACGTGCGATTTGATCTTGTCTGCTGTCGTGTGGCTGGGTCGGTGATCTTCGGGTATTGATCGTTCGGCTCGATGTCGCTGGGTCTGGAATGCGGTGCTCGGCGTCGTGATCGATTGGGTGGTGCCGGTTCTCTGCGCTCCGTCCTGAGCTGACAGATGTTCGAGCCGCTGTCCTTGCTCGCGGATGTCATTTGCGTTGCCGCCTGTTGGGGCGGATGGGGACGCCGTGCGCGCGGAGCGCGCGGAGGACGGCCTTCGGGCTTGCGTCGAGCAGTGCGCCGATCCCGCGGGAGCTGGCGCCCGCCAGGTAGAGGCGAGCGGCACGCTGGACGTCCAGCACGCCACTGGCCCGGCCGCGCCGGTGTGTGCGGTGGTGACACGAGCGACACAGCGGCGCGTACCGCGCGGGGTCGACGCTGTAGCGGTAGCCCCGAGCCGGGTCGGTGCGTTCGTCGGGGTCGGTGCCGTCGTAGGACCAGAAGAGCGCCGACGCGCTGCACCCGGCGCAGCTGTGCCTACCGGCCGGTCCGCGCTCGACCCGGACCCGCCGGTGAACCGACCAGTAGCTGTCCCTACCCGGAGACGTCCGCGCAACGGGGACCGCGGCCTGTGGGTCGCCGCGGCGTCGCCAACGGGCATGGTGGGGGCGGCAGTAACCGCGGCCGTAGTGTGGCCGTCCGCAGCCCGCGACCGCGCAGTCGGGGCGGGTCATCGCAGGCTCCGGTGCAGCGCCTGGAGGTAGGCGGCGGCCTCGTCCATCTGCGCCGGGGTCGGTTCGGGGCGGGTGCTGCTGGTCGCCCACGCGGTGGCGATCTGGGCGGCGTGCGCGGCCAGTGGCGCCACCTGCGGCGGCCGTCCGTTGGGCTTGCCCGGGGCGTGCAGCGACAGGTCGCACTTGCCGATCGCGTCCCGGACCCGGCGGACCACGGCGGGCCGCTGGCGGTCGTGCCAGTCCCCCACTCGCAGCCACGACCCGGCCTGCGGGTGGTAGGCGTCGGCGTGCGCCCGGCGCAGCCACCACAGTTCCTCGATCACGTGCGGGTGCCACAGCCAGCACGCGGCCAGCTCTGTGCCCGGGTAGCGCAAGTAGACCCGGTCGAGCCACTCGATGAGATCGGCGAGATCGGTCACGGCCTGGTCGGGGTCGGCGGCGAGCAGCCACGACCGCACCGGCGGCGGCCCGCCCTCGCCGTCCTCCTCGCCCGCAGCGTCCCCGGCAGCTCCGCCGGCCGGCCCGGGGCGGCCGGCGGAGAGGACGCCAGCCAGGCGCGTGACGTCCTCGGCCAGCCGGTGCACCTGCTTCTCCAGCCCGTCAACCTTGCGCCGGGTCCGGTCGAACGCGCGGGCCATCGCGAGCACCCGCGGATCCGGCCCGGGCGCCGCGTTGCCAGGTGGGGCGGGCTCGGTGGTGTCGGTCATGGTCACCAGACCTCCTCATCGCGGGTGGCGTCGTCGGCGTGCGCGGCTGCGTGGTCGTTGATGTGGTCGTCGGTGTGCCAGGCGGTGAGCTGGTCGCGGCCCTCCTGCTCGTCGTCGACCTGCCGTGGCGCTGGCAGGCCCACCGGACCGGGGATCACCGACACGGCTGCGGCGTGGCCGTCCTGCTCGCCGTCCGTGTCGGGAACCACGTCGTCGGCCTGGTGGTCGGCTGGGTGGTCCTTGGCGTGGGATGCGCGGGTGAAGGGCTCGGGGGTGCGGCCGCGCTCGGCCCAGGTGCGCGCATCGTTGGTGAGGAACTCGGCATAGCCGGGATGGCGGTCCCGGTCGACCGCGGCGGCCTGGTCGGTGAACTCCTGCGCCAGGCGGGCGGCCCGCTCGCGGGCCTCGGTGAGAGTCTCGCCGCGGTCGGTGTGGACCCACCAGTGCGTGCGTGCAATGTCGTCGACGTCGTGCTGGTCCAGGCCCCACTGGTAGACCGGCACCCCGAACGCCCGGGAGGTGTCGTGGAGGTACTCGGTGACCATCGCCTCGGCGCTGGCCCAGTCGTGCCCGAGCTCAACCAGCCGCTCAGCCGCCTCAGCGCGCGACACGACCTCGTCGGCCTCGTGCACCTCCGGCACCGGCTCTGCGCGGGCCGACTGCTCGGCCGCCGCGGATCGGTCCGCCGCGGGGCCGTCGGTGCTCGCATCGCGGATGCGGTCGATCAGGGCGTCCTTGTCGGCGACAAACGCCGCCCGCTCCGCCGGGTCGACGTCCCACCCGCGGGCGGACAGCTCCCGCAGGCGGGCGGTCAGGGCGGTGATCTCCCGAGCGGTGGGCGGTGCCGCAGCGTCGTGGGTTGGGTCGGTGGACGGGCTCATTGGGCACCTTCGATCGGTGTGGCGGACGCGGCCGGGGTGCCGTCCTGGCTGGGGATGGGGGCGGGTGAGACCGGGGTGTGCTCACCTGGTCCCATCCGCGACCTGGGCGCCCCGACACCGGAGCGGGGCGCGCGATGGGTGCGGGGGTCGGCCAGGCGGGCTCGGATGCGCCGCTCCCGCCGGACGGTCGTGAGCACAAGCCACCCGAGTCCGGCGGCGAGCAGCGCCGCCCCGACGATGTGCTCGACGGCCGGCACCACGCTCGATACGGCCGCTGCCGCGCAGACAGCGACGATCGAGCTCATCAACACCCGGTACTCGCGGTGGCGCTTCACCACGCACCGCCGTCGTGCTCGTGCTGCCCGCCGTGCTGCTGCTCGCTGGCGTGCGGCCGGGTCTGCGGGGCCGGGAACGGAATCACTTCGGCGCCGTGGGCAGCTCCGGGGACATCCGCCCGCCGGCCGCCGTGGGCGGCGGCGGCCTGGTCGTGGTCGATGACCTCACCGGGCACGACCTGCGGGGCCAGGTAGCCGGTCGGGCCGCCGTGCCCGGTCACCCGCACCCTCAGCGCGGTCCACCGCGCGGCGCACCATCCGGCGCCGGCACGGACCCGGGCTGTCATCCACGCCCGGGCCGGGCGGGTGCGGGCGTTGATCCACCCGGTCACGGTGTTGTGCTGGCGGGTGCGCCAGGCGCGGGCGCGGACGATGAGCGCGTCGGGGTGGTGGAAGCCGTGCACGTCGTGGCGCTTCCATGCCTGCTCGGCACGGCCGACGACCGGCGGCATGTCGCGGCGGAATACCACCACCCGCCCGGCGGGCAGGTTCGCCAGCTGTGCGGGCGCGAGCACCGGCACCCGCCGCACCGAGCGGGAGGCAACCCGGCCGTGCAGATCGGTGGTGGTGATCGGCTCGTCCCGCTCCCCCGCCAGCGTGGACCAGTAGTTCAGGTCGTCGCGGTCAGCGGTACCGCCGAACAGCACCCGGGCGCCAGCGTTGTTGAGGATCACCGCGGCCTTGGCCTCGCCGTAGCGGTCCACCAGCTGTGCGCGGGACTGGAAGCAGGCCACGATGCTCACGCCGCGCCCGCCCATGTCGGCCGACCATTTGTCCAGCGGAACCGGGCAGATCAGCGCGGCCTCGTCCAGCCGCAGCGACAGCGGCGGGTCCAGACGGCCGCCCGGGCAATGCGCGGCCAGGCGGCGGGCCTCACGGGCGATGTAGCCGGTCAGCGCGCACACCAGCGGGGAGACCTGCGCCTCCTCCCCACCCAGCATGTAGACCGTCGCGCGGGAGGCCAGCAGGGCGGCGACGTCGAACGGCAGCCCGCCTTCCGCCACCGACAGCGCGGCGGCCCGAGCTGGGCCGTGGGTGAGCCAGCCGAGCGCGGGAGCGATGGTGGAGGTGATCGAGGTACGGGTGCGGTCGTTCGTCCCGATGAACTGGGTGATCGAGGCAACGAACGCCGGTTCGGTGCTCCGCGTGCGCAGCAGGCTGATGATCTCCGCCTCGGCTGCATCGAGGTCGGCCAACCACGTCTGAACGTCGCCCATCGTGAGGTTGCCCAGCGCGGCGGCGTGCATCAGCGCGGCGAGGTTGCGGCGGCCCTGCTCATCCCAGTACTCCCGGTCCCCACCCCCGGCCCGGTTCGCGGCGGCCAACATGTCCGCCGCGCGCTCATTGGCCGTGACCGGGTCGGTGCACCCAGTGAGTGGGTCGAACGTGATCGTCGACGCCCGCCCGCCGAGCCCGACCGGGTTGAACACGAACACCGGCCCGACCTGGGCCCGCAGCGGGCCGGTCTGGTCGAGCAGATCGGTCCGGGTAGAGGTCGTGAGGACGGCGCCGGGCGCGTCGATGATCCGCCCCGCAAGCCACTGGGTCTTCCCGACCCGAGGGCCGCCGAACACGACCACCACGTCCTCGATCGACGCCCACACCCGCAGCCTGCCGACCTTGCACAACTCGACCGCCACCGCGACGGCCGGCAGCCGCAACAGCTGCGACAGCCGCTGCCGCCGAGTCGCGGCGCGCAGAGCCGGGCGAACGTGCGGCGTCCGGCGGCGCATCGCGACCGCCGACCCCACCCGAACGATGTCGCCGGTGGAGGCGACGCCGGCCTTACGCCGCGCCGAGGTGCCCCAGCGGGTGACGGTGGCCATCGTCCGGCCATGCCGGTGCCACATCCACCCAGCCAGCACCGCGGCCAGCACGCCGAGCAGGAACGGATGTGACGTGCGGACCAGCGCCCACGCGGGCAACACCGCGGCGGCCACGGCACCGACCGCGACAGCCCTGGCGCCGCGGCGCCACGCGATCATCGCGACCGCGACCAGCACGACCAGCAACGCAAGGATCGAGGTGTTCACGACGTGCTCCTTCCTGCTCCGTTCACCGCATGCACCCGTTCCAGGGCCGCGTCCTGGCCCGTGCCCGTGCTGTCGGTGCTGCGGTCCGCCGTGACGTGGGCGGCGTTCGGATTGGCGGCGCTGGTGCCGTTGCTGGTACGGGTGCGACCGAGCAACTGGCGGGCCTCGTACTCGCTGATCCCCAGCTCCCGGGACAGCCGCCGGCGCCCGGCACCAGCGGCGATCAGCTCCGCGGCCCGATCCCGGCGGGACGGCGCGGCGGGTCGGGCGTGCTCCCAGAACCGGGACATGCCGTGCTCGTCGAGCTGGCCGGACTCGACCGCGGCCCCGATCGCGGTGTGCAGCTGCGCGACCTCGTCGACCACGACGAGCGGATCGGGCCCCGCCTGGTCCTCGCCCTCGCCGTCATGAGGGCGGCCAACCAGGACGGCCAGGTGCACCACCGCGCCGAGCACCGCGGGGGCGAACGCGGACACGGCCACGACCACCCACCAGGCCGGCGCGATGGAGAAGGCGGCCAGACCGTGACCGAGGGCATTGGCTGCGACCGACAGGCCCAGCAACGCGAGCGCGAGCGCGCGGGCGAACGTGCGGGCCGAATCGTTGACCCGCCCACCCAGCCAGACCAGTGACCCGGCGGCCGCCCCGGCGTCGACGACGACCGGGAGCAGCCACGCGAGCCGGCCGTCGAAACCACACACGAGCGCGAGATCGCGCAGCGCGGCGAACGACAACACCGCGGCCGCGGCCGCGACTACGAGCAGCAGCAGATACAGCACGGTGCGGGCGCTCATCGCTGCACCGCCCCGACACCCAACTCGGCACCGGGCTCGCCCAGGGCCTCGGTGACCAGCCGCCGGACGGCGGCCTTCCCTCGCCGCAGCGAGGACGCGGCCACGTGCCAGGGCTGGTCGGCCACGACCCGCAGCTCGACCGCTCGCCGGTGCTCGCCGGTGGCGGCCGACATTGACGCAGCGATGTCAACGAGCAGACAGACCCGGTCGACGTCATCACCGGTGGCAGTCCCCGGGGTGTTCCACACCGCCGTGGGCTCGGTGGGGTCCGTCGCGATCTCGCGAGACCGGACCTTGCCGGCGCGGGACCGGTAGTACGTCGACACCGTGTGCCGGGCGATCGTGCACAACCACGCCTGCACCGACCCTGGCGTGTGGAATCGGGCGCCCGGCAGGCCCCGCCAGGCACTGATGAACGTCTCCTGCACCAGGTCGTCGACCACGTGCCCGTCACCACGGCGGACCAGGGACGCGACGAACCGGGTCACGAAAGGCCCGTTCGCCCGGTACAGCTCCTCGAGCGTCACCCGCTCCGCCACGCTGGCCACAGCCCCGGCGGCGGTGTGTTCGGCAAGGGTGTGGGCGGCGGGCCTCATCGGGTCACGTCCTCGACCCCGATGTGCCCGCCCTCGGACCAGAACCGGTTCCCGGCCCGCTCCGCCTGGCCCAACAGGTGGCGCAGCTGCGCCGCCCACGAGGAGGCGATAGCGAGCCGCTCGGCCGGGTCGTGGCCGGGTTCGTCATCGCGCAAGACCCGGCCCCCGGCGGCGACGACACGGCCGTAGCCGGCCACCTGCACCGACAGCACCTCGGCCAGGGCATCCAGGTGGCGCAGCGTCGCCACCAGCTCGGCGGCCAGCGCGTAGAACTCGCCGTGCTCCGGCACTGCGGCCCGCTGGGCGCCCGCCGCCGCTTCCCAGGAGTCCGCACCCTGCTCCGCGTGCTGCACGGCCGCCGATCGGCTGTCGCCGTTGCTCGTGTTCGTGGTGGTGGGCATCTAGGATCGGTGTCCTTCCGCTGCTCGGGTCCCTGCCTGGGGGTTGCGCGTGTGGGAGGTCCCGAGGGGAGCCCGGTTGCCGCCGCGGCTCCCCTCGCTCGTGCTGCAGTCGGTGCTCGTCCCGGCGCGGGTCTGGGCGACCCACCGGGTGGCGGTGCGCTCGGTGACCCCGAACTCACGTGCCACCTCCCGCGGGTCGAGACCGGCTCGGATCGCCTCCCGGCCCGCGGCAGCCACCTCACCTGGGGTCCCGCTTGCTGGTCGCTGCCGCACCCGACAGGCCCGCCCACGTCCGCGGCGGGCTCGCTCCTCGCGGCGCTCGTACTCGGTCAGCCCGCCCGCGATCCCGTAGGGCTGTGCGTCAAGCGCCCACGTCAGGCACTCCGCCCGCACCGGGCAACGCGCGCACACCGCCTTCGCGGCGCGAACCTGCGCGTCGTGCTCCGGGCCCTGCTCGGCGGCCGGAAAGAACACCTCCGCATCGGCGTCCCGGCAGGCGGCGCGGTGCCGGAAGTCCTCCGGCCGCACATGCCCCGCAACGGACTCGCAATGAACGTTCGTGGTGCTCCTGCTCGGGGTGGTCATCCCACGGCCTCCGCCCCACCGGTGAGCGGCTCCGACGCCTCGACACCGACGACACGAAGTCCGACAGCATCCCGGGCAAACCCGACCCGGCCGGCGTGGCGATGAACAGCCCCAGCGCGATCAGCGAGAACATCACTGCCCCGCCCGCGCTGCGCGCCTTCGCGCAGATCACTGCACCGACGACGGCGAAGAAGATCAGAACCCCGATTGTTCCCATGTCAGGCCTCCTGCGATGCGCGCCGGACCGACAACCGCCACTGCTCGGCAACATCCGCCGATTCGACGCAAGCGCTCCCGGCGGTCGCGACGTCGAGCAGCTGCTCGACGGCCCTCGCCGGCACCACGTACCGGCCCTGACCGCGCCCGGCGCGCATCCGGACAGCTGGGAATCCGTCTGCCTGGATGAGGCGGTAGAGGTACTCCTGAGAGATGCTGAGCAAGGCCGCTGCCTCGGGCACCGAGTAGGTCGGGACCCCTGCCGCCCGCTTCCGCATCGCGCTTTCCAGCGCCTGCGTCTTGAGGAAGCCCCGCCACTCGCCAGGCCTCCTGCTCCGTTGAACCTCGGTCTGCCTGACGGCCCCCGAACTGTCCTGCTCCTGCATGCCGCGCTCCCATCTGCTCTGCTTGCGTAGCCAACATAGCTAGTAGAGATAGCAGAGTAGATCGGCCAGACGGGTAGTTCTAGCTCAGCTAGCAGACCTGTAGGGTCACGCTGCGTGGAACACCTTGACCCGGACGACCCGCGGCCGCCGTTTCAGCAAGTGGCGAACGCGTTGCGCGCCGCGATCCGAACGCGGCGGTTCGAGCCTGGCGAGCAGCTGCCGTCGCTCAACGAGCTGTCGAAGGCCTACGGCGTGTCCCTGATGACGGTGCAGAAGGCGCTTGGCCTCCTGCGGGACGAGGGGCTCGTCATCTCGCGCCAGGGCAAGGGTTCGTTCGTGCGGCAGCGCACCGAGCGAGCGGTAGGCCTTCGGCCACACATCGAGCAAGCCTTCGATCGCCCGCGGGTGACGATCGACTTCGCGGGCTTCTCGGGAGAGACGCTGGCGGGGACGCTCCAGGAACCGCTCGACAAGATCCGCATCGGCCGCCTGACTCCCGACGAGATCACCCTCCGCGTCCTCTTGCCAGACCTCACGGTTCCAGTAGGACTCCCCGCCTTGGCGAGCACCAAGCTGGACGACGAGCGCGTGCGGGATCGGGCTCAGCAGATCGCGAGACGCTTCAACCAGGTGATTACTGATTCGTTGCAAGAGCTTGCGGATCTCCAACTGGTTCGATCGGTGTCCGCAGAAATCCGCGTCTATCAAACGAGTCCACTATTCAAGCTCTACATCATCAACGGAGATGAAGTCTTCTTCGGGTTCTACCCGGTACTCGAACATAAGGTATCGATCGAGAACAAACCGACTACCATCCTCGACCCGATGGGGAAGGACGCAGTCCTGTTCCACTTTGCGTCGAGTGACGACGACACCGCGATCGGCGCCCAGTACGTCCGAGAGGCGCAGAAGTGGTTCGACTCAGTGTGGCAGTCGGTGGGGCGGCCAGTCACAACATGAGTAGCGGCGATCTGGCGACGACACTACGCGCGGCTCGCGCAGTGCTCTTTGACTTCGATGGGCCGATCTGTTCCGTGTTCGCAGGCTTCCCCGCCCCGACCGTCGCGTACAGCCTGCGAACAAGCCTGGAGGAAAGGACCGGAAAGCGCTTGGCCCTGGCCCCATCGCAGGCAGAAGACCCACTGGAGGTCTTGAGGCTCGCGCCTACCCTCCTGGGACCCGACGTGGCACAGGTGGCGGACGACCTACTCACGACGGCTGAAACGACGGCAGCCGGCTCGGCCTCACCCACTCCGGGTGGCGACAGCAGCCTCCGGGCGTGCGCGGCGACAGGACGCCGAGTGGCGATCGTGAGCAACAATTCGGGTGCAGCGGTCCGCGAGTATCTCGGGAAGCACGGCCTGACACACCTCGTCGGTGATGCGGTCGTCGGGCGCGCATACGGCAAGCCCCACCTGATGAAACCTGACCCGAGCCCAATCGAAGCAGCACTTCGGCTACTCGGCGTCGAACCTAACGCCGCCGTTCTCGTTGGCGATTCGGTGACCGACGTCGAAGCGTCGCGCGCGGCTGGTGTGGCTTGTATCGGCTATGCCAACAAGCCCGGGAAGCGAGACGTGCTCGCTGGCGCAGACGCCGTGATTGAGGACATGCGGCTCTTCGCTGAGTATCTCGCCCGCGTGCCGGTCGTGGCGCCGCGGTGATCCGGCGGGAACGGCCGCAGCACGGGGAACGAGCGGCGATGATCGACGCTGCCGAACGTCTCGGTCTGGACTGCAACGGCGCGCGAATGATCTCGTCCTCGTCTCGGATGATCTGGTACCTGCCAAGGTCAGGCAGCGCCCTCGTCCTGACACGTCCTGCGACGAAGACGAGTGAGGGAGTCGCGTCGGAGGCAGCAGCCATCCGCGCGGCAGTTGGCGCCGGCGTCCACACCCCCCGGCTCATCGCAGGGCCAATCGGCCTCCCCGAGCACCGGCACGCGATGGCCTGCGAATGGGTAGCCGGACGGCCGCCAGCCGCAGAGGACTGGCCCGGCATCGTCGCCGAGTCGGCGCGGTTGGCGACCGCATCCCCCGAGGGCCTCCCCGAGCTCCGCTGGCCTCCGGATGTGCCGGACGCCCGGTCGTTGCCCGTGCTCGGGCAGCGCCTGGCATCGGATTTCGTCAGTCGCTGTCGTGAAGCATCCGGCGCGCTCGGCTCATTGGTCCGATCTGGCGGCGTCGTGCTCAGCCACGGCGACCTCCAGCCCGGCAACGTACTCGTCGACGTCGACGACCACGCCTGGTTGATCGATCTCGAGTACGCCTGCCTCGCACCGCGCGAGTGGGACCCGGCGAAGCTCCTCATACTCTCCCGACGCTTCGCCGATCCTCCCGACGTAGACCAGCTGCTCCCAGCGTGGGGCGATCTCGACGCGGCGCGCCTTGAGCAGTGCGTGGCAGCTCAGGAGGTCCTTTTGGTGGGATGGCTGTGCCGGATGGCGGCCCAGGGCACGGTAGGGGCCGGCGAGGAAGCACGCCGTCGGGCGGCATCTCTTACTGATCCCCGGTCCCGGTGGCGGCACCTTCGTTGAGGTCGCCAGCTGCGCCGCGCCGCGGCCGCTTCATGCGGCCGCCGAGGATTTCGGATGCTCTGCGGTCCGAATCTCCGACCCACGCGGCGTAGACCCGCAGGGTAGTTGCGCCGCCACCACCGTGGCCGAGTCGGCCGGCTACCGTCCGGAGGTCCACTCCGGCGGTGAGCAGCTCCGTTGCTGAGTAGTGGCGCAGCGCGTGAAGGTGACTGTCGATTCCCAGTTCAGCGCACATTCTGGCGTACCTGTGCGTGACTCCGCTCGGATCGCACGGGCGATCGTGCGCCGGCCGGTAGGAGAACAGGAACGCGGCCTCCTGGGGCTCGCTGTCCACTTGCCGGCACAGCATGTCGTAGCGCTCGCGGTGCTCGGTCAGTACTTCGACGGTTGCCGGGTCGAGCGCAAGCCGGCGCATCTGGTGGGTCTTGGTGTCCTTCTCGATCGACGTCCGCTTGACGCGCACGTAGTTCCGACGGACGGTCAGAACACCGGCGGCGAGGTCGACGTCCGACCAACGCAGCGCGAGCAACTCGGCACGGCGGAGCCCGGTCACTATGACCAGCCAGACCAACGTGCCCCAACTGTCGTCCTGCTTCCACGCAGCGTCGATGATCCGGGCAGCCTGAGCGACGGTCGGCGGGTCCGGTTGTGGAGTCGGCTGCCGGGGCTTCCGCGCCAGTACGGCCGGGTTGCTGGTGATCCACTCCCAACGCTCGGCCGCGGAGAGAACGCCGCGGACGGCGAAGTGGATACGCCGAATCGTGGCGGCCGACAGCGGGCGCCACTGGTGCGGGCGGCACTCGACCACGGTGCAGCCGGTCTCGTCGCAGTCGTGCGCTGGGTAGCCGGCGGCCGGAGGCCGGCCCGGGGGCCGGCGATGTTTGACCAGGCGGCACTCGTGCGGCTCGGTGGTGCGGTGCTCGATCGCAGGACGGCCGTCGCAACGGGCGCTGCACCGACGGAGCTCGGCGTAGAACTCCTCCAGCAAGCGCGCCGTCACCTTGCCGATCGGCTCGTCGCCGAAGGCCGGATAGAGGTGCACGCGCGCGTACTGCTCATAGCTCGCGCGTGTGGTCTCCTCGACGTCGTGAGTGCGCAGCCACGCGTCCATCGCCACCCTGAACGTGGCGTTGGTCTTGGCCTGCCGCTGCTCGTCGACCTGCGCCCGGAAGCGCTTCAGGATCGCTTTCGCCTCGGCCTCAGTCTTCGCCGAGGCGGTGAGGCGTATCTCCTTGCCCGTGAGGGGGTCATTCCCGGCGTAGACCAGCACTTGGAACGAGTTGCCGCGCTGTCGGATGTGCCCACGCGAACGACCAGTGCTGATCTTCTTGGCCACGCTCTGAGACTACTCGGTGACAGATCCGGTGACACCGAATGCGGAAGACGATCTACCGACGTCCGTTTCCGCTGGTCACACTGGTGGAGACGAGGGGAATCGAACCCCTAACCCCCGCCTTGCAAAGGCGGTGCTCTGCCAATTGAGCTACGTCCCCGTGCTGGGCGGGACGTTACCCGCTCAGCGAGAGCGGCGGTGCCGGCTCAGCTGTTGGTGGCCTCGTGCCACAGGTCGTTCTCCGCGCGCGAGGAGCGGACCTTGGAGAAGACCAGTGCACCTGCGGCCAGGGCTGCGACGACGGCGAGAAACTTCTTCACGAGGATCACGTCCTGCCAGTCGGGAGGATGGGGAGTGGGCCCAGCTGGATTTGAACCAGCGACCTCGTCGTTATCAGCGACGCGCTCTAACCAACTGAGCTATGGGCCCCTGCGATGGAGACGAGGTTACCCCAGCGCCTTCCACCGCCTGCAACCGGCTCCCCTGTCGGGCTCCGACTCAGGTCAGTCGCGCTCCGAGAGCGTGACCTCGATGCCGCCGACGAGGTCGGCGGACACGTTGTAGACGAACGCCCCCACCGTGACGGCCACGGCGAACAGGAGGCTGTTGACGGCCCCGATCACCGCGGCCAGCGTGAGCACCCGGCCCGCGCTGATCAGCGGGCTGCCGGTCGGCGTCTCACCCGACACCAGGTCGGCGTACGTGCCGTTGAGCCGGTCCCACACGCCCATCCCGTCCAGCACGCCGTAGAGCACACCGACGGCCACGAGCCAGATGAAGAACAGCACCACCGCCAGCACGAGGCCGAGCTTGAGCACCGACCACGGATCCAGCCGCTTGAGCTGCAACGCCGCCTGCCGCGGAGGGCGGTTGCGCACGGCCCGCATGGTGGACCACGAACCGGCCTGCGTGGCGGGCTGGTCGGCTTCGGGGGCCGGACGGGACCGGTCCGGGGCCTCGAGGAACGTGGTGGGGCCCTCGTCGAGGAGACCCCCCGCCGGCCGTTCGGACCGGGCGGGCTGCGGCGGCTCGCGGTGCTCCGGCGCCTCCTCCCCCGGCATCCGGTTCCACGGCGGCGGTGCCGCCGCGGACGGGCCGGGCCCCGGGACCGGCCCGGGGGCCGGCGTGGGCGGCCGGGGTGCCGGCGACGG
>NZ_JAHKRK010000139.1 GCF_019396355.1 Pseudonocardia nigra
CTCGGCTCATGCCCCCGTCTCGGCCCATGCACCCCGTCGACGGGGAGCATGGGCCACGACGGGGTGCATGAGCGGGTAGGGCGCTTCGGGTTGTCGGGTCCGCCGGAGGGGAGTACAACGTGTCGCACGGGGACACCGGCAGGCCAAGGCCGGATCGGCAGAGAAGGTCCGTTCTCCCGGCCGGCGTGCCCCAGCGCGAGCACCGGGGTACCCACGCGGAGCACGCCGCGAGAAGGCTCGACGCCGTGGGTCTGCGTCGCCGGACGGCAGTCGTCCGTCGCCGCCGAGACCGTGCGACACGGCGAATGTGCACGCCTGGTCACTCGGCCGCTCGCGCTACCGGACGCCGTCCGAGCAATCGGGCGGCGTCCCCTCACGTGGAACGGCCGCCCACGACCGTCCGCACCACCCCGGTTCCGAGCAGGGCGTCGGGCGCGACGGCGAACGGGTCGCGGTCGAGCACGACGAAGTCGGCCAGGAGGCCGGGCCGGAGGCTGCCGACCGCGTCCTCCGCCCGGCACGCCCACGCGGAGTCGGCGGTGGCGTGCCGGACCGCGTCGGCCAGGGGCAGCGCGAGATGTGGCTGCAGGGCGGGCAGCTCGGGCCGGAGCGCCGAGCGGCGGGTGCTGGCGATGAACATGTTCGGCAGCGGCGGGTGCGGCGCCGTCGGGGCGTCGGTTCCGAACGCGAGCCGCGCGCCCGCCGCGGTCATCTCCGGCCAGGCGAACGCGCGCTCGGCGCGGGCGTCGCCCAGCATCGCGGCCCAGTTGTCGCGGATCGCCGGGTCGGCGTGCACCGGCTGCATGGACGCGGTGACGCCCAGCTCGGCGAGCCGCGGCACGTCGGCCGGGTCGACGTACTCCAGGTGCTCGATCCGGTGCCGCCGGTCGCCCGGCCCGTTCTCCCGCCGCGCGTGCTCGAGCGCGTCCAGGGCGATCCGCACCGCGTGGTCGCCGATCGCGTGCAGCGCTACCTGCAGCCCCGCGGCGTCGGCGGCCGCAACGGCGGGAGCGAGCGTCTCCAGGTCCCAGATCGGGTCGGCGTTCCTGCCGTCCGCGTACGGGTTGAGCATGCTGGCGGTGCAGCCGTCGATCACTCCGTCCACCACGAACTTCACGCCGGTGACCCGCAGCCGCTCCGACCGGTGCCGCTGCGCCAGCTCCGCGGCATGGCGCACCTGCGCGAGGTGCTCGCCGGGGTCGGCCGTCCGGTGGATGAACCAGTGCGCGACCACGCGCAGGTCGAGCCGGCCGGCCTCCTCGGCGCGCACCATCGCGGCCAGGCTGGGCTCGTCGAGGGCCATGTCCACCGCGCTGGTGACGCCGCTGGCCAGGTAGGCCGCCGTCGCGGCGCGCAGCGCCCGGTCGCGGTCGGCGTCGGTGCTCGCGGCACCGAGGAAATCCCAGGCGAGCTGCTGAGCCGCGGTCTCCTCCAGGTGCCCGGTCGGCTCGCCGTCCTCCCGCACGATCCGCCCGCCCAGCGGGTCCGAGGAGTCGCGCGTGACGCCGAGCTCGGCGAGCGCGGCGCTGTTCACCCACACCGAGTGGTAGTCGTTGGCATCGAGGTACACCGGCCGGTCCGGCACGACCTCGTCCAGCATCTGCCGGGTGGGGCGCCCGCCGGGCACCGCGGAGAACAGCCAACCCCGGCCCAGCACCCGCGGGGCGTCCGGGTTCTCCTTCGCCCACTGCTGCACCCGCTCCTGGATCGTCGCCAGGTCGGGCGCGTCCGTGAGCGGCGCGCGCAGCAGCGCCTCCCCCGCCATCACGACGTGCGCGTGGCCGTCGACGAACCCCGGCAGCACCGTGCCACCCGCCAGGTCCATCCGGGTCGCGCCGGCCCCGGCGCGCGCTGCGGCCTCGGCGGCACCGCCGACGAACGCGATCCGGTCGCCGTGCACGACCATCGCCTCCGCCCGCGGGTTCGCGGGGTCGCCGGTGACGATCCGGCCGCCGGACCAGAGCACGGGCGCGTCGGTCATCGATAACCACCCTTCCCGGCCGGGCGCACCCAGGCCAGCGTCAGCACTGCATGGGTCACCGCGGTGACCAGGAACGCGGGCACCGAGGCGGACGTGTACCGGAACACCTCCGCCGACTCGAACGTCACCGGGTTCAGCAGCAGCACGTACGTGACCGCACCCGCCGCGATCGCGAGGAACGCGACCGGGTTCACGCCCCACCAGAACGAGTACCGCGACGTCCCCTCCGGCTCGTAGAGCTCGCGCAGCACCAGCCGGCGCCGCCGGAGCAGGAAGAAGTCGGTGAGGTACACGGCGGTGAGGGGGGCCATCACCAGGCCGACCCACGCGACGAAGACGAAGAAGTTGTCGTACAGCGCGGCGGGCCAGAACACCACGACCGCCGGCGGGGTGAGCATCAGCGCGACGAACACCGGCCACGGGATGCGCCGGATCGCGCTGCCGCCCGCGCGGATCAGCCCGAGGGCGCCGGAGTAGGTCTGCGACACCATGCTCGTGATGTTGGCCAGCGCGATGAACAGCAGCGCCAGCACGCCGAGGGCGACCCCGCCCAGCGGCACCATCCACACCGTCGGGTCGACGTCGCCGAGCACCAGTCCCGCGATCGTGCCGACGATCCCGGCCACCGCGGAGGCCAGGAACAGCCCGATCAGGTTGGGCCAGAAGGCCACCCGCTGCGTCGTGGTGAGCCGGGCCAGGTTGCCCATGATCGTCCACCAGGAGAAGCCGGTGGCGAAGCTCAGCTCGAGGGCGACCGCGAAGTTCAGCCGGTCGTCGTCGAAGGCCGCGAGCGGGGCGGCGGCGTCCAGCTCCGCCCAGGAGTGGCCGGCGAGCAGGATCACGAGCATCGCGACGGTCAGCGCGGCGAGCGCGGGTGCCACGAACTTGTTGATCCACTCGATCGAGACCGGCCCGCGCACGAGCGTGACCCAGGCCAGGACCAGCGCGAGCAGCGAGGCCCCCACCACCATCGGCCCGTTCGGGTCGAACGCGGTGCCGAACACGGCGTTCAGCACGTTCGTGACCGCACGGCCGAACATGATCGCCAGAACCGCGTTCCAGCCCGCCCCTGCCAGCGGCATCATCACCACGATCAGCGCCCGCACCCCGTTCACGCCGAGGACCGAGCGCAATGCCGTGTACTGCTCGACGCCGTACTTCGCCGACGGCACGCACGTGGCGAGCGCGACCAGCACGACTCCCACGAGGTTGCCGATGAGGGTGGCGGCGATCGCGGTCTTCACCCCGGCGAACAGTGCGATCGTGCCGCCGGTCAGGAAGGCCCAGGTCGCGATCGCGAGCCCGACGTTGACCGAGGTGAACTGCCAGAAACCCCAGATCCGCTCGTGGCGCAGCACCGGCAGCTCGGTGAACTCGCCCGCCGCCGAGTTCGCCGCCGCCTCCCGGCCGCCCGACCGTCGGCCGGCGCTACCACGGGTAGCCCCACGCGAGCAGCGCGATGACGAGCACCGCGCTCCCGAGCAGCAGGAGCACGAGGTCACGGGCCGGCAGGTCGGCCGCGGCGGGATCCTCGTACTCGGGGTTCTCGACGATCGCGAGCCTGCGCTCGAGCTCGCGGCGGAACTCAGGTCCGTCCATGGCAGCTCCTTTGCTGATCATGTCGGCGAATGGGTCGGCTCAGCTCCAGGCGGCCATCACGTGCTTGACGCGCGTGTACTCCTCCACCGCATAGGCCGAGAGGTCCTTGCCGTGCCCGGAGTGCTTGAAGCCCCCGTGCGGCATCTCTGCGACCAGCGGGATGTGGGTGTTGATCCAGACGCAGCCGAAGTCCAGCGCCCGGCTCATCCGCATGGCGCGGCCGACGTCGCGCGTCCACAAGCTGGACGCCAGCCCGTAGGGGACGTCGTTCGCCCAGCGCAGCGCCTGCTCCTCGTCGGTGAACCGCTGCACGCTGATGACCGGACCGAACACCTCGTTCTGGACGATCTCGTCGTCCTGGCGCAGACCGTCGACGACGGTCGGGGCGAGGAAGAAGCCCCCGCCCAGCTCGGCGAGGCGCGAGCCGCCCGCCCGGACCTGCGCGTGGTCGGGCAGCCGGTCCAGGAACCCGGTGACCCGGTCCAGCTGCGCCGGGTTGTTGACCGGGCCGAGCAGCGCGTCGGTGTCGTCGGGCAGGCCGACCTTCGCGTTCCGGGCCTGCTCGGCGAGCGCGGCCACGAAGTCGTCGTGGATCCGGGGGCCGGCGAGCACCCGGGTGGCCGCGGTGCAGTCCTGGCCGGCGTTGAAGTAGCCGGCCACGGCGATCGCCTCGGCCGCGGCCTCGACGTCGGCGTCGTCGAACACGATCACCGGCGCCTTACCGCCCAGCTCGAGGTGGGTGCGCTTCAGGTCACGGGCCGCGCTGCTCGCCACCTCCATGCCGGCCCGCACCGACCCGGTGATCGCCACCAGCGCCGGCGTCGGGTGCTCGACGATCGCCCGCCCGGTGTCGCGGTCGCCGGTGACCACGTTGAGCACGCCGGGCGGCAGGAACTCCGCGGCCACCTCGGCGAGCAGCAGCGTCGTCTCCGGGGTGGTGTCGCTGGGCTTGAGCACGACCGTGTTGCCGGCCGCGAGCGCCGGACCGATCTTCCAGACGGCCATCATCATCGGGTAGTTCCACGGCGCCACCTGCCCGACCACGCCGAGCGGCTCGCGGCGCACGAACGAGGTGTGCCCCGCCATGTACTCGCCGGCGGCGCGGCCCTCCAGCACGCGGGCGGCACCGGCGAAGAACCGCAGCTGGTCCACCATCGGCGGGATCTCCTCGCTCGCGGTGAGCGCGTGCGGCTTGCCGGTGTTCTCCGCCTCCAGCCGCACGAACTCGTCCGCGCGCGCCTCGATCGCGTCGGCCAGCCGCAGCAGCGCGAGCTGCCGCTCGCCGGGCGTGGTGTCGCGCCAGGTCTCGTCGAAGGCGCGGGCGGCGGCGGCATAGGCGCGGTCGACGTCCTCGGCGTCGCTGACCGGCGCGGTGGCGACCGCCGCGCCGGTGGACGGGTCCACGACCTCGCTGGTGCGGCCCGACCGGCTCTCGACGTACTCGCCGTCGACGAAGTTGCGCAGCCGGCGCAGGGCCGTGCGGTCGGGCTCGCCGTCGGTACGGGTCTCGGTGGCGGTCACGTGCTCCTCCGTGGTCGTTTCGGTGCAGGTCGTTCGCGATGCCGGTCGTCGGCCGTGCGGGTCAGCGGTCTTCCAGCAGGGGGCGCGTCGGGTCCCAGCGCGCGCCGCTCTGCCGCTGCCAGGCCAGCCCGGAGAGCGCCTCGAGGACGACGCGGTTGGCCAGCGCGGCAGTGATGTCGGCGTGGTCGTAGGGCGGGGAGACCTCGACGACGTCGATGCCGACGACGGGCAGCTCCATGCAGATCCGCCGGACGGCGTCGAGCAGGGCGCGGGCGGACAGGCCGCCCGGTTCGGGGGTGCCGGTGCCGGGGGCGTGCCCGGGGTCGCAGACGTCGATGTCGACCGACAGGAACACCCCGTCGCACTCGTCGGTGGCGATGCCGAACGCCTCGTCCAGGCACTCGGTGAGGCCACGGGCGCCGATCTCGGTCATCTCGTAGGACCGCATCCGCTGCTCCGCCATCCAGGCCAGCGTCTCCGGGCCGGGCCAGTACCCGCGCAGGCCCATCTGCAGGAAGCGGTCGCCGCGCAGCGCGCCGGACTCGATGAGCCGGCGCATCGGCTGCCCGTGGCCCCACAGCGACCCGAACTCGATGTCGCCGGTGTCGGCGTGGGCGTCGAAGTGGATCATCGAGACGCGGCCGTGGCCGTGGTGGTTCGCCACGCCCTTGGCGTCGGCGAACGCGATCGCGTGGTCCCCACCCAGCACCACCGGCACCGCGCCGCTGCGCGACACGGCGGTGACGGCCTCCTCCAGCGCGCCGAGGCTGCGCTCGATGTCGCCGGAGTACATCTCGACGTCGCCGGCGTCGACCACCCGCAGGTCCTGCAGCCCGTCGACGCGCAGCGGCAGGCTGGGCCGGCTGCCGTCGTGCGGGAGGTAGTCGGTCATCCGGATCGC
This sequence comes from Pseudonocardia nigra, assembly GCF_019396355.1. Classification (GTDB taxonomy): domain Bacteria; phylum Actinomycetota; class Actinomycetes; order Mycobacteriales; family Pseudonocardiaceae; genus Pseudonocardia; species Pseudonocardia nigra. Next base: position 6,003 of record NZ_JAHKRK010000139.1, read on the forward strand.
CTGGGGCCCGAAGCGGGTGCCGGGGCGGTGCGAGGTGCCCCCGTCGAAGGGGGCGCCGAGGATGACGACGTCGGCCCCGGCATAGGTCTCCGGCTCGTCGAGGGTGCAGCGGTCGACGCCGAGGTAGGTGATGTCCGGCCCGAACATGGGCCCGTAGCGCGGCATGAATTTTTCTCCGGTCGGTCTTTCGGTATGGATGTTCGCTCCGCGAGCTCCCGCTCAGTCGTCGATCACGAGCGAGGGGGTGTGCCGGTGCAGCGTCTCGCCCCGGAAGAACTCCGGGTTCCGGACGCGCCACACCAGCATGAGAACCAGCCCGAACGCGAGCAGGCCGACGCCGATCACGAACACGCTCCCGACCCCGAACACCGACGAGCCGCTGCCGTAGGCCGGGTCCATCGTGTCGACGGCGGTCTGCACGAACACCAGCGTGAGCATGATGGCGCCGGTCAGCGGCAGCACACCCTTGAACACCAGGTCGCGGACATGGGGGATGGCAAGCCGGCGGAGCTTGCGGAGCCGGCAGGGTGGGTAAACGCTGCGCCGCAGGTCCCGGCGGAAGTACCACACGCAGGCGTACGCCGTGAGCCCGTAGTAGAAGCAGATCATCAGGCCGAGTGCGTAGATCGTGTCGATCAGCACGTTCTCGCTGATGAACACCATCGCGGTGTAGAAGACGCCGGTGGCGATGCCCGCCGCGAGGGTGGCGTAGGACGGCGTCCGGAACCGCGGGTGCACGCCGGCGAAGCGCGCCGGCAGCGCCCGGTAGGTGGCCATCGCCAGCAGGGTGCGGGCCGGCGGGAGGAACGTGGTCTGCAGCGAGGACGCCGAGCTCGCGAGCACAGCGAGGAACAGCAGGAACGCCAGCCCCTCCCCCAGCACCGGCCCGGCGAGCGCCGCGAAGACGTTGTCGCCGGTCTCGGGGTTGCCCAGCCCGATGCCCTCGGTGCCGATCCCGGCGTACATCTGCGCGGCGATCGCGACGATCAAGTAGGTTGCGACGATGATGATCATGGTGAGCAGCGCGGCCCGGCCGGGCGTCCGGGCGCTGCCGGCCGTCTCCTCGTTCACCGTGAGGCTGGTGTCCCAGCCCCAGTAGATGAAGATCGACAGCGACAGGCCGGCGGTGAACGCGCTGAGCGACGGGACCGCGGTGATGTCCAGCCACGCCGGGTCGAAGGCCAGGCTGGTCTCCGGCGCCCCGCCGGAGACGGCCTTGCCGATCGCCAGCGCGGAGAACAGCGCCAGCACGAGCATCTGGAAGCCGACGAGGACGAACTGCACGCGCGTGGTCGTCGTCACGCCCCGGTAGCTGATCGCCGTGGCCACGACGATGAACGCGAGGCAGGTCAGCACGTGGACCACGACGTTGTCGCCGAACGCTGCGACGTCGGCCGACCCGGTGACCTGCCCGAGGAGCAGGTAGAAGAACGAGACGGCGACGCCCGCGAGGTTGGACAGCACGATGATCGTGGCGAGCACCGCGCCCCAGCCACACATCCAGCCGATGTAGGGGTTGAACGCCTTCACCGTCCAGGTGAACGACGTGCCGCAGTCCGGCGCCACCCGGTTGAGCTCGCGGTAGGCGTAGGCGACGAGCAGCATCGGCAGGAACCCCGCGAGGAACACCGCGGGCATCTGCAGGCCGACCTCGCCGACGGTCGGACCGAGCGTGGCCGTCAATGCGTACACCGGCGCCACGCTCGAGACGCTCAGCACGATGCTCGCGAGCAGCCCGACCGCCCCCCGCGACAGTCCCTTGTCCTGCAGGTCCGTGCTCGGGTCCTGTGGCTTCGTCGTCACGCGGTCCCTTCCGTTCGGTCGCGCCCGGGATCGGGCGGGGTCGTGCCGGGCGCGGCAGTAGCGCCGGCGTTCCGAGGGACTGTAGTGCGGTCACGACGAAAAGCACTGCTCCAATCGTGTAACACAACTGAATGAGTGCTGCATGCGACTACTTGCAACTGATTTCGTTGCGAGCGGCGGTCGTGTGACCTACCGTGGCCGCCATGGCCAGTCCGCGCCGCTCCGGCAGAGCACCACGCGCTGCTCGACGACGTCGGCAAGGCGATCGTCGAGCAGCTCCAGGAGGACGGCAGGCGCCCGTACGCCACGATCGCGAAGGCCGTCGGCCTGTCCGAGGCCGCCGTGCGTCAGCGGGTGGCCCGGCTGCAGGAGGCCGGGGTCATGCAGATCGTGGCCGTCACCGATCCGCTCCAGCTGGGCTTCCGCCGCCAGGCCATGATCGGCATCCAGGGCGAGGGCGACGTCGTCGAGCTGGCCGACGCGCTGGCCGCGATGCCCGAGGTCGACTACGTCGTGATCACGGCCGGCAGCTTCGACGTGCTGGCCGAGGCCGTCTGCGAGGACGACGAGCACCTGCTGGAGCTCGTCGGGCAGCGGATCCGAACCCTGCCGGGCGTCCGCAGCACCGAGACGTTCGTCTACATGAAGCTCCGTAAGCAGCACTACAACTGGGGAACCCGATGACCACCACGCCCGAAACCGTCACGCAGACCGAACCCGGCCGCACACCACGGGGCACCGACCGCGCCGAGGCCGCCCGCGACCACCTCTGGATGCACTTCACCCGCCACTCCACCTACGAGGACGGCGGCCAGGTGCCGATCATGGTGCGCGGCGAGGGCTGCCGCGTGTGGGACGCCGCAGGCCGCGAGTACCTCGACGGGCTCGCCGGGCTGTTCGTGGTGCAGGCCGGGCACGGGCGGCGCGAGCTCGCCGAGGCCGCGGCCCGCCAGGCCGCCGACCTGGCCTTCTTCCCGATCTGGTCCTACGCCCACCCCGCCGCGATCGACCTGGCCGAGCGGCTCGCCGCCCACGCCCCCGGCGACCTCAACCGGGTCTTCTTCACCACCGGTGGTGGCGAGGCCGTCGAGAGCGCGTGGAAGCTCGCCAAGCAGTACTTCAAGCTGGTCGGCAAGCCCACCAAGCACAAGGTGATCAGCCGCTCCGTCGCCTATCACGGCACGCCGCAGGGCGCGCTCGCGATCACCGGCGTGCCGGACCTGCGCGTCCCGTACGAGCCGCTCGTGCCCGGCGCGTTCAAGGTGCCGAACACCAACGCCTACCGCGCGCCGGACCACGTCGGCGGCGACCTCAAGGCGTTCGGCCGCTGGGCCGCCGACCGGGTGGAGGAGGCGATCCTCGCCGAGGGCCCCGACACCGTCGCGGCCGTGTTCGTGGAACCGGTGCAGAACTCCGGCGGCTGCTTCCCGCCGCCGCCCGGCTACTTCGAGCGGCTGCGCGAGATCTGCGACGCCCACGACGTGCTGCTGGTCTCCGACGAGGTGATCTGCGCGTTCGGCCGGATCGGCTCGATGTTCGCCTGCGAGGACTTCGGCTACGTGCCCGACATCATCACCTGCGCCAAGGGCATGACGTCGGGCTACTCCCCGATCGGCGCGATGATCGCCAGCGATCGGCTGTTCGAGCCGTTCCGCTCCGGCACCAACTCGTTCCTGCACGGGTACACCTTCGGCGGGCACCCGGTCTCGGCCGCGGTGGCGATGGCGAACCTCGACATCTTCGAGCGTGAGGGCCTGAACGACCACGTCCGCCGCCAGAGCCCGGTGTTCCGCGCGACCCTGGAGAAGCTGCTCGACCTGCCGATCGTCGGCGACGTCCGCGGCGAGGGCTTCTTCTTCGGGATCGAGCTGGTGAAGGACAAGGCCACCAAGGAGACGTTCGACGACGCCGAGAGCGAGCGGCTGCTGCGCGGGTTCCTGTCCAAGGCGCTGTTCGACGCCGGGCTGTACTGCCGGGCCGACGACCGCGGCGACCCCGTCGTCCAGCTCGCGCCGCCGCTGGTGGCCGGCCCGGCCCAGTTCGACGAGATGGAGCAGATCCTCCGCGGCGTCCTCACGGAGGCGTGGTCGCGCCTCTAGCTCGACCGTGCATACCGGGGCGGCACCGTGCACAGGCCCGGACCTGTGCACGGTCGCCCACCGGTCTGCACCGTCAGGCGTGCACCGTCGGCTTCGCCGCCTGCTCCCCGTCGGGGGCGCGCATGAAGCACGCACCCACGACCGCGACCAGCGACAGCACGGCCGCCACCACGAACGCGGCGTGCACGCCCCCCGCCGTCTGCTCGACGAGCGGGGCGCCCTCGGCGGCGAGTTCGGCCGAGCGCACGCTGAGCACGCTGACCAGCAGGGCCACCCCGGCCGCGCCGGCGAGCTGCTGGGTGGTGCCGAAGATCGCGCTGCCGTAGGAGTACAGGTGCGGCGGAACGGCACCCAGACCGGCCGTGAACAGCGGGGTGAACACGGACGCCAACCCGACGCTGAGCAGCAGGTGGAAGCCCAGCACCAGCGCGATCGGGCTGTCGGTGCCGAACAGCGTGGTGGACCAGAGCGCGGAGCTCGTGGCGAGCGTGCCGGGCACGAGGAGCGCCCGCGGGCCGAAGCGGTCGTAGAGCCGCCCGACGACCGGCCCGAGCAGGCCCATCACCAGCCCGCCCGGGAGCAGCAGCAGTCCGGTGGTCAGCGGCGTGAGCATCAGGACGCTCTGCATGTAGATCGGCAGGACCACGATCGTGCCGAGCAGCGTGGCCATCATCAGCATCATGATCACGCTGGCGACGGTGAACGTGCCGGCCCGGAACGTGCGCAGGTCGAGCAGCGCGCGGTCGGTGCGCTGGAGCGCGAGCTGCCGCGTGACGAAGGCCACGAGCCCGACGACCCCGACGGCGAAGGACACCCACACCGCGACCGACGGACCGGACTCGGACGCGTGGCCGATCGTGCTCAGCCCGTAGACGAGCCCGCCGAAGCCGAGCGCGGACAGCAGCACCGACGGCACGTCGATCGGGGCGTCGGTGGACTCGCCGATGTCGACCATCCGGCGCAGGCCGAGCACCAGCGCGGCGAGCGCGATCGGCAGCACCAGCCAGAACATGAAGCGCCAGCCGAGCAGGCTCAGCACCACGCCCGACACGGTGGGACCGATGGCGGGCGCGACCGCGATGACGATCGAGATGTTGCCCATCACCGCGCCGCGGCGCGTCGGCGGCACGAGCGTCATGACCGTGGTCATCAGCAGCGGCATCATGATCGCGGTGCCGCCCGCCTGGACCACGCGCGCCGCGAGCAGGATCGAGAAGCCCGGGGACAGCGCGGCGATGAGCGTGCCGGCGCTGAACAGCGTCATGGCGATCCCGTACAGCTTCCGCGTGGGCACCCGGCGGATGAGGAAGCCGGTGATCGGGATGACCACGGACATCGTGAGCAGGAAGCCCGCGGTGAGCCACTGGCCCACGCTCGCCTCCACCTGCAGGTCGACCAGCAGGACCGGCAGGGCCACGCTCATGATCGTCTCGTTGAGGATGACGACGAACGTGGAGACGAGCAGCACCGCGATCACGGTGCGGTCGCGCCGCGACATCTGCGCGGGTTGGCCCGGCCGGGGCGCCGGATCGAGGACGTCGGACGAGTTGTTCACGGTCTTCCTCTGCGTTGCGGGCGGCGGACGGTGCGGCCGGTCGGGCCGGTGGTCCACACGCGAACCTAGGAGGTAGGACCGACAGAACTCGCGGGATTAATCCCTGGAACCGGCCGAGGGCGTCGCGCTGCGCGATCATGCGGTCGCGCCGAGGTGCCGGCGCCGCGGATCCCCAGGTCACGCCTGTGCAACGACCGTCGTGACGCTTGACACACCTTCCAGGCGTACTACAGGCTCCCCGTCCACCAACGTGCGGCTGTAGCACGTGCGAAACCGCGGAGAATGCCATGGCGCTGCCCGATCTGTCCCGTCGCCAGCTGCTCGGCATCGTCGGTCTCGGGGTCGGCGGCGCGGCGCTGTCCGCCTGCGGGGGCGGGAGCCTCGGCGGCGGGGGCGGCACGGGTGGCGGGGGTGGTGGCGGTGGCGGTGGCGGTGGCGGCACCGTCCGCGTCGGGCTGGTCGTGCCGCAGGCGGGCGTCTACACGCCGCTCGGGGTCGACATGCAGAACGGCTGGCAGCTGTGGCTGGACCAGAACGGCGCCACGATGGGCGGCTACACGGTGGAGACCGTGGCCGCCGACGAGGGCGAGGGGCCCGACACCGGGGTCCCGGCGGTCCAGCGGCTGCTGCAGCAGGAGCAGGTCGACGTCGTCGTCGGCATCGTCAACTCGGCCACCGCGCTCGGGGCCGCCGACCGGTTCGCCGAGGCCCGGAAGGTGCTGATCGTCGCCAACGCCGGGGCCGGGGCGATCACCGGCGAGGCGGCGAGCCCGTACGTCTGGCGCGTCTCGTTCACCAACGCGCAGATCGCCGCGCCCATGGGCCGCCACCTCGCGGCCGAGGGCGTGGGACCGGTCTACGTGATGGCGCCCGACTACGCGGCCGGCCAGGAGGTGGTGGCGGCCTTCACGCAGGCCTTCCAGGAGGGCGGCACCGTCGCGGGCCAGGCGCTCACCCCGTTCGGCACCACCCAGGACTACCAGCCGTTCCTGTCCGGGATCCAGGGCTCCGGGGCCGCGGCCACCTTCGTCTTCTACTCCGGCGGCGAGGCGGTGAGCTTCGTGCAGCAGTACGACGCGTTCGGCCTCAAGGAGGCGATCCCGCTGTACGGGTCGGGCTTCCTCACCGAGGGCAGCGTGCTCGACGCGCAGGGGCCATCGGCGGTCGGCGTCCGCACCACGCTGCACTACTCCACGGAGCTGGACAACCCGGCCAACCAGCAGTTCGTGCAGGCCTACCAGGAGGCCCACGGCGTCCTGCCCACCGTGTTCGCGATGCAGACCTTCGACGCGGCGAACGTGCTCGCGAAGGCGCTGGAGGGCGCCGCCGACCTGTCCGGTGACGCCGTCTCCGCGGCGCTGGGCGGGCTCGGCGCGATCGACGACAGCCCGCGCGGGTCGTGGCGGTTCACCGGCCAGAGCCCGGAGCAGAGCGTCTACCTGCGCGAGGTGGTGGACGAGGGCGGCACACTGATCAACTCCGTCGTCACCGACCTCGGCGTCATCCCCCAGCCGTAGGAAGGAGTGCCGGATGGCCGCCTGGTTCGACGCGAACCTGGTCAGCATCCTCAACGGCTTCGCCATCGGCGCGCTGTTGTTCATCCTCGCCGTCGGGCTGTCGATCGTCTTCGGGATGATGGACGTGCTCAACCTCGCGCACGGCGCCTTCTACCTGGCGGGCTCCTACCTCGCGGTCACGTTCGCGGCGGGCACACCGTCCTGGGGCGGGTTCCTGACGGCGCTCGGGGTGGCCGCCCTCGTCGGCCTGCTCGCCGGCGGGGTGCTGTCGGGCATGACCGAGCCGCTGGCCCGGCGGCCGATCCTCGACCAGGCGCTGCTGACCCTGGGCGTGTCGCTGGTGGTCGCGGAGGTCCTCTCGATCGTCTACGGCAACGACGTGCTCGCCGTCGCCGCGCCACCGGGACTCGACGGCAGCGTGTCGGTGGCGGGCAACGTCTACCCGACCTACCGGCTGGTGCTCATCGGCATCGGCCTGGCGCTGGCGCTCGCGGTGCACCTGGTCGTCGAGCGCACCCCGGTCGGGGCGCTGATCCGCGCGAGCGTGGCCGACCGGGAGATGGTCTCGGCCATGGGCATCGACAACCGCAAGGTCAAGTTCGCCGTCCTGGGCGTCGGGTCGATGCTCGCGACCGTGGCCGGCGTGCTGGGCGCGCCGGTGTACGGTGCCCGCCCCGGCCTGGACGACACGATCCTGATCCTGGCGCTGGTCGTGATCGTCATCGGCGGCCTGGGCTCGGTGAAGGGGGCGCTGGTCGGCGCGATGATCATCGGTCAGGTCGAGTCGCTGGGCCGGGCGCTGCTGCCGGACGTGGCATCGTTCGTCCTGTTCGGCACGCTCGCGGTGGTGCTGGTCGTGCGGCCACGCGGGCTGTTCGGCACCCGGACGGTGGCGGCCGCGTGAGCGAGCTTGCGAGCTCACCGTTCAACACAGCGCCGCGAATGCGGCCGACGAGCGTCACCGAGGAGGTGACATGAGCGCTCCGCCCGCGGAGCGGCACGCCGCCGCCACCCCGCCCGCACCGGGCTGGTTCAGCAGGATCCGGCCGGGACCGGTGGCGGCCGCGCTGGTGCTGCTCGCGCTCGCCGCCGTCCCGTTCGTCGTCAACCCGTTCGGCACAACGGTGCTGGGCCGGATCCTCGTCTTCGCGCTGTTCGCGGTCAGCCTGGACCTGCTGGTCGGCATCACCGGCCTGCCGTCGCTGGGCCACGCCGCCTACTTCGGCGTCGGTGCCTACGCGGCCGGGCTCACGGCGCTGCACGTGACCAGCGAGGGCGTGGTGCCGGTGCTGCTCGCCGCCGGGGCGGGCGCCGTCGCGGCGGCGGCCACCGGGTGGCTCGCCGTGCGCAGCAGCGGCGTCTTCTTCCTCATGCTCACCCTCGCGGTCGGCGAGCTCGTGTACCAGCTCGCGACCACGCTGGACTCCGTCACCGGCGGCTCCAACGGGCTGTTCGGGATTCCCGCCGTGCAGGTCGCCGGCACGCCGCTGACGCTCGCCGGTCACGTCTACTGGTTCGTGCTCGCCGTCGCGGTGCTCGGCTTCGCCGCGCTGTGGCTGGTGGCGGCGTCCCCGTTCGGCGGAGTGCTGCGCGGGATCCGGGACAACGAACCGCGGATGCGCTCGCTCGGGTACTCGCCGTTCCGCTACACCTACGCCGCCTTCGTCCTCGCGGGCGCGTTCGCGGGGCTCGCCGGCGGGCTGTTCGCCGCGCAGGTGCGGCTTGTCACCCCGAGCGAGGCGGGCTTCACCACGGGCGCGCTCGCCCTGCTGGCGGTCGTCCTCGGCGGGGCCGGGTCACTGTGGGGCCCGGTGCTCGGCGCCGCCGTCGTCGTGCTCGTCCGCGACGCGCTCGGGCCCACCCTCGACGGCCACGGGCCACTGGTCCTGGGCATCGTGTTCGTCCTCGCCGTGTACCTGCTGCCCCGCGGCTTCGCCGGCCTCGCCGGGCTCGGCCGCGGGCGGCGCCGGGCCCGGGAGGGGGCGCCGTGACCGTCCCGCTGCTGTCGCTGTCCGGGGTGAGCAGGCACTTCGGTGCCCTCGCCGCGGTCGACGACGTCTCGCTCGACATCCCGGCGGGCGCACGGCACGCCCTCATCGGCCCCAACGGCGCGGGCAAGAGCACGCTGTTCCGGCTGGTCACCGGCGCCGAGCGCGTCTCGGCGGGCACCGTGGCGCTCGACGGGCGCGACGTCACCCGGCGCTCGGAGCCGCAGCGGGCCCGGATGGGCATCAGCCAGACCCGCCAGCACTCCAGTCTCTTCCCCACCCGCACCGTGGAGCAGAACGTCCTGCTCGCCGCCCAGCGCCGGCACGGCTCGCCGCGCTCGCTGCTGCCCCGGCGCCAGCGCGCGGCCCGCGACCGCGTCCGCGAGCTCGTCGCCGACGTCGGACTGGAGGCGCGGCTCGACACGCCCGCCGCGGCGCTGTCCCACGGCGAGCAGCGCCAGCTCGAGGTGGCGGTCGCGCTGGCCTGCGAACCGCGGCTGCTGCTGCTCGACGAACCGGCCGCCGGCATGTCCCCGGCCGAGAGCGCCCGGCTCGTGGCGCTCCTGCAGGCCCTGCCCGCCGACGTGACCCTGGTGATCGTCGAGCACGACCTCGACGTCGTCTTCGCGCTCGCCGACGCGGTCACCGTCCTGCACCTCGGACGCGTGCTGCTCACCGGCTCGCCCGACGAGGTGCGCGCCAGCGACGCCGTGCAGGGGGCCTACCTCGGCACCGGCCGCGAGGCGCTGTTCCTCGACACCGACGCGCGGACGGAGGTGGGCTGAGTGCTCCAGGTGCGGGGGCTGCGGTCCGGGTACGGGGGCAGCAGCGTGCTGCAGGGGGTCGACCTGGACCTCGCCGACGGCGAGGTGCTGGGCCTGCTGGGCCGCAACGGCGTCGGCAAGACGACGCTGATGAACACGCTGATGGGGTTGGTGCCCCCGGCGGCGGGCACGGTGTCGGTCGCCGGACGCGTCCTCACCGGCAGGCGCCCGGACGTGATCGCGCGGGCCGGGGTGGCGCTCGTCCCCCAGGGACGGCGGGTGTGGGCGCCGCTGACCGTCACCGAGCACCTCGACCTGGCCACCCGGCGCGGGCGCGGCCGGGGTCCGTGGACGGTCGAGCGGGTGCTGGAGCTGCTCCCCCGCCTCGCCGAGCGCCGCAGGCACCTCGCGGGGCGGCTGTCCGGCGGGGAGCAACAGATGCTCGCCGTCGCCCGGGCGCTGCTGACCAACCCCCGGCTGGTGCTCATGGACGAGCCGTCGGACGGGCTGGCCCCCGCGCTCGTCGACACGGTCGCCGAGGTGATCGGCGGGATGCGGGCCGAAGGCGTCACGCTCGTCGTCGTGGAGCAGGACCTGCACCTGGCCTTCGCCGTGGCCGACGAGATCGCCGTGATGGACAAGGGCCGGATCGTGCACCGCAGCCCCACCCGGGAGTTCCGCAGCGACAGCACGGTGGCGCACGCGCTGCTCGGTGTCACCTGACCACCCGGACGCGATCTACACTTCTTTGGCGACTTGCATATGAAGTTGTAGAACGTCACGATGGGGTCCTGGACGTGCGCGGCATCACCGCGCCTGCTCGATCCCGGGAGGCAGCGTGACCACCCTCGAGGACCGCCCCGCCGGGGAGCCGGTCGACACCGAGGTCTCGTTCGACACGTCGCCGGACTCCTACCGCCACTGGACGCTGTCGGTCGACGGTGAGATCGCCACGCTCACGCTCGACGTGGCCGAGGACGGCGGCATCGTGGCGGGCTACGAGCTGAAGATGAACAGCTACGACCTCGGCGTGGACATCGAGCTGCACGACGCGGTGCAGCGCATCCGGTTCGAGCACCCCGAGGTGAAGGCCGTCGTCGTCGCCAGCGCGAAGGAGCGGATGTTCTGCGCGGGCGCGAACATCAAGATGCTGGCCGGGTCGTCGCACGGCTGGAAGGTCAACTTCTGCAAGTTCACCAACGAGACCCGCAACGGGATCGAGGACGCCTCGGCGCACTCCGGGCTGCCGTTCCTCGCCGCGGTGAACGGCACGGCGGCGGGCGGTGGCTACGAGCTGGCGCTCGCGTGCGACCAGATCGTGCTGGTGGACGACAACTCCTCGGCGGTGTCGCTGCCCGAGGTGCCGCTGCTGGGCGTGCTGCCGGGCACGGGTGGGCTCACCCGGGTCGTCGACAAGCGCGGGGTGCGCCGCGACCTGGCCGACGTCTTCGCCACCACCGCCGAGGGCGTGCGCGGCGAACGGGCCGTGGCGTGGCGGCTGGTCGACGCCACGGTGAAGGCCCGCGACTTCGACGCCGAGATCGTCCGCCGGGCCGCGGAGCTCGCCGCGGGCTCGTCCCGGCCGGGTACCGGGGCGACGGGGGTGGCGCTCACACCCCTGCGCCGCGAGGTCGACGGCGACACGACGCGCTACGACCACGTCCGCGTCGTGCTGGACCGGGGCGCCGGCACCGCCGCGGTCACCGTGCTCGGCCCCGCCGCCGTGCCCGGGTCGGTCGAGGAACTGCACGCAGACGGTGCCGCGGCGTCGCTGCTGGCCACCACCCGCGAGCTGGACGACGCGATCCTGCGGCTGCGCACCAACGAGCCGGCCATCGGCACCTGGCTGCTGCGCACCGAGGGCGACCCCGCAACGGCCGCCGCGATGGACGAGTTCCTGCTGGCCCACCGCGACGACTGGCTGGTCAACGAGACGATCGGGTTCTACCGGCGCACCCTCAAGCGGCTCGACACCACCTCCCGCAGCCTGTTCGCGCTGATCCAACCGGGCAGCTGCTTCGTCGGGGCGCTGGCCGAGATCGCGTTCGCCGCCGACCGGCAGCTCATGCTGGAGGGCGTCTTCGAGGACGACGACGAGCCGGCGCCGCCCGCGGTGCTGCGGCTGGACGCGTTCAACACCGGGCTGCTGCCGATGGGCAACGACCTGTCGCGGCTGCAGACCCGCTTCGTCGGCAGCGCCGCCGACCTCGCCGCGGCGGAGGCCGCCACCGGCCGGAACCTGGTCGCCGCCGACGCACTCGCGCTCGGCCTCGTGACCAGCACCCCCGACGACATCGACTGGGACGACGAGATCCGGCTGATGGTCGAGGAGCGCCGCAGCTTCTCCCCCGACGCGCTGACCGGCATGGAGGCCAACCTCCGCTTCGCCGGCGGCGAGACCCCCGAGACCAAGGTGTTCGGGCGGCTCACCGCGTGGCAGAACTGGATCTTCCAGCGGCCCAACGCCGCCGGCCCCGAAGGAGCCCTGCGCCGCTACGGCACGGGGCAACGCGCCGACTACGACAGGAAGCGGGTCTGACCATGACCGCCGCAGAGAGCACCCCGCAGACCGGCACCGTCACCGGCGACGCCCCCACCCCGAGCGGGCCGCTGTCGAAGATCGACTACAGCGAGCGGATCCCCAACAACGTCAACCTGGCCGGGGATCGCAAGCTGCAGCGGGCCCTGGAGGGCTGGCAGCCGAAGTTCCTCGACTGGTGGCAGACCCTCGGCCCGTCGATCCCCACCCACGACGTCTACCTGCGCACGGCCATCGCCGTCGGCCGCGACGGCTGGGCGCACTTCGACCGGGTGCCGATGGAGCAGTACCGGTGGGGCATCTTCCTCGCCGAGCGCGACCCCGACCGCACCGTCAACTTCGGGCAGCACAAGGGCGAACCCGCCTGGCAGGAGGTGCCCGGCGAGTACCGCTCCGACCTGCGCCGCCTCATCGTCATCCAGGGCGACACCGAACCGGCGTCGGTGGAGCAGCAGCGCCACCTCGGGATGACCGCCCCGTCGCTGTACGACATGCGCAACCTGTTCCAGGTCAACGTCGAGGAGGGCCGCCACCTGTGGGCGATGGTCTACCTCCTGCACGCCTACTTCGGGCGCGACGGCCGCGAGGAGGCCGAGGAGCTGCTCAAGCGCAACTCCGGTGACTTCGACAGCCCGCGCATCCTCGGCGCGTTCAACGAGGAGACCACCGACTGGCTGTCGTTCTTCATGTTCACCTACTTCACCGACCGGGACGGCAAGTACCAGCTCGGCACGCTGAAGGAGAGCGGCTTCGACCCGCTGGCGCGCACCTGCCAGTTCATGCTCAAGGAAGAGGCGCACCACATGTTCGTCGGGACCACCGGCGTGCAGCGCACCGTGCAGCGCACCGCCGGGCTCATGCGCGAGCACGGCACCGACGACATCTGGCGCCACGGCGGCATCCCGCTGCCGGTGATCCAGAAGTACCTGAACTTCCAGTACTCGGTGTCGCTGGACCTCTTCGGCGCCGAGACCTCCTCCAACGCCGCCGGCTACTACACCGCGGGCCTCAAGGGACGCTGGATGGAGACCCGCCGCAAGGACGACCACCAGCTCCACGACCTCACGATGGACGTCCCGGTGATCGAGGACGGGCGGATGAGCACCCGGACGGTCCCGATGCTCACCGCGCTCAACCTCGATCTCCGCGACGAGTACGCCGCCGACTGCCAGAGCGGCATCAAGCGCTGGAACCAGGAGCTGGAGAAGGCCGGCGTCGACGCCCGGCTGTACCTGCCGCACCAGGGGTTCAACCGTAAGGTCGGCGCGTTCGCCGGCCACCACGTCACACCCCAGGGCGACATCGTCGACGAGGCCACCTGGACCGGCCGGGTGGGCGAGTACCTGCCCACCGCCGACGACCGCGCCCAGGTCGCCGAGCTGATGGTCCCCCACCACGAGCCCGGCGACTTCGCCGGCTGGATCTCCCCGCCGCCGTTCGGGATCAACGACCTGCCGGTCGAGTACGACTACGTGCGGTTCTGACGCCGTCGGGTGCGGCATGATCGCCGCGAGCGCGCGGTCCCTGCACTTCCGACCGCAGTGACCGCCACCTCGCGGCGATCACCCACACCGTGATCCCCGCGAGATCGCCCTCAGCGCGGTCGCAGCTGCACGAACGGTCATCTCACAGCGATCGTGTCCGTGCACCCGGACCAGGTCCCTCCAGCCGCCTTGACATTCGTGAATGCGAATATGACGATGTCTCGCACGGCCTGAGAGGAGTGACGATGACGACCACCGAGCACAGCCCCGCCGAGCAGCACGCCCACACGCACGGGCCCGGGTGCGGGCACGAGGCCGTGGTGCACGGCAACCACGTCGACTACCTGCACGACGGCCACGTCCACCGCGAGCACTCGACCGGCGATGGCGTGCACTACGACGAGTGCACCAACTGCCGCTGCGCCAACTGCACGGACTCGTGCGCGGTGTGCGACTGCGCCGACTGTGACTGCCCGACCTGCAACCACGCCCGGTGCTCCTGCGAGCACTGCAGCGACTCCTGCAACAACTGCGTGTGCACCGACTGCACCTGCGCCACCTGCACCCACGCCGCCTGATCTAGGCCGCGTTGAGAAAGCCCCAGATCGCGGTCTTCGCGCCCAGGCGACCGCTGGCTGCGTTGTCGGCACGACCGGGTATGCCGGATACGACGGCTCGCGCCTCCGCCTTGCCAGCGGCCGCCTGGATCACGAAGCCCATCGATCCGGACTTCCTCAACACGGCCTAGGCCGTGTCCCGTGGATCAGGGGCGATGGGCTTCGTGATCCAGATGGTTCCTGGCAAGGCGGAGGTAGGCGCCGTCGTACTTGACGTACCCGGGCCTGCCGACAACGCAGCCAGGGACCATCTG
>NZ_JAHKRK010000014.1 GCF_019396355.1 Pseudonocardia nigra
TCGCAGTCGGAGCCATCCGGCTCACCGGTCGACGCGACATCACCGAGACAACCCGAGAAGCCGCCCGGAACATGACCCGCCCCTTCAAGATCCTCAAACTCACATGACGATCTTGAAACGACCGTGGGGTGCGGGCAACAAGGGTGCACGCACCGCCGGGGTTGACGGGATCGCTCCGCGATCGGTCGGCTTCGGCGCTGCGGACTTGCTGTCCCGGCTGCGAGCAGATCTCAAGGCCGGGACGTTCGTTCCGCAGCGGGTGCGGGAGAAGACGATCCCGAAGGCGTCGGGAAAGGTCCGGCGCCTGGGGATCCCGACGACCGAGATCGGGTCGTGCAGGCCGTGTTGAAGCTGGTGCTCGAGCCGATCTTCGAGGCGGATTTCAAGCCATGCTCGTATGGCTTCCGTCCGAGGCGCCGGGCCCAGGACGCGATCGCCGAGATTCACTTCCTCGCCTCGCCCAGTCGGAACTACGAGTGGGTGTTCGAGGCCGATATCGCGGCGTGCTTCGACGAGATCGACCACACCACCTTGATGGGGCGGGTGCGACGTCGGGTCGGGGACAAACGCGTGCTGGGCTGGGTGACGGCGTTCCTGCGGGCCGGGATCCTTTCCGAGGACGGCCTGAACCGCGAGACGATCACCGGCACCCCGCAGGGCGGGATCCTGTCACCGCTGCTGGCCAACATCGCCCTGTCCGTGCTGGACGAGCACTTCGCCGACAAGTGGGAAGCGCTCGGACCGTCATGGACGCGCGCCAAGCACCGACGCGCCGGCGGCGCGGTCATGAAACTTGTCCGCTATGCGGATGACTTCGTGGTCCTGCTCGCCGGGCAACGCGCCGACGCCGAAGCGCTCTGGGATGAAGTCGGCGCGGTGCTCGCGCCGATGGGCCTGCGCCTGTCGAGGGAGAAGACCAGGGTCTGCCACATCGACGAGGGGTTCGACTTCCTGGGCTGGCACATCCAGCGCCGGGCCTGGCGGAGCCGAACCGGGAAGCGGGCGGTCTACACCTACCCCTCGAAGAAGGCGCTCGCCTCGATCGTGGACAAGGTGCGGGCGCTGACCCGCCGCGCGAAGCATCGAACACTCGCAGACCTGCTGCGCCGGTTGAACCCGGTGCTGCGGGGCTGGTGCACCTACTTCCGCCACGGCGTGTCCTCGCGGACCTTCAACTATGTCGACCACTTCGCCCTCTGGCGGGTCGTCGGCTGGCTCCGCAAACGACACGCCGGGCTGAACATGCACACCCTGGTCCGGCGGTTCCTGCCCGGTTGGCAGGTCCGCACCGGGAAGATCGAGCTGTTCCGGCCGGCGACCATGGCGGTGGTCCGCTATCGCTACCGGGGCGCTCGCATTCCCACATTATGGGCGAGCGCACCGATCAGGGTTCCTGTTCCAGTGGCATGAGCACGTGGAGAGCCGGATGCGGTGGAAGCCGCACGTTCACTCGGAGGGCGGGCCGCGGAAACCCACCGGCCGAAAGGCCGGTAGGGCGCCGCGGTCCGACCCCTACACCTACGTGCCGACCTGGTCGGGCACGGTGTTCACCGCGTTCGTCTCCGATGTGTACTCCCGGCGGATCGTGGGCTGGCGCACCACCGCGACCATGCCCACCGAATTACCGCTCGATGCACTGGAGATGGCGTTGTGGACCCGCAACCAGGCCGGACACGACACCGCCGGGGTCGTGCACCACAGCGACGCCGGCAGCCAGACCACCGCGATCCGCTACGCCCGCCTGGTTCGACTACCTGCAGCACACTGCGGCGGCGCCCCAGTTCCACCCGCTGGGCGACACCCTCGAGGAACGCGTGACCTGGGTGAACGAGAGCGGGGTCGGGGTGATCGGCACCCCGACGACGCCATAGCAAAGATCAATGAGCTGTACAAGCAGTCCAACGGCGGGTTCGGCTGCTACCTGATGATGGCCCACGAGTGGGCTCGGCCGGAGGCGATCAACCGGCACTACGAGTTGTTCGCCCAGCACGTCATGCCCCGGTTCCAGGGCTCCGCCGACCGGCTCCTGGGTGCCGAGCGCGCAGCGCAGGCCCGCTGGGAGGAGCTCAACACGAAGCAGGCCGACGCACTGGCCGCGTGGACGGAGAAGCACGCGCAGGAGAAGGCGGAGCGCAAGTCCTGAGCGTCGCGGTCACAGGCCGAGCGAACGACCGATGACCTCCTTCATGATCTCCGTCGTGCCGCCGTAGATGCGGGTGATCCGCGCGTCGGCATAGGCGCGCGCGATCGGGTACTCGTTCATGTAGCCGTATCCGCCGTGCAACTGCAGGCACCGGTCGACAGCGCGGCCCTGCAGCTCGGTACACCACCACTTCGCCTTGGACGCGTCGACGGCAGTGAGCTCGCCCGCGTTCAGGGCGCGCACGCAGTCATCCACGTAGTGCTCGGCGATATCGATCTCGGTGGCGAGCTCGGCCAGGACGAACCGCGAGTTCTGGAACGACCCGATGGGCTGACCGAAGGCCGTGCGCTGCTTGGCGTAGTCGAGCGTCTGCTCCAGCGCGGTGCGGGCGGCGGCCACCCCGGCGATCGCGATCGAGAGCCGCTCCCGCGGCAGGTTGGTGACGAGCTGGGTGAATCCCTGGCCCTCGTCCGGCCCGAGCAGGTTGGCCACCGGCACTCGTACGTGGGTGAACGAGAGCTCGGCGGTGTCCTGGGCGTGCTGACCGAGCTTGTCGAGGTTGCGGCCGCGCTCGAAGCCCGGCATGCCGCGTTCGAGCACCAGCAGGCTCATGCCCTTGTGCTTCTGGCCGGGGTCGGTCTTCACCGCCGTGATCATCAGGTCGGCGTTGATGCCGTTCGTGATGAACGTCTTCGCCCCGTTGACGACGTACTCATTGCCCTCGCGGCGCGCGGTCGTGGCGATCGAGGCGAGGTCGGAGCCGGTTCCGGGCTCGGTCATCGCGATACCCGTAATCAGCTCGCCCGAACAGATTCCGGGCAACCAGCGCCGCTTCTGCTCGTCGTTGCAGAACGCCAGGAAGTAGGGCAGGCAGATGTCGTTGTGCAGGGTCAGCCCGAGGCCGGCGGCAGCCGCGCCACAGCGCATCACCTCCTCGGCCATCACGGAGTTGAAGCGGAAGTCGCGCACCCCGCCCCCGCCGTACTCCTCGGGCACCTCCATGCCCAGGAACCCCGACTTCCCGGCCGTGGCGTAGAGCTCGCGGGGAACGATCCCCGCGGCCTCCCACTCCTCGTGGTGGGGCACCACTTCCGCGTCCAGGAACCGCCGGAACGACTCCCGGAACGCCTCGTGGTCGTCCTCGTACAGCGTGCGGTGCATCAGAGCAGCTCGAGGATGGTGGCGTTGGCCTGGCCACCGCCCTCGCACATCGTCTGCAGGCCGTAGCGGATGCCGTGGTCGCGCATGTGATGCACGAGCGTGGTCATCAGCCGAGCCCCGGAGCCGCCGAGCGGGTGCCCGAGCGCGATCGCGCCGCCGTTCGGATTGACCGCCTTCGGGTCGGCGCGCAGCTCGGCCAACCAGGCCAGCGGCACCGGCGCGAACGCTCGTTGACCTCGAAGACCCCAATCTCGTCGATCGACAGGCCCGACTTCGCGAGCGCCTTCTGCGTGGCCGGGATCGGGGCGGTCAACATGATCACCGGGTCGCCGCCGGCCAGCACGGCCGTGTGCACCCGGGCGATCGGGGTGAGCCCCAGCTCACGGGCCTTCTCGCTGCTGGTCATCAGCAGCGCCGCCGATCCGTCGGAGATCTGCGAGGAGTTCCCCGCGGTGATGACGCCGCCCTCGGGCTTGAACACCGTCTTGAGCCCGGCGAGCGTCTCCACGCTGCTACCGCGGCGGATCCCCTCGTCCTGCGCCACGACTGTGCCGTCGCCCAGGGTGACCGGCGCGATCTGCGCGTCGAACCGGCCCTCGTCCTGCGCCGCGGCGGCCTTCTCGTGCGATCCGACGGAGTACTCGTCGACCTGGGTCCGGGAGAACCCCCAGCGCTCGGCGATCATCTCCGCGCCGACGCCCTGGTTCGGAGCAACCCCGTCGTAGCGGGCCAGGAACCGGTCCCCGAACGGGTCCTGCCCCTGCGCCGCGGAACCCATCGTGACGCGGCTCATTGACTCCACGCCGCCTGCCACCACCATGTCGTAGTGCCCGGCGATCAGCCCGGCCGCCGCGAAGTGCACCGACTGCTGGCTCGACCCGCACTGCCGGTCCACGGTCACCCCGGTGACGGACTCCGGCCACCCCGCCGCGAGCACCGCGGTGCGGGCGATGTCGAAGGTCTGCTCGCCGGCCTGTGACACGCAGCCCCAGACCACGTCGTCGACCACGGCCGGATCGACACCGGCGCGCTCGACGATGGCGTTCAGAACGTGCGCCGAGAGGTTCACCGGGTGCACTCCGGACAGGCCGCCATGGCGCTTTCCGACCGGTGCCCGCACCGCCTCCACGATCACTGCATCCCGCATGTCACGCCTCCTCGTCCAACCGCAGCGCGGCCACCGGGCACGCCGCCACCCCAAGCCGGGCCTGCTCCTCCTCGCCCGGCGGCACCGGGCGGTTGGTCCCCACCGCGCTGTAGCCGTCGTCGTCGAGCGGGAACAGGTCCGGATCGACCACGTAGCACTGACTGTGGGCCTCGCACACCGAGTTGTCCACGCTGATCCTCATGCCGTACCTCTCATCCCACGGCCGCCTTGCGTCCGGCGTCGTGCGCCACCGGCAGCGCCTCGAGGGAGCGTGACGCGAGGCTGTCCTTCCACACCGGCTCGCCGGCCAGCCGCATGCCGGGCAGCCGCGCGACGATGCGCCCCACCGCGATCCGGGTCTCCATCCGGGCCAGTTGCGCCCCGATGCACGCGTGGATGCCCTTGCCGAACGCGACGTGCGGGTTGGGGCTGCGGGTGAGGTCGAGCCGGTCGGGATCGTCGAAGCGCGCAGGGTCCCGGTTCGCCGCCGCCAGCACCAGGTGCACGCGCTGGCCCGGCGAGATCACGCAGCCCGCGATCTCGGTCTCGGCGACCACCCACCGGTTCAACACCTTGATCGGCCCGTCGAACCGCAGCAGCTCCTCCACGGCGGGCGCCAGCAGGTCGGGCCGGTCCCGCAACAGCTCGAGCTGGTCGGGATGGCGCAGGAGCGCGAGCGTGGCGTTGGCGATGGAGTTGGTGGTGGTCTCGTGGCCGGCGAAGAGCAGAAGGGCGCACATCGCGACGAGCTCGTCGTCGGCGAGCCGGTCGCCGGGGTCGTCGGGGTCGGTGGCCATCATCGCGGTGAGCATGTCCTCGCCGGGATCGCGGCGGCGCACCGCGATGAGGTCGCGGAAGTAGGCGTCCATCTCCCGCAGCCCGCGCAGTGCCCGCTCGTGCCGGTCCGCACGGGCCTCGCCTCCGGTACCGAAAGCCACGAGGGCGAGCTCGTCGGACCAGTCCCGGAACCGGTCGCGATCGGCCACCGGTGCGCCCAGCATGGTCGCGATCACCGTGGCCGGCAGCGGGTAGGCGACGTCGGAGATGAGGTCGCTGCCGGCAGGCGCACCGGCGACGAACGTGTCGAGCAGGTCGTCGACGAGCCGTTCGATCTGCGCGTCCATCGCCGAGATGCGCTGCGCCTTGAACGCCCCACCGGCCAGCTTTCGCAGCCGCGTGTGGGCAGGCGGGTCGCTCACCACCATCCACGAGGCCAGCAGCTCCAGCACCTGGTCCGACGTCGACGGAGCGTGACCCCGACGTGCCGCCAGCAGCGGGCGCACCCGGTCGTTGGACAGTGCCTTGTTCTGGAACGCCGCGGACACGTCGTCGTAGCGGGTCAGCAGCCACGCCCGGTGCGCCTCGCTCCAGTGCACCGGGTCGTGCTCGCGCAGCGCCGCCAGCACAGCGTGCGGGTCCGCGGTGGCCTCGGGGCTCAGCAGGTCGTCAGGAAGCGGCATGTGCCACCGTCCTCTCCTCCAGCAGCGCGGGCAGGGTGGCCACCAGCTCGACGTGCCGATCGACGAGGTCGGGGTCGAGCCCGCCGATGTCGCCGAAGCAGAAGACGTCGGTGACGGGCAGGCCGGCGGTGCGTTCGGCGATGTGCGCCGCGGCGTCCTGCACGGTGAGCACGGTCAGCCGCGGGAACGCGGACTCCGAGCGGGCGGCGGCGCGGTCGTTGCCGGAGTAGCTGCTGCGGTTGTGCCGCCCCGCCGGGCGGATGCGCTCGCGGGCGGCGTCCGGGTCGTCGGCGAGGAAGACGTTGACCAGCCCGCCCATCCGGGCCGCATCCTCCGGGTGCCCGCCCGCTGCCAGCCCGTCGCGGTAGGGCCCGAGCAGCTCGGGGTCGATCCACAGCAGGCCGGCGCCGGTGCGCCCGGCGATACGGGCGCCGCGTGGGCCGCGGGCCCCCACCCACATCGGCATGGGGCGCTGAACGGGCGGCGGGGTGGCGGTCCCATCGCGCCAGAACCGCTCGACGTCCCCGACGGCACGCTCCAGCGCGTCGTACCGGCCACGGAAGTCGGCTCCGAAGGCGGCGAACTCGGGCTCGCGCCAGCCCGCGCCGAGCCCCAGTTCGAGGCGGCCGCCGGACAGGATGTCGACGACCGCCGCCTGCTCGGCGAGCGCCAGTGGATGGGTCAGCGGGGCGAGCGCCACCGCGGTGCCGATCCGGACCCGCGTGGTGCGGGCGGCCACGGCCGCGGCGAACGTGAGCGGCGCGGGCAGGTAGCCGTCGGCGAACCCGTGGTGCTCGGAGAGCCACACGGCGTCCACGCCGCGGTCCTCGGCCTCGCCGATCCGGCGCAGCGTGTCGGCGTACACCTGCGGCCAGGGGCGGGCCGGGCCGGGATTGCGCACGTCGTAGTAGAGCCCGACGCGGATCACCGAGTCGCTCCCCGCGAAAGGGCGCGGGCGAGGCCGAGCCGGTCGCGCACGATCCGCCCGCCGGTCACCCGGCCGCCGGACACGGTGACGAGCCCGACCATGTGCAGCTCCGCCGTGGCCCCGAGGGCCAGGTCCGCGAGCTCGTCCAGGCCTCCGAGGTAGTGGCCCCGCCGGGTGATGCGGAACGCCACCCGGTCACCCGCCGAGAACAGGTCGTCGACCGCCACCTCGACGTCGTCGATCTTCGGGCCGGCAGTGCCGTCGTCGTAGCGGACGGCCTCCCCGGGCAGGCCGTCGGCGATCCAGTCCCGAACGAGCCGCTCCGCATCGGGAACGACCGGCTCCGCGGTCGTGTCCCACGGCGCCGGAGCAGGCGACTCGACGGCATCGGGCCCGTTTGAGGCGAGCTGGCGGCGGCGCGCGAGGTAGTCCTGCTCCACGAGGTTCGCGGTGAGCCTGGTGCCGTTCCAGGCATACAGCCCGAGACCGCCCCACACCGCGACCGCACCGCCGTGCCGCACGGACGCGCCGTGCTCGGAGAACCGCATGGCGAGCCGCTCACCGTTGGTGACGATCTCGTGCACGGTCAGGCCGAGCCCGGGAAACTGCCGGAACTGCGCCTGCGCCGCCGGGATGTACGCGCCGTCGCGGCCCGCGACGACGTGCGGTCCCATCCGCAGCACGTAGTCCGGCTCCATGATCTCGGCGCACACCGAGGTGTCGTGCCGGTTGGTGTAGTCGACCACGTAGCGGCGTATCAGGGCGACGAACGGTTCCATCAGCGGCCCTCGAATTTCGGTGGACGCTTGCCGGTGAAGGCCGAGATGCCCTCCGCGGCGTCCGCGGTGGCATGCAGGGTGGTGAGCGCGGCCGTCGAGTGGTCGAACTCGCCACGGTCCACACCGCGGTTGACCAGCTGCTTGCCGGTGGCGATCGCGAGCGGCGCCGCGGCCGCGATCCGCTCGGCGAGCTTGCGGGCACTGGCCATCAGCTCGGCGGCGGGCACGACCTTCTGCACCAGCCCGATCTCACGTGCCGTCTGCGCGTCCACCCGCTCGCCCGCGAACATCATCAGCTTCGTCCACTGGCGCCCGATCACCGACGGTGCGCGCAGCACCCCGAAACCGGGCACCAGCCCGACCGCGGCCTCCGGCATGCCGAACACCGCGGTGTCCGCGGCGAGCACCACGTCGCAGGCCAGCGCCAGCTCGCACCCCCCGCCCATCGCGTAGCCCTGCACGGCGGCGAGCACCGGCAGCGACGACTCCTCCACAGCCGCGAACGTGCGCATGCAGTCCTGCTGGAACTCCCGCTTGGCCGCGACATCGGAGAGGGCGGCGAAGCTCGTGATGTCCCCGCCCGCGGAGAACGCCTTCTCGCCGGCGCCGGTGATGATCACGGCTCGGGTACTGCCGTCGGCCTCGAGCCGCGCCAGCGCCGCGCGCAGCTCGGGCCAGAACGTGCGCCCCATCGCGTTGAGCTTCTCCGGTGCGTCGATGGTGACGACCGCGACGCCGCCGTCGGTCTCGACGCGGATGTTCGGTCTTGTCATGCTGCTCCCCCGAGGACGATGTCGATGCTCGTGGCGACGACCCGGCGCGTCTCGGCGGGCTCGATCACGTCGTCCAGCGAGAGGTGTGCGGCGGCCTCCCACGGCTCTGCCTCGCTGATCCACTCGGCGGTGAGCTGCTCGACCAGCGCGGCGTGCGCGTCCGGGCCGTCCTCGGCGAGCACCTTCTCCAGCCGCCGCCGGTGGATCGTGCGGATCCCGGTCTCCGGCGCCATGAAGCCGAGCTCGGCCGAGGGCCACGCGTACAGGAAGTCGGGGCGGGTCGGGCGCCCGCCCATCGCGAAGTGCCCGCCGCCGTAGGCCTTGCGCAGCACGACGCCGACCTTGGGCACGCGCGCCTCGGCGATTCGCGAGACGAGCGCCTCGTAGCCGTGCAGGATGCCGCCCCGCTCGGCCTGGGTGCCGATCATCAGCCCGGGGACGTCGTGCAGGAACACGAGCGGCAAGCCGAAGGTGTCGCACAGGTCGACGAACGTCCGCTCCTTCGCCAGGGCGGGCGGGTCGAGCGCGCCGGCCCGGACGATGGGCTGGTTGCCGACGAGCCCGACCGGCCGGCCCTCGATCCGGGCCAGCGCGCAGAGCACGCTCCCGCCCCACCCGTCGGCCCACGGGAGGACGGACGCCTCGTCGGCGAGGCAGGCGAAGACGTCACGCACGTCGTAGCCCGCGCGGGACCCGAGCGGAACGATCGTCTCCAGCTCCGCGGGATCGCGTGCGGGCGGCAGCGGCGGGGCCACCGGGGCCGACCGCGCGGAGTTGGGCGGCAGGTAGGACAGGAACGCCGCGATCGCGTCCATCGCGTCGGCCTCGGTCTCGACCACGAGGTGCGCGTTGCCCGCCTCGGTCGCCGCCTGTGGGCCACCGAGCTCGGTGTCGGTGACCCTCTCCCCGATCGCCGGCTGCACGACCGACGGCCCGGACAGGGCCAGCGACGCCGAGCGGAGCATCACGACGAAGTGCGCGGTGGAGGCGTGCAGCGCGGAGTCACCGTAGGACGGGCCGAGCACCGCGGCGGCGCGCGGGACGACCGGCTCGCCGGGCGGCGGCTTGAGGAACGTCGTGAAGTCCAGTGGCAGGCCGGAGAACCGCCAGCCGGAGACGTCGGGCATCCGGCCACCGTCGGCGTCGCACAGCAGCACGAGCGGGAAGCCGTGTCGCTGCGCGTGCTCGATGAGCCTGCCCTGCTTGCGCATGCTGGTCGGCGCGGTGGTGCCGGCCACGACGCTCGCGTCGATCCCGATCACCCCGATGCGGCGGCCGTCGAGCAGCCCGAACCCCGTGACCACGGCGTCGCCGGGGATGTGCTTGGCGGTGCGGCGCTCGGGCAGCGCGAGCGCGCCGATCTCGAACCAGGACTCCGGGTCGACGAGCATGTCGATGCGCTCGCGCACCGGCAGCCTGCCGGACTCGCGGTGCTTGCGCAGGCCGTCGGGCCCACCCATCTCCAGCGCGCGCTCGCGCCGCTCCCGCAGGTGCGCGATCCTGTCCGCCATCGAGGCTGCGGGTCGCGCGTCAACGCTCTCGAGAGTCACGAGACCTCCGCGCGCATCGGGTAGGAGTGTCGGCCGGGCACACGCTAGACTACCAGACGGCCGATTGGTAGACAGTGGGGGCAGCGGACGATGGACGCAAGGCCACCGGCCTGACCGAAGTGGAGCGGAACGTGGAGCGTCACGCAATCGGGACCGTGCTGGTGGCCAACCGCGGCGAGATCGCGGTGCGCATCATCCGGTCCTGCCGGGAGCTGGGCCTCCGCACGGCCGCCGTGTACAGCGACGCCGACGCCGATGCGCTGCACGCCAGGCTCGCCGACGAGGCCCACCGGGTCGGCCCGGCGCCGGCCCGGCAGTCCTACCTGGACATCGACGCGCTGCTGGGTGCCGCCAAGGCCGCGGGCGCGGATGCCGTGCACCCCGGCTACGGGCTGCTGTCGGAGGACGCCGGGTTCGCCGCCGCGACGGTGGCCGCCGGGTTCAGGTTCGTCGGGCCTCCGGCGGAGGTCGTCGCCCGGATGGGCGACAAGGTCGCCGCACGGGCGGTGGCCACGGGGTGCGGCGTGCCGGTCGCCCCCGGCAGCGACGGGCCGGTCGACCCGACCGACCCGGCGGGCGTGGCGGCAGTGGCGCAGCGGCTCGGCTGGCCGGTGGTGGTCAAGGCGTCCTTCGGTGGCGGTGGGCGCGGGATGCGCGTGGTGCACGACGCCGCCGGGCTCGCCGATGCGCTCACCGCGGCCGGCCGCGAGGCGCAGGCGGCGTTCGGCCGCGGCGAGGTGCACGTCGAGCGCTACCTGGAACGGCCGCGCCACGTCGAGGTCCAGGTGCTCGCCGACACCCACGGCACGTGGTCCACCTCGGCGACCGCGACTGCTCCGTGCAGCGCCGCCACCAGAAGCTGATCGAGGAGGCCCCGGCACCCGGGCTCGCCCCGCAGCTGCGTGCGGCACTGCGCGACGCCGCGCTGCGGGTCGCCCGCTCCGTCGGCTACGAGGGGGCGGGGACGGTCGAGTTCCTCGTGCTGCCGGCCACCGGCGAGTACTTCTTCCTGGAGATGAACACGCGGCTGCAGGTCGAGCACGGCGTCACCGAGATGGTCACCGGCGTCGACCTGGTCGCGGCACAGCTGCGGATCGCCGCCGGCGAGCCGCTGTCGTTCTCCGCCGACGACGTGCGGATCGACGGGCACGCCATCCAGGCCCGGATCGCGGCCGAGGACCCGTGGGAGGGGTTCCGACCGGCTCCCGGCAGCGTGCGCGAGCTCGCGCTCCCGCAGGGGCCGTGGTTGCGCAACGACATGGGGATCGAGAGCGGCGACACCGTGGCCGCCGAATACGACTCGATGTTCGGCAAGGTGCTCGCTTGGGGGACCGACCGCGACGTCGCCCGGCGCCGGCTGATCGGAGCGCTCGACGAGCTCCGGGTGGTCGGCGTCCCGACCACCGCCCCGTACCTGCGAGAGGTCCTCGCCTCGGAGTCGTTCGCGGCCGGGACCCACGACACCGGCTCGGTCGCGCGGGAGTGGCCGCCGGATCCGGCGCTGCGACCGGCCACGGCGGCGGCTTTCCCGGCTCCGGCCACGCCCGGCGTCCCGGTCCGCCGGGTGCGGATCGCCACCGACCGGGGGCCGGTCGAGGTTGCCGTGTACGGGCGGCCGCGGCCCGCGGGTGCGACCGGCACGGCCGCCGGTCGGCCGTCCCGCTCCCGCGCCGGGTCCGGGCCCGGCACGACCGGGCCGGGGGCGCCGCCGGTCGCGCCGATGGACGCCACCGTCGTCGCCGTCCCGGTGGCGGTCGGGCAGCCCGTCGCCGCGGGCGACGTGCTCGCGGTGCTCGAGGCCATGAAGATGGAGATCGAGGTGCGGTCGGACGCTGCCGGGACGGTGTCGGAGGTGCTGGTCTCCCCCGGTGACGCGATCGGCGCGGGCAGGCCGCTGGTCGTCCTGGCTCCGGACGAGGGCTGAGGCGGTCTCAGTCAGCCGGACGGCGAGCCGCTCTCATCGAGAATCTGTCGAACCGAAGCCGCCAGTCGAGGAATCGAGGATGTCCGCAAGTCGCTCCTCGCCACGCCTCATAGCGCGACGGCCTCCCGCAGAACCCGCTCCCTGATCCGGACCTTCAGCCCGCCGACGGTAGCCACTTGCGTGAACACCCCCAGTAGGTCCTCGACGACCAGGGCGAAGCCCGCGAGATCGAGGTATCCGTGACCCGGCTCCAGGTCGACCAGCAGGTCGAGGTCGCTCTCGGCGCCGGCCTGCCCACGAGCGACGGAACCGAACACGCGGACGTTGCGCACGCCGAACTGTCGAACGAGGCGCTGGATCTCTGGTCCATCGGCTCGGACCTCGGCGAGGCTGACCGCGCGGCGCGGTGCATCGATCAGCACAGTCGGCCTCCCCATCCCGGTCGCAACCATTGACGGACCTGATCAGTCTACGCCCGGTAGTGCCGCACCCCGTCCACGTCCTCGCCGACCAGCCTGCCCTGTAAGGCGAGCAGGTCGAGGTGCGACTCGGTCTCCAGCACCGCGAGCATCCGGTGGAACGGGTCCAACTCGGCCAGCGTCCGGTCCCGGCGGGTCCAGGTGAGACCGCCTGCCACACAGGCGGCGGTGTTCCGACCGGATCGGATGGCCCGCTCCGTGGCGCTCAGCCGGGCGTCGTGGTGTTCGAGCAGCTCGTCGATCCGGGCGTGCGCGCTCGCGATGACCCGCCCGTGGGCCGGGAGCAGTCGCGCGTCGGGCATGCCTCGGACCCGGCGCAGCGAGCCGAGGTAGTCCCGCAGCGGGTGCGGGGCGCGGACCGCCTCGAACCCGATCGACGGGGTGATGTGGGGCAGCACGTGGTCGCCTGCGAAGAGCAGCCCGCCCGAGGCGTCGTGGTAGACGAGGTGGCCGCGGGTGTGGCCCGGTGTCTCCACGGCCTGCAGGTCGCGGTCACCCGCGGGCAGCACGGCACCGTCGGCGAGCCAGTCGTCGGGCTCCTCCCAGATGTCGCGCGGCATGCCGTCGCGTCCGTCGTAGGCGGACAGCTGACGCACCAGCTCGTCGGCGCCGCAACGACGCAAGGCGGCCAGCTGCGGGTCGAGGGCGTGCGCCGGGCCTCCCGCGACGTGCAGCGAGTCCCGCTCGCCGATGCCGAGTGCCACCTCGGCGCCGTGCCCGCGGCGCCACTCGACCGCGAGGGTGTAGTGGTCCCGGTGCACGTGGGTGACCAGCACCCGACGCACGTCCGACGGCTTCCGGCCGAGCGCGGCCAGCCCCGCCGCCAGCAGCTCGTCGGCGCCGCTGCGGATCTGCCCGGCGTCGACGAGCAGGGTGCCGCCGTCGCGATCGAGGTCGAGGGCGTAGACGTTCACGGCCTTGAGCGCGTCGCCGGGCAGCGGCAACGGGATCCGGTGCACCCCGGGCGCCACCGCGTAGACGCCGGGCGTGCTCCAGAGCAGGTCCGGTTCGTCGGGGCGGACCCGCATCAGGACCCGCGATCTGCCGGTGCGGTGACGATGCCGGCATCGGGCCCGCCGCCGTCGACCAGGACCCGCTGGCCGGTGACGTAGCCGGCGTCGGCCGATGCGAGGAAGGCGACGACGCCCGCGACGTCGTCGGGCCGCGCGACGCGCCCGAACGGATAGCCGGCGTCGAGCTCGGCGACGGTGGCACCGCCCGTGGTGGCGGCCACGAGCCGCTCGCCCATGTCGGTGGCGACGAGGCCGGGCGCCACGATGTTGACGTGCAGTCCGTGTGCCCGCTCCTCACGGGCGAGCGTGCGGGCGGCCGTTTCCAGGGCGGACTTCGCCATCGTGTAGGCCGCGCCGCCCGGCGGTGCGGTGTCGACGATCGCGCTCGAGACGACGATGACGTCGGCCGGCCCGCCCGGCCGCGCGCATCCCGGGCAGCAGGGCGCGGACCAGGGCCAGGGGACCCAGCACGTGCACCCGCAGCAGCCGCAGGTATTCGGCGTCGTCGGTGTCGGCGACGGCGGTGCCGCGGCCGGCCGTTCCCGCGTTGCTGACGAGCAGGTCGACCGGGCCGAGGTCGGCCTGGACCCGCTCGGGCAGCGCAGAGATCGACTCCAGGTCGTCCACGGGCGCGCAGTAGGCGCGCGCCCGGCCGCCTGCGGCCTCGATCGCCGCGACGACCTCGTCGGCGGCCGCGCCGTCGCGCCGGTAGTTCACCGCGACGGCAGCGCCGTCGGCGGCCAGCCGCAGCGCCACGGCGCGGCCGACCCCCCGGGAACCGCCGGTCACCAGCGCGGTGCGGCCGGCCAACGGCGCGGCGGTGCGATCGGGGGCGGCGTACGGCGCGGACACGGGGCTCCTGTCGGTCGGATGCGGTGACGGGTCAGGGGGCACCCACCGCGGGGACGGCGGTGGCGCGCTCCCGGTGCGCGAGCGCGGTGTCGGAGGCGATGCCGCGGACGGCCATGTCGGCGAGTTGGGCACCGATGGTCTCGGGGCTGAAGCGGCCGCCGGGGCGGAACCACCGGTACACCCAGTTCGTCTGTCCGAGCACGGACAGCGCCGCCAGCCGGGGCTCCACGTCGGCCCGGACCAGCCCGTCGCGCTGTGCCTGCTCGATGAGGTCACGGAACACACCTTGATAGGCGTGCTCGCTGCCGAGCACCTCCTTGCGCCGCTCCGCCGGCAGGGCCGCGAGCTCGTGCAGGAACACCGCGGTCGGGACCAGGTTGCGGCAGGTGTGCTCGACATGCCCGACGATCACTCCCTCGAGCCGCTCGAGCGGGTTGCCCGGGGCGTCCGCGCGCCGCCGGATCACGGCCAGGCCGTCCCGGTGCACGGCGCTGATCACCTCGAAGAGGAGATCCTCCTTCGACTGGATGTAGTAGTAGAGGCTCCCCTTGAGCATGCCGAGCCGGTCGGCGATGTCCTGTAGCGAAGCGCCGTCGTAGCCCTTCTCGTAGAACACCTGGGTGGCCACCTCGATCAGCTCCGCCCATCGCTCCTCGCGGGGCTTGCGCTCCCCGCCCGAGCGGCGTGCGCTCCGTCCCGCCGGCTGCCGCAACCTCGCCACGTCCTTCCGCTCCACGAACCGAACGGTGGGAGTCTACCGTTTGGTAGGTCCGTCCCGGTCAGAGGCGGGTCGCCGCGTCGAGCCGCACGACCTCGCCGTTGAGCAGCTCGTTCTCCATGAACGACGCCACCAGGTGCGCGAAGTCGGCCGGCCGCCCGAGCCGTTTGGGGAACACGTGCAGGTCCATCAACGCGGCGCGGCGCTTCTCGTCGGCGCCGGCGAGCATCCCGGTGTCCATGATCCCTGGGCAGATCGTCATCACCCGGATGCCCCAGATCGCGAGGTCACGGGCCAGCGGCAGGGTCAGGGCCACGATCCCGCCCTTCGACGCCGCATACGCGGCCTGCCCGGTCTGACCTTCCAGCGCCGCGGCCGAGGCGACGTTCACGATCAGGCCGCGTTCGCCGTCGGGTCCCGGCTCGTTGCGGGCGATGGCGGCGACGGCGTGCCGCAGCACGTCGAACGTACCGACGAGGTTGATCTCGACGGTGCGCCGGAAGACGTCGAGCGGGTGCAGCTCACCCTTCCGGGAGAGCACCCGGGTGGCCGGGCTGACGCCCGCTGCGTTGACGCACACGTCGATCCGCCCGAAGTGCTCCGCGACGCGCGCGACGGCCTTCTCCACCTGCCCCTCGTCGGCGACGTCCATGGGCACGAAGAGCGCGGGCTCCCCCAGCTCGGCGGCGAACCGCTCACCGGCCGAGGACGGCAGGTCGAGGATCCCGACTCGGCCGCCGCGCTCGGCGAGCATCCGGGCCGTGCCGGCACCGAGCCCGGACGCGCCACCGGTGAAGAGCCCGACCGACTCGCCGATCCTCACTTGATCGCCGCGCCCGCGTCGACCGGCAGCGCGACCCCGGTGATGTAGCGGGCCTCGTCGCTGGACAGGAACAGCACCGCGTTGCTGATGTCGATCGACTCGACCCAGGGCACCGGCAGCGCGTTGAGCGACATGAAGCCCGGCATCGCCTTCTCCCGGGTGGGCTCGGGGTCGTCCGGCGCGAACATCCCCCAGGTGCCCGGATTCTGAATCATGTGGGTGTCCACGTTGGTCGGGTGCACGGTGTTGACCCGGATGTGGTGCTGCGCCAACTCGTTGGCCATCGTGCGCATCAGGCCGACGACGGCGTGCTTGGTCGAGACGTAGTGCGCCACCTGCTGGATCCCCTTCAGGCCGCCGATTGAGCTGGTGAACACCATCGACCCGCCACCGCGACTGCGCAGGTGCGGAACCGCGGCCTTGGCGGTGTGCCAGACGCCGGTGAGGTTCACGTCCAGCATCTCCTGCCACATGTCCTCGGTGATCTCCCAGGACATGCCGTAGGTCGCGATACCGGCGTTGGCCACCACGATGTCCAGCCCGCCCAGCTCGGCGACACCCTCGTCCAGCGCTGCCGACAGCGCTCCGGCGTCGCGCACGTCGGCCTTGCGGGCGACGATCCGCCGGTCGAGCTTCTCGACCTGAGCCACCGTCTCGGCCAGGTCCTCCTCAGTGGCCAGCGGATACTTGTCGACCGTCGAGATCGGCCCGCACACGTCCACCGCGATGATGTCGGCGCCCTCCTCCGCGAGCCGCAGCGCATGGCTGCGGCCCTGCCCCCGGGCGGCCCCGGTGATGAATGCGACCTTGCCCGCCACGCGTCCGGCCATCGTTGCTCCGTCCTCTCGGTAGGTGGTGGTACCAGCGGCCTCCCGGGCGCTGGTCAATAACGCATCGTGCCCGGAAGTCCGGAGGCTCCTGCCCCACCACGATGACGTCGTAGGACACGGGGACCCAGTGCGGCGGCCACAAACGTTCACCGGGTCCTCGCGCGCCCAGGCGGCCCCTCGCGGCGTTGCCGCCCTTGCAAAGACGCCCGGTCTGAGCTGCGGGCGGCGCCTTGCGAGGAACCACCTGGATCACGCGATCACCCCGGCAACGTTCGTGGCCACCGCACTAGACGGATCGCTCGCGCTCGGCCCAGTACGGGTCGCGCAGCCGGCGTTTGAGGATCTTCCCGGTCGGCGCCTTGGGCAGGGCGTCGACGAACTCCACGGATCGTGGCTTCTGGTAGGACGCGAGGTGCTGCTTCGCCGTATCGATGATCTCGGACTCACTCGCGGTGCTCTCCGGCTTGAGCACGACGAACGCCTTGACGCTCTCGCCCCACTCGTCGTCGGGCACCCCGATCACTGCGCACTCCAGCACCGCGGGGTGCTGATTGACCGCCTCCTCGACCTGCACGGAGTAGATGTTCTCGCCACCGGAGATGATCATGTCCTTGGCGCGGTCGACGATGAACACGTACGAGTCGGCGTCCCAGGTCGCGATGTCCCCGGTCCACATCCAACCGTCGCGGATCGTGGTGGCGGTGAGGTCGGGCCGGTTCCAGTAGCCGAGCATGTTGGCCTCGGACCGGACCACGATCTGCCCGGCGGTCTTCCCGTCCTTCGGCACCGGGACACCGTCGGGATCCACCACCCGGACGGTGGTGACGAAACCCTCTCGCCCGCAGGAGCGCAGCCGCTCCGGGTGCATCCCCCGCACGGCATCGGCGTGGTCCTCCTGGGACAGGAAGCACATCGTCGTGCCCTCGGTCTGCCCGTAGCCCTGGATCAAGGTGCAGGGGAACGCGTCGAGCGCCGCCTTCACCACGGTCGAGGGCATGGGACCGCCGCCGTACTGGACGTTGCGCAGGCTGGAGGTGTCGTAGCCGGAGAAGCCGGGCACCGCCATCATCCAGTTGAGCATCGTGGTGATGCCCAGGAACGCTGAGACGCGCTCGGCCTCGATGAGCTGCATCGCCGTCGTCGCCTCGAAGTTCATCAGGACGACGGGGCAGCCGTGGCGCAGGTAGTTCATCGAGAGCACGACCGGGATGTGGTACATCTGCCCGGTCAGCATGTAAACGTCGGTCGGCACGATCCGCTCGGCGACCGTCTGGTTGATCATGCCGAACGACACGCTGCGGTGGCTGTGCAGCGCGCCCTTGGACTCGCCGGTGGTGCCGCCAGTGTAGAGGATGAAGAACGGGTCGTCGTCCCCGACGTGCGAGGACCACTCCGGCTCGGCTGCCGAGCTGCGAGCGAGCAGGTCCTCGTAGCTGCCGTCGCCCCCGGTCCCGTACTGCAGCCAGTGCGGCACGTCGACGGCGGCCTGCAGCTGCTTGGCCGTGTCCAGCCACTCGTCGGAGGCCAGGACGGCGCGCGGCGCGGCGTCGGTGACGATCCGGCCGAGCTCGGGCACGCCGAGCCGCCAGTTCAAGGGCTGGGCGATCAGCCCGGCCCTCCCCGCGGCGAAGTACAACTCCTGGTACTCGATGGAGTTCTTGGCCAGGATCGCCACCCGGTCGCCCTGCTGGAGGCCCAGCCCCCCGTCGCCGCTGCCGCGCAGCCCGTTGGCCAGCCGGCGCACGCGTTCGTCGAGCGCGCGCCAGGAGATGCGCCGCCCGCTCGGCGCGTCCACGATCGCGTCCCGGTCCGGGGTGAGCGCCGCCCACTTCGCCGGGACGGTCCCGATGTTGACCATCTCGGCCTCTCAGTAGGGCAGGTCGAGGTAGATGTGCCGGGTGCGGATGCGCCACCCGTCGTCCTCGCGGACCAGCTCGTCGCGGTACCAGCCGCTGGACAGCACCTTCACCGCGCCGTTCTCGATCGAGAGCAGGGTGAGGTTGCTGGTGGTGGAGGCCTCGTCGGCGGTCTCCTTGGTGATCAGCAGGTTGCTGATGTTGTGCCGGCGCTGGTCGGTCTGTGACTGCAGCGAGTCGGCGTGCAGCTTGCGGATCGCCTCGCGGCCCTCGAACGGCCCGATGGTGTCGCCGTCCCGGCCGATCTGCAGCGTCATCGTCGAGTTCTCGGTGAACTGGGCGGCGATGAGGTCCACGTCGTTCTCGTCGTACCCCCAGGCGGCCCGGCCCAGGACGTTCTCGATCTCCGAGCGTGCGGACATGGCGGTCTCCTCTATGCGGCAGGGGTGAAGGTGAGGCGCAGCGACGCCGGGGCGCGGGTGAACACGCCGTGCTCGGGCGGCGGCGCGCCGTCGGCGAAGCGGATGTCGTGCATGGCGTCGAGCAGCTGCGCGATCCCGGTGTCCAGCTCGGTCTTGGCGAGCATCGCGCCGACACAGAAGTGGCGCCCGAGGCAGAACGCGGTGTGGTTGGCCCCGGCGGTGTAGGCCCGGCCTCGGTCGAGGTCGGTGCGGAAGATGTCGAACTCGTCGGGGTTCGCGTACTTGACGGGATCCCGGTTGGCGGCGCCGATCAGGCAGGTGACCGTCTTGCCCGCCTCGACGACGCCACCGGAGAGCTCGACGTCCTCGGCGGGCTGCCGCATGATCATGTGCACCGGTGGCGAGTAGCGCAGCGTCTCGGCGAACGCCGCCGAGACCAGGCTGTGGTCCTCGCGGACGGCCTGCAGCTGCTCGGGGTGCTGCACGAGGTTGCTCATCACGCTCGCGATGGCCTTGTCGGTGGTCTCCCCGCCCGCTGTGAGCAGCAGGCTGCAGAACGCCTTGATCTCCTCGTCCGTCATCCGGACGCCGTCGATCTCGGCGCTGCACAGCGTCGAGAGCAGGTCGTCGCCCGGGTTCTCCCGGCGCGCCTGGATGATCGGGATCATGTAGTCCTCGAACTCGGCCTTGGTGCGCAGGCCGTCGGCGGCGGCCCGCTCGTCCCCGGACAGGTTCGACAGGAACGCCATGATCGAGGTGTACCAACGGTGGAAGTGCAGGTGGTCGGCCTTGGGCAGCCCGAGCATGTCCACGATCACGTTGATCGGGAACCGGGTGGCGTACTGGCCCACCAGGTCGACCTGGCCGTCGGCCCGGAAGGCGTCGATCAGCGCGCGGGAGTTCTGTTCGATGACCGGCACGAACTTGGTCATCAGGTCCCGCCCCCGGAAGGCGGGTGCCACCAGGTTGCGGTGCGTGGAGTGCTCGCGGCCCTCCATCTGCAGGATCGTGCGGCCGTGCACCGGCTCGAGCTGCCAGTGGTAGTTGCGACTGGTGAACACCGGGTCCTTGAACGCGCGCTCGACGTCGACGTACCGGCTGATGATGTAGCTCTGCATCGGCTCGAACCAGATGAGCGGGTGCTCGTCCCGCATCACGCGGTACGCGGAGTACGGATCGGCCGCGAACTCGGGCGACAGGATGTTCGGTGCCGCGGATGCGGTGGGAGCGGACACGGGAGACACCTCCGGGCGTCAATCTTCGTTATCTAACGGCCGTTTGGTAGCGGTGAGACTAGCATCACACCCCTGTCCCGACAAGCGCCGCGACCAGGTCGAAACCATCGAGTGGGCGGGTCAGCGGGCCGGCGTGCGTGCCGCCTGCGCCAGGCCCTCGATGGTCGCGAGCGGACCGTCGAGGTCCCCGGGCTCGGCACCCGGGGTGAGGACCACGGACAGGTCGACCCCGGCCGCATTCAGATCGCGGGCCCGCCGGGCGACCGTGGCGCCGTCCCCGACCGCGCAGAGCCGGTGCACGGCCTCGTCGGGCACGAGGGCGAGCGCGCCGCGACGGTCGCCGTCGTGCCACCGCCGGGTCGCGCGATCCAGTTCGGCGAACGCCCCGGCGAAGGAGGCGCGATGGGTGGGCACCATGGCGTACTGCAGGACCAACCGGCGCAACCGCTGCGTCGCCTCGTCGACGCGCTCGCCGGCGTAGCCCCAGAACGACGCCATCGCCCACACGGTGCCCGGTGGGCGGCCCGCCTCCCGCTCGCCCTCGCGGACCAGCGCCAGCTTCGCCGCCACCTCGTCCGGCGGGCACCAGGTGATGAAGACGCCGTCCGCGATCCGCCCCGCGAGCCGCAGCATCCCCGGGTTCATGGCGGCGAGCACCACCGGCGGCGGGGTCGGCGGCAACAGCCCGGCCCGGAAGCCACGCACGCGCGGGCGATCCACGCTGACCCGCTCCCCCGCCCATGCCTGCCGGAGCGCGGACACGTAGCCCTCGGCCGTGGCCAGCGGCGCGTCGAACTCCCGGCCGTGCCAGTCCCGGACGATCGTCGGGCTGCTCGCGCCGAGGCCGGCCAGCACGCGGCCCGGCGCGGCCGAGGCCAGCGTCGCGAAGCCCATCGCGGTGAGCGCGGCCGAACGCGGGTAGATCCCGGCGATGCCGCTGCCCACCCGGATCCGCGACGTGCCCGCCGCGATCAGCCCGAGCATCGCGAACACCTCGGGACCGGCCACCTCGCCAACCCACACGGAGTCGTAGCCGTGCTCCTCGGCGGCACGGGCGAGCCGCAGGTAGTCCGGCGCGGTGAGCCCGTCGTCCACGGGCATGGTCACACCCAGCTTCACCGGCGCGCCACCATCCGGGCCACCGCGCGGGTGTCGTACCAGCTGCTCAGCCGCACGATCACCGCGTCGCGCAGGTCGAACACGTCGAGGGCGTCGAACTCGACGCCGCGGCCGTCGCGCAGCGTCCCCTCGAACCGGATCTCGGTGACGAGCGTGTCGCCCGCCTCGATCCACCGGGTCACCCGGTCGTCGTGGCTCGCATAGGCCGCCAGCACGTCCGGGAAGTGCGCGAGCACGGCGGCGCGGCCGATCCGCGGCGGGGCGCCGACCGCGTGCAGCTCGCCGTCGGGGTGCCACAGCGGCTCCAGGTCGGCGAACCCGTCGGAGTTGATCGCCGCGAAGTACCCCTCGACGGTGTCGCGGTTGCGGCGCATCAGTCCTCCAGGAGCGTGCGCAGTTGCGACATCGCCGAGAACGACCAGCGCGCGAGCGAGGGATCGCCGAACGCGGTGATGTTCCACATCACCAGGTGCGCCAGCCCGGCCTCGCGGTACTCGGCGAGCTCCTCGGCCACCTGCTCCGGGGTGCCGCAGAACGCGTAGTGCCGCACCACCTGGGGCGGGATCGCGTCGATGATCCGCAGTGATTCGGCTCGCTCGATCGCGGTGGGGATGAAGTCGTGGAAACCCGACCCGTGCGACCCGCCGGCGAGCGGTGGCTCGACCCCGAGGTCGCGGAACACCTGCGAGGGCAGCAGCACGCACAACGCGCGCACCAGCGGCGCTTCGGTGAGCCGCGCGACGGTCTCCTCGTCGGGGCCCATCAGGATGTAGCCGAGCATGCCCGGGGTGATCCCGGCCGGGTCCCGGCCCGCGTCCTGGGCCGACTGCTCGATCGTGGTGAGGGACTTGCGGTAGTCGGGCGCGGTCATCTTGGTGGGCAGCCAGCCGTCGGCCTTCGTCCCGGTGAGCCGGAGCATCCGCGGGCCGTGCGCGGCCGTCCAGATCTCCGGTGGGACGCCGCCGTACGGGGAGAGCCCCAGCACGGCGCGGTCGAGGGAGTGGAACCGGCCGTCGAAGTCGACGGGGCCGTCGGCGGCCCAGAGCAGCCGCATGATGTCGATGCCCTCGCTCAGCCGGGCCACGGGCGTGTCGAACGGCATGCCGTACGGCGTCACGTTGAGCTTCTCACCGCTGCCGAGACCGATGATCGCCCGGCCCTTCGTGACGTGGTCCAGCGTCAGCGCGGCCTGCGCGGCCATCGCGGGGTGGCGCCGGATGAGGTCGGTGACGACGACCCCGACCTTGATCCGCTCGGTCTGCGCACCGACCACCCCCATCATGATCAGCGGGTCGAAGTAGGTGTGCGGATTGGGCTGGACGCCCGCCAGCGGCGTCAGGTCCGGCGTCCACATCGTGTCGGCATGCCAGCCCATGAGGTGGTCGGGCCACCAGACGGCGTCGAAGCCCTCGGCCTCGCTGCGCTGCGCGAACCGCACCGCGGTGTCGGCCGGGGGCATGATCTGGCCGGGGACGCCGAGCTCGAGCCGGGCCATCAGTACCGCCACCCGTCGCCGAAGGTGGCCAGTCGCCGCCCCAGGTAGTCCTCGACGCAGGTCAGCGCGGCGCGGGCGGCCCGGTCGGTGCCGATCCCGCGGCTGCGGAAGGTCTCGCTGGCGAAGTACAGGCCCTCGACGTTCGGGGCCCGCCAGTGCGGCCGATACCTGCCGACCAGGCCGGGCATCTGGATCACCCCGAACGACGGCTCGAACACCAGGTGCCTGCGCCGCCAGATCGGCTCGGCGAATCCCGGCCACATCGTCTCGATGTCGCGTTCGAACGCGAGGAACGTGTCGCGCAGGTACTGCTGGTCCCGTCCCTTCGCGCCGGGGACGACCGCGCCCATCACGTGCAGGTGGGTGCCCGGCGGGGAGCAGGAGGGGTCCATCGCGGACTGGTCGAACATGAACCCCGAACAGCTCGTGCTCGGCGTCGAGGTCCACGTGGACAGCTCGCGCGGGTCGTACTGCGCGACCGGCTCTTCGGTGGCGAGGTAGAGCCCCAGCCACGCGATCCGGAACCGGTCCTGGGCCAGGAAGTCGATCTGGGCGGTGTACCACTCGGGCAGCACGTGGCGCGGCACCACGTGGAGTACGTGCCACACCGGCAGGGTCGAGATCACGCACGGCGCCTCGAGGATCTCCTCCTCGAAGAACTCGTTGGGCATGATCTTCGGCTGCCGGCCGATCGCGACGCCCACGACCTCGCCGTTCTCCACCACCACCCGCTCCACGCTGGTGCCCAGCCGCAGCTCGCCACCGTGGGCCCTGATCGCGTCGGACAGGTCGGCCCACATCCCGTCCCAGCCCTGGCCCGGCCAGAACGAGTAGGCGGCGGTCCCCCGCTCCTCGAAGTGCATCTTGCGCACGTAGAGGTTGTCGCTCGCGGAGTGGTCGTACCAGTTGTCGGTCATGCACTCGAGCACGGAGATGAACTCGAAGAGGTCGATCACGCCCTGGTCGTGGGTGTGCTGGTGGATCCACTCCCGCAACGACCGGTCGTCCCAGTCGTCGAGCTCGGAGTACGGGGTGTCGACCAGCGCCCTGACGACCTTCTTGAGCTCGGACTTGTCGGTGTAGCGGTCCCGGATCGAGCCCCAGGCACCCTTCGCGTTGTCCCAGATCGGCATCTCGCGGCTGACCTCGCCGTGCACGAGCTCCTTGCCGACGTGCTCGAACACCTTGGTGATGCCGGACCCACCGTCCTCGACCAGGTGCCCGCCGAGGTTGACCGTGAACCCCTCGTCGGGCACCGCCATCGCCCGCCCACCGAGGTGGGGGCTGCGGTCGAGCACCACGACCCGCTTGCCCTCCCTCGCCAGCAATGCGCCGGCGGTGAGACCGGCCGCGCCCGCACCGATCACCACGACGTCGTAGCTCGGCATGCCACCCTCTCCCTACCAAACGACTGTTTTACGCTCCCACGGCCCGAGCCGGCCGTCAACCGGGGACGACGACCGTCGCCGTCCCCGAGAGTGCGCGGACCGCGGTGGCAACGCCAGGCCGGAACGCGTCGAGCCACACCTCGCAGTCGGCCAGCAACTCCCCGTCCGACTCCCGGACCGCGGACACCCGACCACCGGCGATCGCACGGTCGCCCGCGAACACGGTGGCGGCGAACCGCATCGCCATCGCCCGGATCGCGTCGTCGGAGCCGGCCCACGCGATCAGCACGTTCTGCACGTAACCCAGGTTCGACGGGCCCTGGTTGACCGCCCGGTCACCCAGTCCGACCGCCCGCACGGCGTCCGGACCGAGGTGGATCGGGTTCGGGTCGTGCAGCAGCGCCGCCATCAGCTTCATCTTCTCCGGATCGACGGCCTCGACCACCCACTCCGGGAGCGCGTCGCCCACCTGCGTCACCGTTGCCTCCGCGGAAAGACGAACGACGTGCGCACCCGCGCGTCCACTCGGCCGTCGGCGCCCACGAGCTCGATCAGCATCGTCGCGATGTCGAACGCCCCCGTGCGCGCGCCGTCCTTGCGAACGACGTCGGCCACCTCGGCGCGGATCTCGTACTCGGCGCCGATCCGCAGCGGGCGGTCGAGGACCATCGACCACTCGCCCAGCATCGGCCCGTCCGCCGACGTGGCGTGGAACAGCGAGAACAGCGCGTCAAGGTCGATCCCGACGCCACCCTGCGCCGCCACGAAGACCATCAGCGGGTGCGCGGAACCGTCCGGCGCCGGGGCGGATGCGCCGATCGCGTCCCGCAGCATCCGGTCGACCACCGCCTCCAGCCGCATCCGGCTCCCGGGGAAGCGATGCCCCACCGTTTCCGCGACCTGCTCCTCGGCCACCGATCCCATCGTCGGGCCACCTCCTGCACTCCTTGTCCACCGTCGACCGCCGCTGCTAGTTTGTCAAACGATTGGTAGGTAGGTCGGCGACGATGCTGCAGACCACGGTTCCCGGGATGCTCGAGGAGCGGGCGCTCGACTCGCCCGGCCACGGAGTCTCCTTCCCGGACGGCCGCATGGACTACCCAGCGCTGGCGGCGGCCACCCGGCGGCTGGCCGCCGCGTGGCCCCACGGGGTACGACGCGGCGACAGTGGGCGTCCTGTTGCACGGCGGGAGGGAAAGCGTCGTCACGTGGTTGCCCGCCCGGATCGGTGCGGTCACGGTGCCGATCAACGTCCGGGGGAAGGCCGCCGAGCTCGGCTACGTCGTCGAGAACGCGGATCTCGTCGTGCTGCTCACCAGCTCCGACTTCATCGCGCTGCTCGCCGAGACCCTCCCCCGGCCGGGCGCGCCGCTACGACCGGTGATCGTCCTCGACACCGGGGAAGGGCGGCCTGCGGGCAGCGTCGGGCGCGCCGAGGTCGACGCCGCAGCGGACACCGTCGACCTGGCCGAGATCGACGCGGCACAGCAGGCGATCAGCGCCGACGATCCGGTCGTCATGCTCTACACCTCGGGCACCACCGCTCGCCCCCGCGGCTGCCTGCACTCGCACTCCTCCTGGTGCACCTCGGTGTCTCGCTCGCCGAGCGGCTGCGCCCCGCGCCGACGGACACGTTCTGGACGCCGCTGTCGATGTTCCACGGCGGCGGGATCGACGTCTCCATGGCCGCGCTGGCCGGACGCTGCGGAATGGTGCACGTCGGCACGTTCGAACCAGGGCTCGCCCTGCGCCAGCTCGCCGACGAGCGCTGCACCTTCACGGCGTTCGAGACGATCTGGCTCCCCGTGCTCGACCATCCGGAGTTCGCCACCACCGACCTGTCGGCGCTCCGGCTGGTGATCAACTTGGGTAGCCCGGAACGGATGCGCGCAATGCAGGCCCGGCTGCCGCACGCGGTGCAGATCTCATGTCTGGGGATGACCGAGTCGATGGGGTTCTGCTGCATCGGCTCGGTGGACGACCCGCCCGAGCTGCGGGCGACCACGAGCGGGCAGCCACTGCCGGGGATGGAGGCCAGGGTGGTCGACCCGGAGACCGGCGCCGACTCGCCGCCCGGCACGCCCGGTGAGTTCCGCTTCCGCGGGTCTCCCGGATGCTGCGCTACCACCGCGACCCGGAGCTCACCGCGCAGCGCATCGACGCCGACGGCTGGTTCTCCTCCGGTGACCAGGTCGTCGCCGACGAGGCGGGCAGGCTGCGGTTCCGCACCCGGCTCGGCGACGTCCTCAAGATCGGTGGCGAGAACCTGGCGGCCGCGGAGCTCGAGGGGTTCCTCTCCGAGCATCCCGCCGTCGGAATCGTGTAGGTCGAAGACGATCCCGCAGCTCTCGACGCTCCTGCAGTCGCCGTCGCTAGCACCGATCGGGCCCGCCGGGTCGTGGACGACCGCGGCGGTACGGTTCAGCATGGCCACCAAGGAGCCGCCCGAGCGAAGGCGGAAGGGGCCGGAACCGATCAGCATCGAGCCGCCGCCGGCCCCGCGGCCCGCCCCGCTCGGGGTGGCGTTCACCGACGTCACGTTCCTGCACTGGCGTTACGACCCCGCGCTGGTTCGCCCGCTGCTGCCGCCGGGCCTCGTGCCTGACACCTTCGACGGCGTCACCTACGTCGGGCTTGTCCCGTTCCGGATGTGCGCCTACGGCGAGTTCCTCGAAACCAACGTCAGGGTGTACTCCGTCGATCCGCAGGGGCGCCGCGGCACGGTGTTCCTCACCATGGAGGCCGACCGGCTGACCTGGGTGCTGGCGGCCCGCGCCACCGGGCTGCCCTACGCCTGGTCCCGGATGTCCCTCGTCCGCGACACCCACCTGCTCTGCTACGACAGTGTCCGGCGCTGGCCCGGTAGGCCAGGCACCGGTACCCAGATCCGGGTGCGGGCCGGCCACCCCGTCGAGGGTGGCCCGCTGGAGCACTTCCTCACCGCCCGCTGGCGGCTCCACCACGCGGTCCGCGGCGTCCCGCTCGCCATTCCGCTCTTCCACAACCGGTGGCCGCTGCACACCGCAGAGCTGCTCCACCTCGACGACCAGCTGATCACCGCGACCGGGTTGCCCGCCCCGACGGAACCGCCCGTCAGCGTGCTCCACGCCCCGAGCGTGCGCGGCCGGTTCGGACTCCCCATACCGGCTTGGTGACTACCGCACCCCCTACCCGGGCCAAACCGGCGGGCCGCTCCCCCGTCGGCGGTGAAGACCGCGACCCCGTTGCCGTACGGGTTGGGCGTTGACCAGCCGCACCGCCTCCGCGTAGGTGGGGCACCCGAACGACCGCGAGGACGGACGGGACCGAAGATCTCCTCCGTGTAGATCTCCATGTGCTCG
Organism: Pseudonocardia nigra; assembly: GCF_019396355.1. Classification (GTDB taxonomy): domain Bacteria; phylum Actinomycetota; class Actinomycetes; order Mycobacteriales; family Pseudonocardiaceae; genus Pseudonocardia; species Pseudonocardia nigra. Next base: position 27,437 of record NZ_JAHKRK010000014.1, read on the forward strand.
GTGACGTGGTCGAACAGCCTCGGGCCGAGCCAGAACCCGCCCGGCTCGCCGCGGGACTGCACCTCCCGCCCCTCGACGACCAGCTTCGTTCTGGGCCCCGTGCACGGTCGGCAAACCCCACCGCTCGGCGTCGGATGCGGTCGCCGTCGATCGCGGGGTCACCTCGTCCCAGCCCAGGGCACGGCGGTACCGGGCGACCACCGTCTCGAGGTCGGCGGTCGCCACGGTCACGCCCAGAATGGGGCCGATTGCGGGCAAGCCGCTCGAGGCCGTCAACCCACCACCCCGCGTCGGCGCAGGTCGTCCAGTTCCGACGGGCTCAGGCCGAGCTCGTCGATGAGGACCGCGTCGGTGTCCTGCCCCCGAGCTCGCCCGGTAGATCGGATCGCTCCTGGCGTGCGTCCCATCCGCCACAGCACGTTCTGCATCTGCATCGGTCCGAGATCGGGGTCGTCGACCGTCGTGATGAGCTCCAGCGCCTTGACTTGCGGGTCGGTCAGCAGCTCGCTCGGCTTGTACACCGGCGCGACAGCTGCCCCGGCTTCCGAGAAGGCCTCGATCACCTCATCGCGGGTGCGCTCGGCAATCCAGTCGCCGACGTAACGGTCGAGCAGGTCGGCGTGCTGAGCACGCTGACGCCCCGTGGCGAACCATGGCTCGTCGACGACCTCGGGGTGCCCGACGAGCGTGAGCACCCGCTCGGCGATGCTGTTGGCGCTCGTGGAGATCGCCACCCAGTGTCCGTCCCCCGTCTTGTACGTGTTGCGCGGAGCGTTGTTCTGGGAACGGTTTCCGGTGCGCCGCTGGTCGATGCCGAGCTGGTCGGCGTAGATGACGCCCGGACCGACCGCGGTCATGATCGGGCTGAGCAGGTCGAGGTCGATCTCCTGGCCCTTCCCGTCCCGGGTGCGGTGGAACAGCGCCATCGAGACCGCCGCTGCGCCCGCGATCCCGGCGATGGAGTCGGCAAGGCCGAACGCCGGCAACGTCGGCGCCCCGTCCGGCTGCCCCGTCAGGTAGGCGAACCCGCTCATCGACTCGACGAGGGTGCCGAAGGCGGGACGGTCGGCGTAGGGGCCGCGCTGGCCGAAACCGGTCACCCGCAACAGGATCAGCCCGGGGTTGTCCTCGGCCAGCACGTCGTAGCCGAGCCCCCAGCGTTCCAGTGTGCCGGGCCGGAAGTTCTCGATGACGACGTCGGCGCCGGCGGCCAGGCGGCGGAAGATCTGAGCACCGTCCTCGTCCCCGAGGTAGAGCCCCAATGTCCGCTTGTTGCGGCTGATCATCTTCCACCACAGCGGCTCGCCGTCCTTGTCGAGGCCGTGGCCCCGCATGCCGTCACCGCGGGTCGGGTGCTCGATCTTGATGACGTCGGCCCCGTAGTCGCCGAGGATCTGCGCGGTGAGTGGCCCGGCGAGGATCGTCGACACATCGAGAACGCGCAGCCCGGCGAGCGGGCCGTCCGTCGCTGTCCCGGTGGTCGGCGACGCAGCGGGCTTGTCCCCGGCTCTCATCGGCCCTGCGGGCGGTGGATGTACCGGCCGCACGGTGCCCCCACGATGTTGCCCCTGTCGAGCACCTGCCGACCGCGCACCCAGGTGTCGGTGACCCGTGCGCCGAGCTCGAAACCCTCGAAGGGCGTGTACTCCTGGGCGGACAGGGAGGCCTCCGCTCGCACCGTCCAGGTCGAGGTCGGGTCGACGAGGCAGAAGTCGGCGTCATAGCCGGGGGCGATCGTGCCCTTGGACAGCAGACCGAAGCGCTGCGCCGGGTTCCAGGCCGTCAGCTGCGCGATCCGCTGGTGGGTGAGGCCGCGCCGGCGTCCTTCGCTGACGAGACCCGGCAACAGGTATTCCGCACCGCCGAAGCCGGACTTCGCCGTGAACACGTCGTCGCGCGGCTCGCCGAACTTCGTCTCGTCCTTGCAGCAGGCGTGGTCGCTGACCACCCAGTCGACGCTGCCCTCGAGCAGGTACTCCCAGAGTGCCTCGACGTCCTCGCGTGGACGCAGCGGTGGGTTCACCTTGCCGCCGTTGCCGCTGGCGGTGTCGATGTCGGCGAGCAGGTGCCCGATGGTCACCTCGCGGCGGAAGTCGACGTGGGGAAACGTCGACGCCATGAGCATGGCCGCCCGCAGCGCCTTGCGGGACGACAGGTGGAGGAGGTTGATGTTGGGCAGGCCGGTCTCATCGGCGAGGAAGGACGCGATGGTCACGGCCAGGCCCTCGGAGTGCGGTGGGTGTGCGGCGCTGTAGGCAGCCAGCCCCGAGAGCAGGCCTTCCTGCTCGACCAGCTCGGTGTAGGCGGTCATGATCTCCGCCGTCTCGCAGTGCAGCGACAATGACACATGCGGCGCCAGGTCCGTCAGCTTTTCCCGCGCGGCTTGGACGCCCCGCATGACGAACTCGAAGTGGGCCAGGTCGTACCGCTCCCCCTCCGGGATCATCAGGAACGAGCCCTGGTCCGCCGAACGGCCGTGCAGCCCGTGGCTGCCGTAGAACATGAAGATCTTGAACGAGGTGACCCCGAAGTCCTCGATGATCGAGGGGATCTCGTCGATGTGCTCCTTCATCATCGGCGCGAGGTGGAACCCGTAGTCGATGTACGACTTGCCCTGCGAGGCCTCGAGCACGAGCGGGAAGAACTGCGCGTACGGGCCGCCGCGGTTGAGGTAGTACTGGCCGGTGCGCATGTAGGTGAGGCCGGTCGTGACGCCGCCCTGGGCGCTGGCCCGGCTCTCCGTCGCCGTGTCGTCGGCCAGCGGGTTGTAGATGCCCCAGTGCTGGTGCGCGTCCACTGCGCCCGGAAAGGCGAGGAGATCACGGCCGTCGACCACGGTCTCGGCGTCCTCGGCCGGCACGTCGGGCTCGACCCGCACGAACTTGCCGTCGGCGACGCCGATGTCCAAGCGGTCCCCGTCGGGCGAGGCATCTGGCCCGGGTCGAACCACGGTGACGTTCTTGATCAGAGTCTGGATCTGCTTCATCGGGTCCTCAATCAGTGGAGCGAATCCGGTCAGGGGCGGTGGCGACGACGTGCTCTGCGGCGAGGAAGGCCAGGCCGAGGGCGGGCAGGAGGCCGTTGCCGGCCAGATAGCCCGAGGCGCCGTGGCCGGAGATCCCGGCCGCCGCTCCGCCGGAGGCGTACAACCCGGGAATCGGCCGGGCGTCCGGCCGCAGCACCCGGGCGTGCCCGTCGACGACGAGCCCGCCCTGGGTGTGGAACAACGCCGGGACGACGCGGACTGCGGCGTAGGGCGGCTTCAGCGGTGCCTCGAAGCTGGTGCGACCGAAGATGTCCACGCCCTCACCGCGCGCAACGGCTGCGGTCCGCGACAGCTCGGCGGCCACTGCATCGGCGGGCAGTGCGGTCACCTCGGCGAGGTCTCCTGCGTCGTCCGCCCAGACGAGGGCGCCCGACTCGACGGTCTGCTGGAAGTCCGTGAACGACACGCAGGCGTCGTGGATCCGCCGGTCGAGCACGAGCCACCCGGTTGCCTCCGGGCGAGCGGCGAGCGCTCCGGCGTACTCCGAGTAGCCGCGCGTCTCGTCGCCGAAGCGCTGCCCGGTGAGGTCGAGCAGGACGCCGCCGTGCATGACGGTCGCCCAGCCGACGAGCGTTGCCGATCGCTGGGCCAGGGCCGCGTGGCCCTGATAGGCGTCGAGGAACGCGGTTTCGGCGCCGAGCGCGGCACCGATGCGGAGCGCGTCCCCCCGGGACGCCTCGCTGCCGTGGTAGACCGCACCGGCGATCTCGGGGCAGTGCGCCGCGACGAGCTCGCAGTCGGCGCCATAGCCGTTGGTGGCCAGGAGTACGCCACCCGTGGCGATCTCCTCGCGGCTGCCGTCCGGGCGTTCGACGAGCGCGGCGCGCACCGCTCCAGCGTCGTCACGCAGGACATCGACCAGCCGGGCAGGCACCAGCAGGTCGATCCGGGATGCCGCCGTCACCTTGCCGAGGAGGTGGTCCAGCAGGACGCTGCCGTGCCGGCCCTCCACCGTGTGGCAGCGGTGGACCGAATGGCCGGGGTAGTGGAAGTCGGTCACGAGGCTCAGCGGAAGCCCGATCTCCTCGGCAAGCCACTCAAGGAGCGTCGGGCTGACCTCGGCGACGGCGCGGGCCAGCCGCTCGTCCCCCTGTCCCTCGGTCTTGCGCCGGACGTCGTCGACGAACAGATCGGGTGAGTCCTCGATGCCGGTTTCGCGCTGCCATCGGGTGCCGACGCCGGGAATCATGGCAGTGGACATCGACGTGTTGTTGCCGCGGCGGAAGTGCTCGCTGGCCTCCACGACCAGCACCTCGAGTCCGCGCTGTGCGGCCCGCAGTGCGCCGACGAGGCCGCCGCCGGCTCCGGCGACGACGAGGTCGGGACCGTGGCGGGTCATGTGGCCTCCCCGGCTGCCAGCAGCCGCAGCGCCAGCGCCGCCGGGTCGACCATGCGCACCCCGGGTGGCGCGGAGCAGCCGTTGACGTCCACCGCCGAGCAGCCGTTGATCACGGCCGTGGCGCCGGCTTCCCGGAGGCGATCGAGCGCGGAACCGAGCGCTCGGTTCCAGCGCGTGGTGTCCGCGATGGCGTGGACGTCGAGGTCGAGCACCTCGACCCCGCCGAACGCGTCGGACCAGCCGTACGCTTGCACCCGAGCGGCGAGCTCGTCGGCGATGGCAGGATTGCGGGCCACCGCACCGGGCCGTTGACCCGCCAGGATCTGCCAGCCCATGCTGATCCGCAGCAGCCCCAGCACCGGAAGCCGGCCGGCGAGCTGATCGACACCGGGGTCGAGGACGCAGTCCGGCAGCAGCGCGTCGTAGCCGGGCGGGGCCGCCGTGAGCGCCTCGACGACGAGGGCCTCGGAGTCGCGCACCTGCTCCGCGGTCTCGAGCGCGCGCGGCGCGCCGAGACCCAGGTCGTGCAGCTCGATCCGCAGGCCGGCCGGGCACAGCGCGTCGTAGCGCGCCTGCCGGCGGAGCAGCTCGTCGGCGTCGACGTGGATGGGTGTCACTGCGTAGATCCGCACGCAGCCTCCTCACTGGTCGCGGTCGTCCGGTCGTCGATCACACGTCGGCCAGCCCTCTCAACAGCGCTGAGACGTCGTCCGCGGCGGCCAGTGCCGCGCTCACCTCCCGAACGGTGTCCACAGCCGGAGTGCCGGCGCCGAGCAGATCGCTGAGCAGACTGCACACGTCGTCGGCGTCCAAGGGGTGGTGGGCGCTGTCTCCCACCGGGTTGGGCACCTCCATCACCGCGTCCCCGCAGGGACCACGGACGGTGATCCGCGCGGCACGCTCGTCGGGCAGCCGCGCGTCGAGGTCCTCGGCCCCCCGGACGACGACCCGCGCGGCCAGGGATCTGACCCTGGGGTCGTCGAGCGCCGCTCCGGTGGACGCGCTCGGGCGGAGGTGCCCGTGGACGAGCGCGGCGGCGACGGCGAACGGCGTGGAGAACAGCGCGGCCAGGCGGGCGTCCCAGGTCGTGCGGGACAGGCCCACGGCCAGGGAATGGGTCTCGACGAGGATCTCCTCGATGTCGTCGAGGCGGTCCGCCGGGATGCCGGGGCGCAGGGCGAGGACGGCGTCGACCGCGGGGTGGGTGAACGAGCAGGACGCGTGGCGCTTGAGATAGCCCAGCTCGATGTCCCAGCGCTCACCGAGTGCGTCGCCCGCGACCTCGGCGTCGAAGCTGCCGAGCATGTCGCCCAGCGAGCAGGCTGCCGTCCCGGTACTGCGGGCGATGCCGGCGAGCGCCATCCGCGCAGCGGCCAGTCCCGACACGTTGGCGGTGGCGACCCACGCGTCGCGCACCGGGTTGCCGTCCAGGGCACTGGCGAAGTGGCCGGCGACGGGCAGGCCCGCTCCGGCGTCGACCGCGGCGGCCGCGCCGCCCGCGTCGAGCCCGAGCAGTCGCGCGCAGCCCGCCGCGGCCCCCGCCACCCCCCAGCTGCCGTGTGGATGGCTGCCGAGGCGCAGGCGTGTCGCCCGGCCGAACCGGCTGGCGACCTCGTAGGCGGCCAGCAGCGCCGCCATCGTGTCGGTACCGGTGGAACCGATGTCCGCCGCCAGGGCGAGGACGGCGGGGAACCCGTGGGCGGCCGGATGCCCCCGCGCGTACTTGTTCCCCTCGTCGAGCTCCAGTCGGACGAGGGCAGTCGCGTTGAGCCACGCCGACGCCTCGACCGTGGTGGTGTGGCCGCCACCCACGAGCGGAGCCGGGCCGGTGGCGGGCCGCCAGGCCTCGACCAGCCGCCGTTGCTCGGGCTGCCGGGCGCCGACCAGGCACACCCCGAGGGTGTCCAGCAGCACCAGCTCGAGCCGGGCGCGGACGTGCGTCGGGACGTCGTCCCACCGCAGGCCGGCCACCCACGCTCCGACGCGCTCGGTGCTCTCCTGCGCCGCGCGCTGCTCCTCCGTGTGATCCAGAAGGGGCATCGCGTTCACAGCCCGAGGTAGGCAGCGCGGACCCGGTCGTCCCGGGCCAGCTCGGGACCCGGCCCGGTCAGCACCGCGCTGCCGCTCTCGAGCACGTAGGCGCGGTCGGCGAGGTTGAGCGCGTGCGAAGCGTTCTGCTCGACGAGGAGCACCGCGACGCCCCGCTCCCGGATGGTCCGTACCGCGTCGAGCACCGTCCAGGTGAGCTTGGGCGACAGGCCGGTGGACGGTTCGTCCAGCATGAGCAGTCGCGGCCGCGCCATCAGCGCCCGCCCGATCGCGAGCATCTGCTGCTGACCCCCGCTGAGGGTCTCAGCGGGTTGTCGCCTGCGCTCGGCGAGGATCGGGAAGAGGTCGAAGACCTCGTCGAGGTCGCGCTCGAGGGACTGCCGCCCCCGCGTCCACCCGCCCATGCGCAGGTTCTCGGCCACCGTGAGCGGTCCGAAGAGGGCACGGCCCTCGGGCACGTGCACGAGCCCGCGGCGGACCAGCTCGCTGGGCCGGACCCCGATCGCCCGCTCGCGGTCGAAGGTGATCGAGCCGCTGGTCGCCCGGACCAGCCCGGAGATCGTCTTGAGCGTCGTGGTCTTGCCCGCCCCGTTGCCCCCCACGATCGCGACGATCTCGCCCTCGTCCACGTGCAGGTCCACCTCGTGGAGGATCTGCAAGCCGTGGTAGCCGGCGCACAGGCCGTCAACCTTGAGCACTGGGTTCCTCCCCGAGATACGCCTCGACGACCCGCGGGTCGCGGGTGACCTCCCGCGGCGCCCCGGTGGTCAGCACGCGGCCGAGATCGAGGACCAGGACCGAGTCGGACAACCGCATGACCGCCGCCATGATGTGTTCGACGAAGACGAGCGTGACGCCGTCCTGGTTGCGTAGCTCGTCGAGCAGGTCCATGACGGGCTCCCGCTCGGCGGGCACGAGCCCGGCGAGCACCTCGTCGAGCAGCAGGACCCGCGGACGGCTGGCGAGCGCCCTGGCGAGTTCCAGTCGCTTGAGCGCTGCGGTCGGCAGGCCTTCGCTGGCCGCGTCGCGCCACTCGCCGAGGCCGACGCGTTCGATGAGGTCGGCCGCCGCTGTCCGGGCGCTGCGCCGGGCGCCCCCACCCGCCAGTACGGCGACCGTGACGTTCTCCAGCACGCTCATCGAGTAGAACGGCCGCATCAGCTGGAACGTGCGGGCCATGCCGGCCGTCAGGATGCGGTGCGGCGGCTGGCCGGTGATGTTCGTGCCGTTCAGGTGCACGGTGCCGGCGTCGGGCGTCAGGGCCCCCGCGACAAGGTTGAACATCGTCGTCTTCCCGGCCCCGTTGGGTCCGATGACGCCGAGGATGCTGCCCTCGGCGACTTCGAAGCTGACGTCGTCCACGGCGCGCAGGCCCTTGAACGACTTGGTCAGACCGTCCACGCGTAACAAGGTCATCGCCGGGACCACCTCTCACGCAGGGCTCCGTAGATGCCCTTCGGTAGCAACAGGACGATGAGGACCAGCAGGACCCCGTAGACGACGACGTCGAGGCCGCCGCGGCCCTGCAGGAAGTCGAGGAACGCCGGCGGGTTGCGCAGGACGGTGGCGATGACGTCGCTCAGCGGGCCGAGCACCGCCGCGCCGATGACGGGCCCCCAGATGGTGGCGACACCGCCGATGACCGCCGGGAGGATGGCCTGGATCGACACGCTCGAGCCGAAGGCGAGGTCCGGATCGATGAACAGGTAGTACTGCACGTAGAACGCGCCGGCGACCGAGGTGATCGCACCCGACAGCGCCATGGTCGTCAGCTTGTACCGCATGACCGGGATGCCCACGGCGGCGGCGGCGTCCTCGTCGTCCCGGGCGGCCAGGGCGAACCTGCCGGCCCGGGAGCGCAGGAACAGGATGCTGACGACCAGCGCCACCACGGTCAGCGCGAGCGCGATCCAGAAGTAGTTCGCCGATCCCGGCTCGAACTGCAGGTACCACCACGAGGACTCGGTCAGCAGCGGGACGTGGTAGCCCTCGGCACGGTTCACGAAGTCGCTGTTGACCGCGTACAACCGCAGCATCTCGGCGAACGCGAAGGTGGCGAGCGCGAAGTAGGCGCCTCTGAGCCGGTATCGCAGGGCGAGGAATCCGATGAGGACGGCGAACGCGGCGGCGACGACCATGCCGGCGGCCATGCCGATCCACGGTGACACGCCCCGCTCGACGAGGAGCCACGCGCTCGTGTACGCGCCCAGGCCGAAGAAGGCGGCATGCCCGAAGCTGAACATCCCACCGAATCCGCTCATGACGTTCCAGCCGATGCTCAGCAAGGCGAAGATCAGCACCCGGACGGCGACGGCCTGCTGGGCGGCGGGCAGAACAAGCGGAAGCGGCACGAGCACCACCGCCAGGACGGCGACGACGATGAGGTGCCGGTTCCACGGCTGGCTCGGCAGCGGCCGTACCCGGCCGGGCTCACGGGTGGACGGCGAAGCGGTCGTCATGCCGACCTCCCGAACAGGCCCTGGGGACGGAGGAAGAGCACGAGCACGAAGACGATGAAGACCGAGAGCAACGGGCTCTGGCCGGGCAGCAACAGCGCGCCGACCTGCTCGGCGAGGCCGATGATGAGCCCGCCCAGCAGCGCACCGACGACGTTGCCCATGCCGCCGAGCACGACGACGACGAAGGCGATGATGTTGAACAGCGCACCTGTAGTGGGTTCGATCGTCACCAGCGGCGCGACGAGCGTCCCGGCGGCGCCGGCGCACGCCGTGCCGATCGCGAACGTGATCATGTAGATGCGACGGGTGTCGATGCCCACCATCTGGGCGCCGGTGTCGTTGGCGGCCACCGCTCGGATCGCCGTCCCCAGTCGGGTGCGCTGCAGCAGGAGGAACAGCAGCCCGGCCAGGACGATCGCGCCGGCGAACGCGAGGATGCGGGACAGTTCGGCCACCGCGCCGAGGATCGGCACGGCCCGGTCACCGGGCAGCGCCACCGACCGGGGGTTGGCTTCGAAGAACAGCAGCAGCGCGTTCTCGATGATCAACGCCAGGCCCAGCGTGATGAGCAGCTGGTTCTCCAACGGCTTGCCCATCGCCCCGGCCAGGACGCCGCGCTGCACGAGCGCGCCGAGCCCGAACATCACCGGGATGCTGACCGCGAGCGCGAGGTACGGGTGCATGCCGTAGGAGGCGACCAACCAGTACGTCGCGAACAGGGCCAGGGCGAGAAAGGCGCCGTGGGCGAAGTTGACGATGTCGAGGACGCCGAAGATCAGGGTCAGACCCATCGCCACGAGGCCGTAGATTCCGCCGATGAGGATCCCCGTCACCACGGCCTGCGTCACGACGAGGCCGCTGCCGGACCGGAGGTAGGCCAGCGCGATGGCCACGACCACGAGCCCGAGCACGGCCGCGATGCGCAACAACGGGAGAGTGCGCCCTCGGACCGGTGGCGCGACGGGGGTCGGGTCCGCATCCGGCGCCTGGGCCATGTTCTCGTCCCTCGTGGCCGTCGTGTGGGTCGGGCCGTCGGCGGGCCGCTCGGGGGCCGGGGTCATCGGACCTGCTGGCCGGGCTCGGCGGGGTAGACCGGCTCCGCCTCGGCGAACTCCTCCGGGTGGACCTGCTTGACCGCGCCGTCCTGCACCTGCATCAGGATCGGGATCGCGTTCTCGTTCTCCCCGGCCTCGTTGAAGACGATGGGGCCGGTGCTGGCCAGGTAGGTTTCGAACTCCCCCTGCGCGATCGCGTCCCGCACGGCGGTGGCGTCCGCGGAGCCGGCGTTCTCCAGCGACTCGGCGATGACGCGGACCGCGTCGTAGGCGAGGACGGCCCCGGTCCGGATCTGGTCACCGAAGCGCTCCTGATACAGCCGTGCGAGCTCCTGCATCTCCGGCTTGGTCATGTCCGAGTGGTAGTTGGCGTCGAAGTACCCCTCGCCGGCCGCACCGACCTCGGCCGGGAACTGCGGGAGGTCGAATGCGCCGTTGGCCACGCCGTACACCGCGTCGAGGCCGGGCTCGACCGTGTCAACCGCCTGGGCGACCAGCACGCCGTCCCGGTAGTAGCCCGTGACTGCGAGTACGTCCACGCCTGCCGCCTTGATCTGGGTCAGCTGCGTCGTGAAGTCGGCGACGCTCGCGGGGTCGTAGGCGAGGACCGGACCGATCGTCATGCCGAGCTTCTCGGCCTCTACGGTGAAGGCGTCCCGGATGGAGCTGCCGTAGGCGCCTTGCTCGTGCAGGATCGCGACGGACTGCGCCGGCGATCCGGCGGCCGCGGAGACCTCGGCGAGGTACTGGGCCCCGCGGGTGCCGAGGACCTCCGAGCTGGGCTGGATCCGGAACGTGTACCGGTAGCCCTGCTGCAGGATCGAGTCGGCGGCGGAGACGTCGATGACCAGGGGCACCTGATTGCGCTCGGCGACGGTGGAGACGTTGGCGGTGACCGCGCTCTGGTAGGTGCCGACCAAGGAGACAGCGCCCTCCTGGATCAGCCGCTGGGCCTCGCTCTGGCCGACCTCCGGCTTGCCCTGGGTATCGGCGCTGAGCAACTCCAGCTCGGCGCCACCGAGGGCCGCGATGCCGCCGGCCTCGTTGATGGCCTCGACGGCCAGCCGGGCCCCGTTGTCCATCTGCTGCCCGTCTGCGGCAGCCCCACCGCTCAGCGGGTGCAACGAGCCGATCTTGATTCGCTCGCCCGGTGCGACTCCCTCACCGGACGGGCTGTCCGTTGCGCCCACGGGAGCCGACCCACCACAGGCAGCGAGGCCCACGGCGAGCGTGCACGCCGTCGCGGCGATCCAGGTCTTCCTCATGACAGCTCCTGCCGGTCAGCAGTGTTCCGACTAACGGAACAATCAGATGATCGGGGATGCTGACACTCTCCGGGTACAGCGGTCAAGACCCGCACGAGGACCAGCTTCCGCCTGATAGAAGGCAATATCGAGGGCTTGACGAACCGTTGCCACCTGCCCGACGATCGTTCCGCCTGTAGAAACACGCGAGATCCCGGCCACGAGAAGTGAGGCCCGCGACCACAGGAGGCACCCACCCGTGGTGGAGATCAACGGCACCGAGGCGGCGGCGCGCGTCGCGGACGTCCTGCTGCTGTTCACCGACGGCCCGCAGTCCCTGGGCGTGTCCGCGATCGCCCGCCGGCTCGGGCTGTCCAAAGCCGTCATCCACCGGATCCTGCAGACGCTGGTCGACCGGGGCCTGCTGATCAATGACCCGGCCACCCGCGGCTACCGATTGGGGGCTGCGGCCGCTGCACTGGGCGCCCGCGCGCTGCGGGACTCGCGGCTGCGGGCCGTCGCGATGCCGGTGCTGCGCGAGTTGCAACGGGCGACGGGCGAGACCACCACCGTCTCAGCGCTTGTCCCGGGCGGTCGCGTCTACCTCGACCAGGTCGAGAGCACCCGGGAGATCAAGATGACGGTGGAGGTCGGCCGCCGCTTTCGCCTCCACGCCGGCAGCTCGAGCACCTGCATCCTCGCGTTTCTTCCGCCCCCGGAGCAGGAGGCCGTGCTCGCCGGTGAACTCGACGCCCTGACGTGCCGGACCGTGACCGACCCGAACCGGCTGCGCGCACGTCTCGCGGAGATCCGCCGCCTCGGCTACGCCCATTCCGACGGCGAGCGCCAGGATGGCGCGGGGTCGGTTGCCGCGCCGGTACTCGGGTTCGACGGCTCGGTGCTCGGGGCCGTGTCGGTGTGCGGTCCCGGCTCGCGGGTCGACCAAGCGGCCCGCGAACGCTTCGTGCCACTGCTGCGCCAGGCGGCAGACGAGATCTCCCGCGGGATGGGCTGGCACGGCGGCCTGCCCGGCGAAGCCGGGCAGGAGTCGGCGTGAGCCGCATCCCCCGCTCCTGGCTCTACGTTCCCGGGCATCACCCGGAGCGCATCACCAAGGCGCTCGCATCCTCCGCCGACGCGGTCGTCCTCGACCTCGAGGACGCTGTTCCACCCGAGCAGAAGGCGACGGCCCGGCGCGCCGTCGCCGGGGCGGTACAGCGCCGGGCCGAGGACGGCCCGCAGCTGTGGGTGCGGATCAACGACCCGGTCGGGCCCTGGGGCGAGGCCGATCTCGACAGCGTCACCGGCTCGGGTGTCAGCGGACTCCGGCTGCCGCGCACCGAGGACCCCGACGTCGTGCGGGAAGTCGCCGAGCGAACCGGGCTCCCGCTGCAGCTTCTTCTGGAAACCGCGACCGGTCTCGCCCGCGCCACCGACCTCGCCGCCGCCCACCCGCGGGTAGCGGGCCTCGGCCTCGGCGAGGCAGACCTGGCCGCCGACCTCCGGGTCACCTCCGACGCCGGACTCGCCTGGGCGCGCGGCTGGGTGGTCGTCGCCGCGCGGTCGGCCGGACTGCCCTCCCCCGTCCAGAGTGTCTGGACCGACGTCGCCGACATCGGCGGGCTCCGCTCGACGAGCGAGCAGGGACGGGCCAGCGGGTTCGTCGGCCGATCGGTGATCCACCCGCGACAGATCGGCGTCGTACACGAGGTCTTCACCCCGTCCCCGGCCGAGGTCCAGGCGGCGCGCGAGGTCGTCCGCACCGCCCAGGAAGCCCGGGCCCGCGGCGAGGTCGCGGTCCTCGACGCAGCCGGCCGGTTCATCGATCCCGCCGTCGTTGAAAGGGCGCGGGTCGTGCTCGACCTGGCCGACGACGGCACACCCCAGACCGAGCACGCCCATCCAGGAGGAACCCGATGAGCACCCAGTCCCGGACGACCGCCCCGACGGGCACCGGTGGACGGATGGACGACCTGCTGTCGGCGGTCCGTGCCGGTGTGCGCCTCGTCGAGCTCGGTCACCCGCATTTCACCGGGATGCCCTGCTCGCCCAATCACCCCGGCTTCCGGATGAGCCTGGTCCGACGGCACGGGGACATGGTGCGGAGGGACGGCGGCTCGGCGGCGAACGAGATGATCGTCACCGGGGGGCACGTCGGTACCCACGTCGACGCTCTTTCGCACGTCAGCCAGGACGGCCTCCTGCACGGCGGCGTCGACGCGGCGAAGGCCCAGACCGGCGGGCGCTTCTCGCAGCTGGGGGCCGAACACACGCCCGCCCTGCTCACGCGCGGGGTCCTCCTCGACGTGGCCGCTGCGCACGGGGTGCCGGTGCTCCCCCCGGGCTACGGCATCACGGCTCAGGATCTGCAGGCCGCCGCCGACCGGGCCGGGGTCCGGGTGCAGCGCGGCGACGTCGCGCTGGTCCGAACCGGCTGGGCGCGCCACTTCGACGACCCGGCCACCTACCTCGGGCAGAGCGATGGGGTTCCCGGGCCCACGCCCAACGCGGCCGCCTGGCTGGTGGCGCAGGGTGTGGTGGCCACGGGCGCCGACACCACCGCATACGAGCAGATCAAGCCGGGAGCCGGCCACAGCGTGCTGCCGGTGCACCGCGTGCTGCTCGTCGACGCGGGGGTCCACATCGTCGAGCACCTGAACCTGGAGGACGCCTCCGCGGAGGGCCTCACGGAGTTCGTGTTCGTCATGGCGCCGCTGCGCATCGTCGGCGGGACGGGATCCCCGGTGCGCCCCGTTGCGGCGGTGTCGGCATGACGGCACCGGGGACGCCGACCGTCGTCCAGCGCCTGGCGCGTCTGGCGCACGATGTGGGGCGAAGCGGTCTACCACAGCATCTGCGGGAGGACGTCGCGCGGCGCGTGCTGGACGTGCTCGGCAACAGCCTGGCGGCGACCGGCCAGCCGGCGGCGCGGTCGGTGACCGCCGTCGTGCGCGGCTGGGGCGGCCCGCCGGACGCGACGGCGATCGGCAGCGGCCTGCGGGCACCGGCCGCCGCGGCCGCCCTCGTCAACGGCACCCTGGCGCACTCGCTGGACTTCGACGACACCCACCTGCCGTCGGTGCTGCACCCGTCGTCGCCGGTCGTCCCGGCCGCCCTCGCCGTGGCCGAGGCGAACCGCGCGCCCGCGACAACCCTGCTGGACGGGGCCGGCGTGGGAATCGAGACCGCGGTACGCCTGGGTATGGGTGGCTACGACCGCGAGCTGGGGAACTCGGTGTTCTTCGAGCGGGGCCAGCACGCGACGTCGATCTGCGGCGCGGTCGGGGCGGCGGTCGCCGCCGCGACCGTCGGCGGCCTGGACACCGACGGCATCGCGCATGCGGCCGGGATCGCGGCGAGCATGGGCGCCGGTCTCCTCGAAGCGAACCGGACCGGTGGCACGGTCAAGCGGGTGCACTGCGGATGGGCCGCCCACGCCGGCGTCGTGGCCGCGGACCTGGCACGACACGGCCTGACCGGCCCACCCACCGTGGTCGAGGGCCGCTTCGGCTTCCTCCACGCGTTCTGCGGCGAGCAGGCCGACGTCGAGGCCGTCGTCGCCGACCTGGGCGGGCACTGGGAGCTGCCGAGGATCTTCTTCAAGCCCTATCCGTGCAACCACTTCACCCATGCCGGCGTCGACGCCGCGCTGCAGCTACGCAGGCGCGGCCTCGACCCGGCCGAGATCGAGGAGATCGAGCTCGGCGTCCCCACCCCCGTGCTGCGCACGATCGCGCAGCCGACCGAGGACAAAGCACGGCCCGAGTCCGGCTACCACGCCGCCTTCAGCGGTCCGTACACCGTCGCCGCCGCCCTCATCGGCGGTGGTGGCCTCGGTCTCGGGCACGACGACTTCACCGACGAGGCGGCGGCCGACGAAACCCGGCTCGCCCTCGCCGCCAAGGTCCGCTGCGTGGCCGATGCCCGCTGCGACACGATCTTCCCCCACCAGTTCCCCGCCGTGCTGCGCGTCCTGCTCCGGGACGGGACCCGCCACGAGGTGCGGGTGGACGTCAACCGCGGCGGCCCGGGCAACCCGCTGAGCGCCGACGAGCACGCGACGAAGTTCCGGCTCAACGCCGAACGGGTCCTCGGCGGGGACGTGGCGGCCGGCGTGGCGAAGGCCGTGCTGGACCTGCCCCATCGCGACGATCTGGCCTCCGTGATGGAGCTGGTCGCGGGGTGAGGTCGTCTCGCTCGACATGGAGGAGAAGCTGATGCACGCAGCGGACGTCGACGCGGAGCTGGCACGAGCCCAGCAGGCCGCGATGCAGTTCGTCCTGACCGAAGCGGGCTTCGCCCAGGTGACGAGCATCGATGCGAGCGGCTTCCCGGTCGCCCGCACGATGACGGCGTTCCTCACCGACGACTGGTCGGTGGAACTGGTCCAGCGCCGCAGTCATCGTCGCCTCGGGCAATGGCGGCGAGACCCGCATACGTCGGTGACCTGGGTGGGGAGCCCTGCACCGGGCGCCAGCAACGAGCGGCCGCACGTCTTCGACGTCGGGCTGCTGCCCCCGCGACTGGTCTCCATCCGTGGTCACGCCGAGGTGATGCCGCCGGCGTCGACGGTGCGCTGCTACTCCGAACAACTTGGCCGGCAGCGGGAGCACGGGTGGACCCGTGCACCGGTGCGGACCAGGGAGCAGGTGCTGGAGGACCTGGTGGGGATCCGAATCCGCCCGGTGCGGGTCCGGCTCGAGGGCTTCGGCACCGGGGCTCAGTCCTTCACCTGGGACATCGACGACGCTGGGAGGAACCGATGACGGTGAAGACGATTCTGGGGTACGACGTCGCCGACGGGGTGAGTCCCGAGGAGTACGAGCGCTGGCTCTTCGAGGTCCACGCCCCCGACCTCCTGGCCAACCCGCACCTCGATCGCATCGTGTTCAACAAGGTGCTGCGGCCGGTGCGGCAGGCCTCTGGCGGGACCGCCGAGATCCCGGAGGGATACACCTTCTATCGCATCGCGGAGATGCACTTCGCCGATGAGGCCGCCTACGCGCGCTACCAGGAGTGGTTCCGGGCGAACCCGATCCCGATCGACCGCGGGCCCGCCGGGCGCACCGACTTCAAGTTCTACCTGCTCGCCGAGAGCACGGAGGTCACGCGCGACTCGCTCGGCTCTGACGGGACGGCATCGCCAGCACGGTGAACCTGACGCCACCGCCACGTCACCACCCAGGCCATCAGCGGCGTGGGTGGCGACGAGGAACGTTGTGACCCGCCCCGTACCCGCATGGGCAGGTCACCTGCCCATCGGCTGGCCGTTCGGTGCCTCTGTCGACACGTTCGTTCCCCGCCCTGCCGCCCGAACAGCGGTCGAGACTTCCGAGGACGGCGACGGACTCGCGCGAAGCCTGGTCGACGTGCGCGGGAGACGGTGCCAGGGTCGTTCCGCCGAGCGAGGTCCGAGGTCGTCGGGAAGTGAGTGAGTGTGCCTTCACGCGGCGAGACCGTCCGCGTCCACGCGCCTGCCGAACAGGGACGACGACAAGAGCGTCGTTGCCGCGGCGGATTCAGCACACGTATCCGATGCTTTCGCAGCGGCTCCTGAAGACACCGAAGCAAGGTCCGGCGAGGTGTACCTTCGGAGCGGATGACGGCGAGCATGGTCCAACGCATGTACCCCAACCACGGCAGAACGTGTGGATGCGGCGTTCACCCCTCCGATGCCGTCCACGCGGAGATCGACCGTCGCGAGGCCGAATCCCTCGAGCGCGTACGAGAGTGGCTGGTCAAGTCCCCCAACGACTCCGCCGAGCACAAGAGGGATCTGCTCGCCCGGGTGGCAACCGATGCGACCGCGGTGCAGACCGAGGGCGACCCGGTGGTGTTCAGCACCGTCTGTTCCCGTCTTCCCGACGCCCCCGCCCTTATCGTGTCGAGCGCAGGGGGACGTGATGTCCCACCCCCGTGTTTGGGCGTGGGACATCACGCAGGGCTCGGTCAGGTGGTGACGGGGGCACCGCGCGGGTCCGCTGTCGCCGCAGCGGAGCCACGGGAGACGGCACGCTCCGGGTATGCGGTGGCGACGACGACGGACACCAAAGCGATGGCGATGACGTAGAACGACGGCGCCAGGTTTGATCCGGTCGAGCCGATGAGGGCCGTGGCGACGAACGGGGCCGTCCCGCCGAACATGGTGAAGGCCAAGTTTAGGAGATCGCGCCGGCCGTGCACCGCACCTGGGTCGGGAACATCTCGGCGATGCTGACTGTGACCGGCACGGCGATGAAGAACAACGCGACCACGAACACCAGCTCGGCGGCCAGCGCTGCGGCGAACCCGCTCTGCGCGGCGAGCAGGAACGCCGGCAGGCTGAGCGCGGCGAACAGACCGGCGCCCGTGAGCAACATCGGCTTGCGGCCGATGCGGTCGGTGAGCAGCCCGGACACGGGCAGCAGCACGACGAGAACACCAACGGCGACGGTATTGGCCACCAGCGCGGCGTCCTTGGTGTGTCCGAGCTCGCTGGTGAGGTACGTCGAGAGGTAGCTGGAGAACAGGTACGAGCCAACCGCGTTGGTGATGGCGAACCCGCCCTTGGACGCCCGCACGCGGAAGCGGCCGCGGCCGCCGGTCAGCGACTGGATCTCGTCGGTCCACACCCCGGTGCAGTTCACGACGACCCGGGCGCGGACCCGGCAGGTGTCCCCGGTCTCGGTGTCGCGCAGCTCGGCGCCGACGACGCGGCCCCCCTCCCGGAGCAGGCCCACGACCTCGGTGGAGCTGCGGACCACGGCGCCGTACGCCGCGGAGGTCCGCACCACGGTGAGGGTGTGGCGGGCGTCATCGGTCTGGGCGTCCCAGTACCGCACGGCGCCGGTGAGGGCGTCGCGGCGCAGCGCAGGGAACAGCGCGCGGGCGGCGGTCCGGGTGAGGTGGCGGTGCCGGGGCAGCGCCCGGTTGCGTCCGGCGAGCGCGTCGTAGAGAACGAGGCCGGCGCCCACGTAGGGTCGCTCGACCGCCCGCTGCAGCGGGTAGAGGAACGACACCGGCCGTACCAGGTGCGGGGCGAGTCGGGTGAGCATGAGGTCGCGCTCGTGCAACGCCTCCCGGACGAGCCCGAGGTCGAGCTGCTCGAGGTAGCGCAGCCCGCCATGGAACAGCTTGCTCGACCGCGACGACGTGCCACCCGCCCAGTCCCGGGCCTCGACCAGCGCGGTGGACAGCCCGCGGGTGACGGCGTCGAGTGCGGTGCCCGCGCCGGTGATCCCGCCACCGATCACGAGCACGTCGAGGCTGCCGCCGTCGAGCCGTTCCCAGGCCGCCGCGCGCTGTGCCGGCCCTAGCTGTGCGTGTCCGAACGGGGAGGTCCTCCCGGCGGTCATGACGCCCTCCTCTCGACGGTCCTCCCGTGCCGCCGGAGCTGCTGCCTGGCGACCTCGGCGACGGCGTCGGGGGTGAAGCCGAACCTCGCCTGCAGCTGCGGGTACGGAGCCGACGCCCCGAACGTGGTCATCGCGACGATCGCGCCCTCGGTCCCCGCATAGCGCTCCCAACCCAGCGAGGAGGCCTGCTCGACCGCGACCCGCGCACGCACCGACGGCGGCAGAACCCGGTCGCGTACTCCCGGGGCTGGCGGTCGAACAGCTCCCAGGACGGCAGGCTGACCACGCGGACTGCGTAACCCTCGGCGGTGAGCGTCTCGTACGCGGCGACGGCCAGGTGGACCTCGCTGCCGGACGCAACCAGGACCACCTCGGGCGGGGCGCCGCCGGGCGGGTCGGCGAGCACGTACCCGCCGCGGGCGAGCCCGGCGGCCGGCGCGTAGCGGGTGCAGTCGAGCGTGGGCACGGCCTGCCGGGTCAGCGCCAGCGCCACCGGCTGGTGCCGCAGCGGCATGATCAGCCGCCATGCCTCGGTCACCTCGTTGGCGTCGGACGGGCGCAGGTCGATCAACCCGGGCACGGCCCGCAACGCGGCGAGCTGCTCGACGGGCTGGTGGGTGGGCCCGTCCTCGCCGACCCCGATGGAGTCGTGGGTGTAGACGTGCACGACGGGGAGCTCCATCAGGGCGGAGAGCCGCACGGCACCGCGCTGGAAGTCGGAGAAGATCAGGAACCCGGACTGGTATGCGCGCAGGCCGGACAGCGCCAGGCCGTTGGCCACCGCTGCGGCCGCGTGCTCGCGGACCCCGAAGTGCAGGTTGCGCCCGCCCGGGGTGTCGGCGGTGACGTCGCCCGCGCCGTCGAACGCCAGCCCGGTCCTGGTGGACGGGGCCAGGTCGGCGGAGCCGCCGACCAGCCACGGGACCCGCTGGGCGACCGCGTTGAGCACTCGGCCGCTGGACTCCCTGGTCGCGATCCCCCTGGCGTCGGCGGGGAACGCGGGCAGGTCGGCGTCCCAGCCGTCGGGCAGCTCGCGGCACTGCATCCGCCGCACCGCGTCGGCGAGGTCGGGAAAGCGCTGCGCGTATCGGGCGAACGACTCCTCCCACGCTGTGCGCAGCTCGCGGCCGCGACGCCCGACGCCCGCGGCAAGGTGCTCGCGCACCTCGTCCGGCACGGCGAAGGGCGTGTCGTCGGGCCAGCCGTAGGACTGCTTCGCCGCGCGCGCCTCGTCTTCGCCGAGCGGCTCGCCGTGCGCGGCGGCGGTGTCCTGCTTGGTCGGGGCCCCGTAGCCGATTTGGCTGGCGACCACGATCAGGGTGGGCCGGTCGGTCTCGGCGCGGAACGCGGCGAAGGCGTCGGTGAACGCGCCGAGATCGTTCGCGTCGTCAACGGCCAGGACGTGCCAGCCGTACGCGCGGAACCGGGCAGACACGTCCTCGGTGAATGCCAGCCCGGTGCCGCCCTCGATGGTGATGCCGTTGTCGTCGTAGATCCAGCACAGGTTGGCCAGCCGCAGGTGCCCGGCGAGCGAGGCCGCCTCGGCGCAGACGCCCTCCATCAGGTCGCCGTCGCCACAGAGGGCGTAGACGTCGTGGTCGAACAGGGTGTGGCCGGGTCGGTTGAATGTGGCGGCCTGCCAGCGAGCGGCGATCGCCATGCCTACGGTGGCGGCGGCACCGGTGCCCAGGGGGCCGGTGGTGCACTCGACGCCGGAGGTCCATCCGTGCTCCGGGTGGCCGGGGCAGCGGGAGTCGAGCCCGCGGAAGCGACGCAGCTCGTCCAGCGGCACCGCGGGCTCGGCGGTCCGCTCGCCCGCGGGGTCCACCGCACGCACCCCGCTCAGGTGCAGCAGTGCGTAGAGAAGCGCCGACGCGTGCCCGGCGGAGAGCACGAAGCGGTCCCGGTTCGGCCACCCGGGGTGCTCGGGGTCGAACCGCAGGAACCGCTGCCAGAGGATGTGGACGACCGGTGCGAGGCCCATCGGGGCTCCCGGGTGCCCGGAGTTCGCGGCCTGCACCGCGTCGATGGCGAGGGTGCGCAGGGTGGTGACGGACAGCCGGTCCAGATCGACGCTCGGCGGGGCGGTCATGGGGTCTCCTCGGAGGGCGGCTCGTCGCGCAGCGCCGACAGCCGCGGGAATAGGGGCTTGAGGGCGGGATAGAGGTCGCGGTACACGGCGTAGGCCTGCCGGTAGCGGCGCCGGACCCGGTGGTCGGGGGTGCGGACCTCGTCGACCCGGCTCATCCGGGCCGCGGTCGCGGACAAATCGGTGACGCCGGCGAGGCCGACGCCCGTGGCGGCGAGCATCGCCGCGCCGAGCGCGGTGGTCTCGACCGCGGCGCTGATCGCGACCGGCCGTTCGAGGACGTCGGCGAGCAGCTGGGTGAGTACCGGCGACCGGGAGGCCCCGCCCATCACGACGACGCGGTCGATGCGCCGGGCTGTCGCCTGCTCGACGCGCTCGACGGTGAGGCGCTCCTCGTAGGCCAGGCCCTCGAGCACCGCGCGGAACATCTCTGCGCGGCCGTGCCCGTCGGAGAGCCCGACGAAGCAGGCACGCGCGTCGGCGTCCCAGTGCGGCGACTCGGCGCTGGTCAGGTAGGGCAGGTAGAGCAGGCCGCGGGCGCCGGGCGGTACCGCCGCGGCCAGCTCGCCGAGCTCGATCTCGCGGGCTCCGGTGCCGGCGTGCGGTCCGGCGACGAGGTCGCGCAGCCAGGCGATGGACAGCGCCCCGGAGGACAGCAGTGCCTCGAGGGTGTAAGCGCCGGCGATCGGACTGGCTAGGGTGCGGAACGCCCGGTCCCAGACGTAGCCGTCGCTGTGCGTGCCGAGGGTGAGGCCGGTGCCGAGGTTGAGGTAGGCGGTGCCCGCCTTGACGGCGGCGCCGAGCCCGGCGCACTGCCCGTCGCCTGCGCCGGCCACGACCGGCAGGTCGGGCGGCAGGCCGGTGGCCGCCGCGGCGTCCTTGGTCAGGCCGCCGAGCACCGTTCCGGGCGGCACCAGGGCGGGCAGCTGCGCGGCGGTCACGCCCGCCGCCGCCAGCAGCTCGGGCGCCCAGTCGAAGGCGCGCATGTCCAGCAGCGACAGTGGGTTCGCGCAGGCCCAGCTGGTGACGCGCTCCCCGGTGAGCCTGCCGACCAGGTAGCCGTGCACGTCGACGACGGTGGCCGTGCGGGCCAGCGCGTCGGGCTCGTGCTCGGCGAGCCAGGCGAGTTTGTAGAGGCTCGGCGTGGTGGACGCGGGCTTACCGGACCTCTCGTGCACCCGCGGGCCGCCGAGCCGGGCGATCTGCTCGCCCGCCCGGGTGTCGAGCCACATCACTGCGGGCCGGACGGGGTCCCCGCTGGGGTCGAGGCAGGCGAAGGTCTCGCGCTGATGGGTGATCGCGAGCCCGACGGGCTCGGAGGCGGCCGCCGCGAGCAGCGCGGCGAGCTCGGTCAGCGCGCCGCAAGCGGCGGTCCACCAGTCCTGTGGGTCCTGCTCCTGCCAGCCGAATCGCGGGCTGCGGCGGCCGTAGCCCCGGCGGGCCTGGGCGACCGCCGCCCCGCCCGCGTCGAAGGCGACGGCCTTGGCCCCGGTGGTGGAGCAGTCCACACCGATCACGACGGGGGTCATGGTGGGCACGGGTGGCCTCCGATCGACGGCGATGTCCGGTCAGTGCGCGGGGAGCGCGGCCTCGACGAGCAGCTCGACGGGGTCGTCCTCGTCGGCAAGGATGGCGCGCACCGCGCGCAGCAGCGGCAGCCGCGGCCAGATCTGTGGGGCGCGCCGGTCCACCAGGCGCGCCGCGAGTCCGGCGGCGGGAACGCCCTCCACGGTCTGCTCGGCGGCCCGCATCGCGGCGAGCGCGGCGTCGGCCCGCTCGCCGCGCCCGATCCGGGTGCCATAGACCTTGTTGCGGCCCGACAGCCCGGTGACCTCCAGGTCACCGGCGCCCGCCAGCCCGACGGCGGTGTCGGTGTGCCCGCCGACGACCTCGGTGAGCAGCATGAGCTCGCGCACGGCCCGGGCGAACACCGCCGCCTTGAGGTCGTGCCATGGCGCGCCGTCGCGCTCGGAGCGCCCGTCGGCGACGCCGAGGGCGATGGCGTAGACGTTTTTCATGGGGGCGCAGATCTCCACGCCCGCCTCGTCGCCGCTGCTCTCCGCGCGGTAGCCGGGAGTGGCGACGCTCTTCGCGACGTCGGCGGCGAGCTGCGCGTCGGCGGCGGCGAACACCGCCGCGGTCGGCCGTCCGGCCGCGACCTCGTTGGCCTTGCAGGGCCCGCCGACGGCGACCACCGGCGGCAGCGCGACGCCCCGCTCGGCGACGGCGGCGCGCACCGCGTCGGGCAGCAGCCGGATCCGGCCATCCATGTCAGGGGCGAAGCCCTTGCTGGTGAGCAGCACCGCGCGGGCGTTCCCGAGGCCGTGAGCCGCGCGGCGCGCGACCTCTTCGACGCCGCCGGAGGCGACCGCCAGCACCACGAGCTCCGCGCCGTGCAGCGCGGCGTCCAGGTCGGGCGCGTCGAACAGCCGGGTGCCCGGGGCCAGCGGCACGCCGGTGCGCGGGTGCAGCTCGCCGGCCCGGCAGGCGGCGAGCAGGTGGTCGTCGAGCCAGGTGCCCCACAGCCGGACCCCCCAGCCCGAGTCCCGGAAGGGGGTGGCCAGCGCCGACCCCATGGCGCCCGCGCCGAGGATCGCGACCTCGCGGGCCCGCGCCGCCGGGCCGCTCACCGGGCCACCGCCCGCGTCCCGTCCAGCGCGACCAGCTTCGCCACCTTGGGCGCCGACCGGCCGCCCTCGTACTCGCTGGCCAGCCACGCGTCGACGATGGTGCGGGCCAGTTCGGGGCCGACGGTGCGGGCTCCGATGGTGAGCACCTGGGCGTCGTTGGACTTGCGGGCGCGCTCGGCGCTGTAGGTATCGGCGGCCTGCGCAGCGCGCACGCCCGGCACCTTGTTGGCCGCGATGGCCATCCCGATCCCGGTGCCGCACAGCAGCACCGCGCGATCGTAGGTGCCATCGGCGACCCGGTTCGCAACCTGCACCGCGACGTCGGGGTAGTCCTCGCCGGTCGCGCCGGCGGCGGGCCCGTAGAGGTCGACCCGGAAGCCGCGGGCTGTGAGGTGCTCGGCGAGCACCTCACGCAGGGCGACCGCCGCGTCGTCGTTGCCGAGGGCGATGGACTTGTCGGACATCGAACGCCTCCGAGGATGTTCGGCCAGCTCCGGCCACACAGCCAATGTTGTCTCTAACAGTAAACGCGTTAGCTCCCTCACTGACAACCCTTACACGTGATTTTTCACGTGGATGATGTGTTCAACAACGCAGTAGGTGTGAGGAGCAGCGCCTCGACCGGAGGCGCCGACATCGCGGAGGCGTCATGGCAGACACCACCCTCCAGTGCCGCGGGCTGATCAAGGCCTTCGGCGGAGTCCCGGTCCTGAGGGGGGTGTCACTCGCCCTGGAACGGGGCACCGTCACGGCACTCGCCGGCGAGAACGGCGCGGGCAAGTCGACTCTGATGAAGATCGCGTCCGGGCTGGTGCGGCCGGACGCGGGCGAGGTCGTCGTCGACGGCACCCCGCTGCAACGCGCCGACCCCCGGCAGGCCAGGGCGCTCGGGGTCGCCATCGTGCCCCAGGAGCTCGCGCCGATCCGGGACATGACCGTCTACGAGAACCTGTTCCTCGGTCGCAAGCTGCGCACCCGGGCCGGACTGCTGGACCGGAGGCGGATGGCCGCGCAGGCCCGCGAGATGCTCGCCGTCTTCGACGTCGATATCGACCCCGCAACTCCGATGCGCCGGCTCAGCGTGGCGCTGTGCCAGCTCGTGGAGATCGTCAAGAACTCCAGCTGGGGGGCCAGGGTGCTGCTGCTCGACGAGCCCACCTCGGCGATCCCCGAGCGCGAGGTCGAGCGCCTCTACGGCGTGGTCGACAAGCTGCGCGAGCACGGCGTCGCGATACTCTACACGACCCACAAGATGGAGGAGATCCGGGCCGTCGCCGACCGAGCGGTCGTCCTGCGCGACGGGGCACTCGTGCTCGACCGGCCCGTCGCCGACACCACCGACGACGAGATCGTCTCGGCGATGATCGGCCGCGAGCTCGGCGGACTGTTTCCCGCGACCGGCGAGCCGGGCACCGGGGCGCCGGTCCTGGAGGTCGAGCGGCTGCACGTCGCGGGCTTCGCCGAGCCGGTGAGCTTCCACGTCCGCCCCGGCGAGATCCTCGGCCTGGCGGGGCTGGTCGGCGCGGGCCGCACCGAGCTCCTCGAGGCGATCTTCGGTGCCCGGCCCCGGGTCGGCGGCGAGGTCCGGGTGGCGAGCCGCCCGGTCCGCCCTTCCCCCGCGGCTTCCATCGCGGCCGGCATGGCACTGGTTCCCGAGGACCGCAAGGGCGCGGGACTCGTGCTGTCGATGAGCGTGCTCGACAACGGCTCGCTTCCGCGGCTGCCGACGTTCTGCACCGGCGGCTGGTTGCGCGGCAGGCACCGGCAGCGGCGCATCGGCGAGGTCATGGACTCCGTCGGCTTGCGCAGCCGGGGACTGTCCCAGCCGGTCGTGACGTTGTCGGGGGGCAATCAGCAGAAGGTGGTGCTCGCCCGCTGGCTCACCCAGCACGTCGACGTCCTGCTGCTCGACGAACCCACCCGCGGCGTCGACGTCGGCGCCCGCAGCGAGATCTACCGGCTCGTCGCCGAGCTCGCCGCCGCCGGGATGGCGGTCGTCATGGCCTCCTCGGACATGCCCGAGGTGCTCGGCCTGTCGCACCGGGTCCTGGTCCTGCGGGGCGGCGCCGTCGCGGGCGAGCTCGACCGCACGGCCATCGACGGCCCCGACGTGCAACGCACGATCTTCCACCTCGCCGCCGGGTTCGGCCCGGAGACCGGCGAGCCCGAGACCCTCACCACCTCAGCGCCAAGGACGGCCTGACATGACCATCGAACAGACCCGCCCACCGCAGCACGTCCCCGCCCGCGCGTCCGACACCACCGCGGTGCGACCGTTCACCAGGGCGTGGTTCCAGGACCTGCTCACCCGGCACGCAATGGTCGTGGTGATGCTGCTGGTGATCGCCTACTTCAGCTACCGCAGCGCTCGATTCGGGACGCTGGAGAACTGGCAGACCATCGCCATCGCCGCGGCCCCGTTCGCGCTCATCGCGCTCGGCCAGACCCTGGTCATCCTCACCGGCGGGATCGACCTGTCGGTCGGCAGCGTCATCGCGGTCAGCGCGATGGCCGCCGCGGTGACCGTGAAGGACCATCCGGAACGGCTCGCCCTCGCCGTGCTCGTCGGGCTGCTGGTCGGGCTCGCCGCGGGAGCGGTGAACGGCTTCCTGGTCTCGCGGCTCAACGTCCCGCCGTTCGTGGCCACGCTTGGCATGCTCACCACGGCCTCCGGGCTGGCCTTCGTCATCGGCGACGGGGCCCCGATCAACGGACTGCCGGAGAACTTCGGCGCGATCGCCAACACCCGCGTCCTCGGCGTCCAGGTCCCGGTGCTCGTCATGATCGTCGGGATCGGGGTGCTCGCGCTCGTGATGTCCCGCACGGCGTACGGGATGCGCGTCTACGCGGTCGGCGGTAATCGGCTCGCCGCCGAGCTGGCCGGCGTCAAGGTCCGCCGCGTCCTGTTCCGCGTCTACGCCCTCAGCGGGCTGCTCGCCGGGCTGTCCGGGGTCATCCTCGCCTCCCGCGTCATCTCCGGCCCGCCGACCCTCGGCGCCGGCTACGAGCTCGACGCAATCGCCGCCGTCGTGATCGGCGGCGCGAGCCTGATGGGCGGCCGCGGCTCGATCTGGGGCACCGCACTCGGGCTGCTGCTCATCCAGACCCTCAACAACGGCTTCGACCTGCTCACCGTGCCCGCCTACTGGCAGAGCGTCATCAAGGGCCTACTGATCGTCGCAGCCGTCGCCGTGGACGTCTGGGCCACCAACCGCCGTACCTGACCTCCGATCACCACGACGAAGGGCACGCCATGATCACCACGCTCCGCCGATGGGTCGCCGCCTTCGGCACCGCCGCCGTCCTGACCGCCACCGCCTCCTGCGGCGCGGGCGACCCCGCCGCCGACGCCGCGATGCAGGTCGGCGTCACCGTCTACGACATGTCCTCCTTCATCGCCCAAGGCCGTGAGGGGATGGAGGCCTACGCCCAGGCCCACGACATCGACCTGGTGTGGACCTCCGCGGGCGACGACGTCAGCACCCAGGCCAGCCAGGTCGAGCAGCTGATCAACCAGGCGGTCGACGCCATCATCATCGTCCCCGTGCAGGCCGACTCACTCGGCCCGCAGCTCGCTCAGGCCAAGGCCGCAGGCATCCCGGTCCTTGCCGTCAACACCACCCTGTCCCAGGACGCCGACCTCGCCGCCACCGTGCTGCCCGACGACGTCGCCGCCGGCCAGCAGGAAATGCGCATGATGGCCGAGGAGCTGGGTGGGCAGGGCAACGTCGTCATCCTGCAAGGCCCCCTCGGCTCGTCGCCCGAACTGGACCGCTCCACGGGCATCGAGAACGTCCTGCGCGAGTACCCGGGCATCCGCGTGCTCGCCAAGGACACCGCGAACTGGGAGCGCGCCGAGGCCGTGAACAAGGTCAAGAACTGGCTGGCAGGCTTCGGCGACCAGATCGACGGGATCGTTGCGCAGAACGACGACATGGGCCTCGGCGCGGTCCAGGCGCTCAACGAGGCGGGCATGGACCTCCCGGTCGTCGGCATTGACGGGATCGAGGACGGCCTGCGCGCCGTGCAGAGCGGCGACTTCATCGGCACCTCGCTCCAGCACGGCCGCGTCGAGCTCGCCGCCGGCCTGGCAGTCGCCAGGCGGATCGTCGAGGGGCAGCCCGTCGAGTCCGAGTACACCTACGTCATGCCCCCGGTCACGATCGAGAACGTCGACGTCGTCATGAATCACGTCGTGACCGGCAAGGACGCCTTCCTTGAGGAGCTGCCCGTGCTGGTCGACCGCAACGTGGAGACCGGCGACATCGCCAACGAGGACCTCGCCGGCGGTGCGTGAACCGCGAACCGGCCGCCGGGCCCGTGGGAGACTTGCTCCCATGGGCCCGGCCGCCCTTCCCGACCACCACCATCTGATCGAGGATTCGACATTGGACACCGACGAGCAGGCCTCGTCCCGGGCCTCGAAGCAGCGCACCCGGCAGCGCCGCATCGCCGAGACCGTCATCGCCGAAGGCACCGTCCGCATCGAGAATCTCGCCGAGCGGTTCGGTGTCAGCGTCATGACCGTGCACCGCGACCTGGACGAGCTCGAGACCCAGGGCGTGCTCCGCAAGACCCGCGGCCAAGTCACGGCGCTGGCGTCCAGTCTCTTCGAGTCGAACACGGCGTTCCGGCTCGGGCAGAACCAGGCCGAGAAGGAGGCGCTCGCCCTCGCCGCCCTGGACTACGTCGAACCCGGGCAGGCCATCCTCATGGAGGACTCGACCACCGGCATCTACCTCGCCCGGCTTCTCCCCAGCCGCGCCCCGCTCACGGTCATCACCAACTTCCTCAGCGTCGCCGCCGAGCTCGCCCGGGAGCCGGGAATCACGCTCAACCTGCTCGGCGGCCAGTACTACGGCTGGTGCGACGCCACCATGGGCGGGATGACCCTGGCCGCGATCACGGCGATCCGCGCGGACACGTTCATCACCTCGACCTCAGCGATCACCGACGACATCTGCTTCCACCAGACGCAGGACACCGTGCTGGTCAAGCGCTCGATGTTCGAGTCCGCAGCGCAGCGGATCCTCTACGTCGACCACACCAAGTTCGAGCGCCGCGCGCTGCACGCCCTGCTCCCCCTCACCGACTTCGACGTCGTGATCGTCGACGCCGCCACACCGGCGGAGCATCGCCGGCGACTGCGCGAGAAGGGCGTCGACGTCGTCGTTGCGCCGAGCCGGTCGCTTCCCGGCAAGGCCACCCACCCCACCGGCCGGGAGCTTCCCGACTTCGGGCCGAACTGGTCGGCCTGACCTCGCCACTCCCGCCCTGTGGGGTGGACCGCGGCAAGGTGCCGCCCCGGTCCGCGTCACCCCGGCGACCGCGGGCCTGACGTGGGTGTTGCGGCGGATCGCTGGGTGTCGAACACGACCCGCTGGGGTAGGCCGGTCTCCCGGCCCGACACCCGTTCGATCAGCATGCGCAAAGCGCAGCACGTCGGCGAGTTCGGGCTCGGCCTGCGGCGCGAGCCGCCCGACGAGAGTGACCTGCACCCCGAGGTGGGCGAACAGCTGGGCCTGTTCCAGCCCGACATAGCCGCCGCCGAGCACGACCAGCGACGCGGGCAGGCTCTGCTGCTCCATCGCGGTGCTTGAGGTGAGGTAGTCGACCTCGGTGATGCCGGGCAGGTCCGGGATCACCGGCGCGACCCCGGTGGCGACGACGTCAGGCCGGTGCGATCACGGTTGCCCGTCGACAGCCAGGATCTGCTCATCGGTGAAGCGGGCGTGGCCATAGCGGATCGGCAAGCCGTACGCGTCGGCGACGTCGGCGTACTTGGCCGGCGCAGCGTGTCGATCAGCTGCTGCTTCTGCCCCATCACGAGACAGGTCGACCCCATCGGCCAGCGCCCGGCAGGTGGCGGCCCGGTCGCTCGCGCTGATGCCCGTCGTCGTTCCGCTCCGGACGTCGACGCTGACGGTGAACGCGGTGGTCAGCGCCTCGGTGTTCGCCGCGACCATCGGCGGCAGATCCAGGTCGTCGGCCCGGTCCGGCGCCAGTGCGGCGCAGAGGAACCCGGAGGTGTGGGTCAGGAAGAAGGCGAGCATCTCGGTGGTGACGTGCTCGGCCGCCATGATCAGGTCGGCCTCGTTCTCCCGGTCCTCGTCGTCGAGGACGACCACGATCCCGCGCCTCATGGCTGCCACGGCTCGTCGACTGTCGAGTGGAACATCACGGCCTCCCTTGGTGCGCCGTCGAACCGAGCGGTGCGGGCAGTGAACCGCCGCGGCGAGGGCGACGCCTTGCATCCCCGCACCAGGACCGGACCGCTGCATTGAACACGCGGCCTCATGCGGGCCCGCGACGATGTGGAGGTCGTTGGGATCACTCGTTTCCTCGTCCCCTTGTCATCCAGGCAGTGACGACTTACTGTGTGTTTCCCAACGAACTACAACGAACCGCAACTTCGGAGCCGAGACGCAAGGAGAACCGGGTGTACGCCGAGGAACGACAGCAGGCCGTCGCCGAGCGCGTCATGCGGGACGGCCGGGTGGACGTCGCCCAGCTCGTGGAGGAGTTCGCCGTCACCGGTGAGACGGTCCGCCGCGACCTCGTCGCCCTCGAGCGCCGCGGTGTTCTGCGCCGTACGCACGGCGGCGCCATCCCGGTCAAGCGCCTGGGGTTCGAGCCGGCGACCCCGGTCCGAGCTGCCGTGATGCAGGCCGAGAAGGAACGCATCGCCCGCGCGGCGCTGCACGAGGTGCCGTCGGAGGGAGCGATCCTCATCGACACCGGCACCACGACGGGTGCCGTGGCCGAGATGCTGCCGGACGACCGGCAGCTCAAGGTCGTGACCAACTCCCTGCAGGTGATCAACGCGCTAGTTAACCGGCCGAACATCACGCTCATGGCCCTCGGCGGGCGCATCAGATCGGTGAGCATGTCGTCGGTCGACGCCTGGGCCCTGCGGGCCCTGAGCGAGGTCCGGGTCGACGTCGCCTTCATCGGCGCGAACGGCGTCACCGTCGAGCACGGCATGACCACGTCCGACCAGGCCGAGGCGAGCGTCAAGGCGGCCATGGTGCACAGCGGGCGGCGGGTCGTCCTGCTCGCCGACCACTCCAAGGTCGGCACCGAGTACTTCCACCTGTTCGGCGACCTGTCGCAGGTCGACGTCCTGATCACCGACAGCGGGCTGGACGACGATCTCGCCGAGGACCTCCGGGCGGCCGGACCGCACGTCGTAATCGCCTGACCCCACACCTTCCACAACGCCCGCGCCGTGCGGGAGCCCGACGTCGTGCCCCAGAGAAAGGCGTAGCCATGCCTCGAAGCAGGCGAAATCTCGCAATCAGCGCGCTCGCCGCGGCGGGCGCCATCTCGCTCCTCGCCGCGTGCGGCGGAGCGGGATCCGGATCCGGCACCGGCGGCGCCGGCGGGGTCACCACCGTGACCGTGGCCACCGCGGCCGTACCCCAGTTCGACGACGTCCGCGCGCTGACGGAGACGTTCGAGCAACAGCACCCGGCCATCAGGATCGAGTACGTCAACCTCCCCGAGGACCAGCTGCGCGACCAGCTCACGCAGGGTGTCGCGACCGGGTCGAGCCCGTTCGACGTCATCGCCGTGGGCCCGTACGAGGTGCCGATCTGGTCGAAGAATGGGTGGCTCGAGGACCTGGCTCCCTACGCCGAGCAGGACGCCGACTACGACGTCGAGGACATCCTGCCGACGGTGCGCAAGGGGTTGGGCAGCGACGGCAAGCTGTTCGCCGTCCCGTTCAGCGGTGAGTCGTCGATGCTCATGTACCGCAAGGACCTCTTCGAGGCCAAGGGCATCGAGATGCCCGCCAACCCCAGCTGGACCCAGGTGGCGCAGCTGGCCGCCCAGGTCGAGGACGAGGCCCAGGGGATCCAGGGCATCTGCATGCGTGGGTCCTCGAGCTGGGGCTCGTCGCTGGCCGCGCTCAACCCGATCATCAACACCTTCGGCGGTGTCTGGTATGACCAGGCGTGGACGCCCCAGTTCTCCTCCCCGGAGACGAAGCGTGCCGTGCAGTTCTACGTGGACCTGCAGCGCGAACACGGGGGGCCGAGCGCCGCGAGCAACGGCTTCCCCGAGTG
This sequence comes from Pseudonocardia nigra, assembly GCF_019396355.1. Classification (GTDB taxonomy): domain Bacteria; phylum Actinomycetota; class Actinomycetes; order Mycobacteriales; family Pseudonocardiaceae; genus Pseudonocardia; species Pseudonocardia nigra. Next base: position 58,751 of record NZ_JAHKRK010000014.1, read on the forward strand.
CCTCACCGCCTTCGGGCAGGGCAAGGCGGCGATGTGGTTCGACGCCACCTCCGCAGGCGCTTCGGTCGAGGACCCGAAGACGTCGACGGTGGCCGGCAAGGTCGGCTACGCGCCGGCGCCGGTCGAGAGCTTCGACTCCTCCGGCTGGTTGTGGTCCTGGAACGTCGCCATGCCAGTGACCTCGGAGAACAAGGACGCCGCGTGGGCCTACATGCGCTGGGCGAGCTCCAAGGAGTATGTCGCGCTGGTCGGCGAGAAGCTCGGCCTGGTCCGCACCCCGACGGCGACCCGCGAGTCGACCTACGCCGACCAGGCCTACCTGGACGGCGCTCCGTTCGCGGAGATCTCACTCGCCAGCGTGCGCAAGGCCGACCCGACGCAGCACCCCAAGCCGGTGCCCTACACCGGCGTGCTGTTCCTCGGCCTGCCGACCTACCAGGACTTCGGAACGCAGGTGTCGCAGCAGATCTCGGCGGCCGTGGCCGGGAACCAGACGGTCGACGAGGCCGTCGCGAACGCGGACAAGATCCTTGCCGGGGTGGCCGAGGACAACAAGGCCTGGGTCGAAGGCTCATGACGATGCGGCTCACCCAGACCCCGCCACGGCCCGGACGGGCGCCCGCAGCCGGGCGCCCGGGCCCCTCCGCCGGGTACCGGGCGACGCCGAGCGGCCGCACGGTCGCCTGGGCGCGGCGGGTCCCACTCCTGCCGGCGATCGTCCTGGTCATCGTCGTTACACAGGTGCCCTTCCTCATGACCGTCTGGTACAGCTTCCAGGACTGGAACCTGCTGACCAGGCCCGAGCCCCGCTTCGTCGGGCTGGCGAACTACGGCACGATCGTCTCGGACACCAACTTCCAGCAGGCGGCCCTCAACACGGTCGTGATGACCGGCGGCGCCGTGCTCCTCGCGTTCGTGGCCGGGCTCGCCCTGGCGCTGCTGGTAAACCGCAGCTTCTTCGGTCGCGGGGTCGTGCGCACCTTGCTCATCACGCCCTTCCTCGTCCTTCCGGCCGCCACGGCACTGCTGTGGAAGACCAGCATGCTCAACGCGAGCTTCGGGTTGGTGAACTGGGTGCTGCGGCCCTTCGGCGTCGGCGACGTGGACTGGGTGACGCAGTTCCCGATGCTCTCGGTCGTCGTGGTGCTCGCCTGGCAGTGGATGCCATTCATGATGTTGATCCTGCTGGCCGGCCTGCAGAGCGAGGACCCGTCGGTCATCGAGGCGGGCAAGGTGGACGGCGCGGGGCCGATCGCTCTGTTCGTCCACCTGACCCTGCCCCATCTGCGGCAGTACGCCGAGCTGGGGCTGTTCCTGGGCGCCGTCTACATCGTGCAGTCGTTCGACGTGGTCTACCTGATGACCCAGGGCGGCCCGGGAGGCGCGACGACCAACCTCCCGTACTTCCTCTACCTGCGGGCCTTCCGCGGTTTCGAGATCGGCGAGGCGGCCGCCCTGTCGGTCATCGTCCTCATCGGCACGCTGCTGGTCGCGACGGTCGCCCTGCGGGTCGTGTCCGGCCTGCTCAAGGAAGAGGCGAAGGCCTGATGTCGATCATGACCGGATCCTCGACGGCGACTCACGGCGGAGGACGCGACCTGGCGCGGCGGCGCCGGTCCCTCGGCCACGGCGCGCTGACGGCGCTGACCTGGCTCGCCGCTCTCCTGGTGTTCTTCCCGTTCCTGTGGATGGTCCTCACGGCCTTCAAGCAGGAGTCCGACGCCGTCTCGGCGACGCCGACGCTGTTCTTCACGCCGACCCTCGACCAGTTCCGCCTGGCGATCGAGAACAACCTGATCCCGTACTTCCTGAACTCGCTCATGGCGACGGTCACCTCCACCGCCATCGTCCTGGCGTTGGCCCTTCCGGCCGCCTACGCGCTGTCGATCCGGCCCGCGCAGAAGTGGCGCGACGTCCTGTTCTTCTTCCTCACGACCCGCATGCTGCCGATCGCCGGGGCGATCGTCCCCATCTACCTGATCGCGCGCGACATCGGCGCGCTCGACAGCATCGGGACGCTGATCCTGCTCTACACCTCGATGAACCTGCCGCTCGCGATCTGGATGATCCGCTCCTTCCTCAAGGAGATCCCGGTCGAGGTCCTCGAGGCGGCCCGGGTCGACGGGGTCAGCTTCCGCCAGGAGCTGACGAAGGTCATCCTGCCCATGATCGCGCCCGGGCTGTCCGCCACCGCGCTGCTGTGCGTGATCTTCTCCTGGAACGAGTTCTTCCTCGCGGTGAACCTCACCTCGTCGCAGGCCCCGACCGTCCCGCTCTACCTCGTCGGGTTCATCAGCACCCAGGGCCTGTTCTGGGCCAAGCTGTCCGCCGCGTCGGTGCTCGCCACCCTCCCGGTCCTCATCGCCGGGCTCCTCGCGCAGAAGCAGCTGGTCCGCGGGCTGTCGCTCGGCGCCATCAAATAGCAGCCACCTCGGACGGAGCACTCATGGAAGCCTCACAAATGCGGCTCGGCCGCCTGTTCGACCCGACGTCCGGGCGGGCGATGGTCGCGGCGTTCGACCGGGGTCTCGGAGCCAGCGCCGCCGGCGGCGGCGAGGACGCCCTCGGGGTCGTCGAGTCGCTCGTCGACGCCGGCGTCGACGGCCTGGTGATCTCGCCCGGGATGCTCGACCGGACGCGCCACCTGCTCGCCCACCGCGGTGCACCGGCGGCACTAGTGCGCTCGGACTTCTTCTTCATGGGCTCCCTGCAGCCGCCGGGCATCGCGGGGCCCGCGGAGGAGTACCGCTGTCTCATCACGGCGGGCGAGGCGGTCGCGATGGGCGCCGACGCGATGGTCCTGTTCCTCATCCTCGGCAACGCGGACGACGCGATCACGGCGGACAACGCCGCCGCCGTTGCCCGCACGACCCGGGCGGCGCACGCCGTCGGGCTGCCGGTCATCGTCGAAGCAGTGCTGTGGGGCTCCCGGTCGGTCGACCAGTCCGACGCCCAGGCGCTCGCCTACGTGTCGCGGCTTGCGGCCGAGCTGGGCGCCGATGCCGTGAAGACGCAGTACACCGGCGACATCACGTCGATGCGGACCGTCGTCGACTCCTGCCCGGTGCCCGTGCTGCTGCTCGGCGGTCCGAAGTCCGACGACCAGGACGAGCTGCTGCGATCGTCGGCCGAGGCGCTGTCGACCGGGGCCCGTGGGCTCGTCTACGGGCGCAACGTGTGGCAGACCGACGACCCGCGGGCCAGTGCCCGACGCCTGCACGACATCGTGCACGGGCTCGCGGCCACGCCCGTCGGTGCCTGAGTCGCCGGCACGGGAGGAGGTGCGCGGATGATACTGGGAGTCGACTGCGGTCAGACCGCCCTCAAGGCCGTCATCTTCGACGACGAGGGCCGGGAGCTCGGCACGGGCCGGTGTCGGACCAACGTGTCCGTCCCCGCGCCGCACGCCGCGGAGCGCGACATGGCGGAGCTGGCCCACCAACTGGACGGGGTCATCCGGCAGGCCGTGAGCGCGGCGGACGTCGACGCGGGCAGGATCCGAGCGGTCGGGCTCGTCGCGCACGGGGACGGCATCTACCCCGTCGACGCGGCGGGCCGACCCACCCGCCCTGCGTTCCTCGCCCTTGACGGCAGATCGGGACCGATCCTCGATCGGTGGGACCGCGAGGGTGTGCTCGCCCAGACCTTGGCGTTGACGGGACAACGCCCCCATGCCGGGTCGCAGGCCCCGCTCGCCGCGTGGTGGTCCGCGCACGAGCCGGCCACCCTCGCGGCCACCGCGCACCTGCTCTACTGCAAGGACTGGCTGCGCCTCGGCCTGACCGGCGAGTTGGCCACCGACACCGTCGAAGCCGCGTCCTGCGTCGGGCGGATGGACGGCGAGGGCTACGAGCCGCGCGCACTCGCCGCGTACGGGCTGCTCGACCTGCGACCCAAGCTCCCCACGGCCCTGCGCCCGGCCGCGGTCGCCGGCGTCGTCACCGACGACGCCGCGAAACGCACCGGCCTCGCCGCGGGGACACCGGTCGTGACCGGGACCCACGACGTCGTGGCCTCCGCCCTCGGCTCGGGTGCCACCGTTCCCGGCGACTACTCGGTGCAGGCCGGCACCTACAGCGTCAACCAGCTCATCGACGGCCGCCGCGTCAGCGACGAACGGTGGCAGTCGCGGCCGTGGGTCGTGCCCGGCCAGTGGGTGGCGATGGGCGCATCGCCCTCGTCGGCGTCCAACCTCGACTGGTTCGTCCGCGAGCTCATGGACGGCGTGGACGACCCGATCTCGGTGGCGAACCGGGAGGCCGCCGCGGTCGCCGACGACGAGACGACGCCGATCTTCCACCCGTTCCTGTTCGGCTCGCCCTACGGTCCGCACGCCAGCGCGTCGTTCCTCGGCCTGCGACACTGGCACGGTCGGCCGCATCTGCTGCGAGCCGTCTTCGAGGGCGTCGTGTTCAACCACCGGATGCACCTGGACGCGCTGGCCGAGCGCGCGCCGAGGCGGCGGATCCACCTCTCCGGTGGGGCCGCCCGCAGCGACGTGTGGAGCCAGCTGTTCGCCGACGTGCTGAACTGCGAGGTCGCCGTCACCGAGTCCACCGAGCACGGTGCGCTCGGCGCGGCCATGCTCGCCGGCGTCGGCACCGGGATGTTCGGTGACGTCGAGGAGGCCACCCGCGCCTGTGTGCGCGCGGACCGCGTCTTCTCGCCTGCCGCCGGTCAGCGGACCCGGTGGGAGGACCGCTACGCCAGGTACCTGCATACCGTCGAGGCGCTGAGCGCGATCTGGGCGGCGCCGGCTGGGCTGCCCTCGTGACGGCGTCGCACGCCCGCGCGGAGCTGCTGGACCAGGACACGGTGGTCGCCTACCTGCGGGGGCGCGGGTTGCTGGACGACCAATCGACCCGGGTCCGCGAACTGGACGGGGGCGTCTCGAACACGGTGCTCAGCGTCGAGTCGGCCGGTCACGCCTGGGTCGTCAAGCAGTCCCTGCCGACGCTGCGCGTGGCCCAGGAATGGCGGGCGAAGCAGGAGCGGACGCTGAACGAGGCCCGCGGGCTCGCGGTCGCGGCGCGGCTCACTCCTGGGCACGTGCCCGGGGTCGTGGACGTCGACCCCGAACGGTTCGTGCTCGTGATCGAGCGCGCCCCCGACGGGCTCACCCCCTGGAAGGGCCTGCTGCTGCAGGGCGTGGTGCACGAGCCGGTCGCCGCGACGCTCGGGCGGCTGCTCGGCACCTGGCACCACGCCACGGCCGCGGATCCGGCCCTCGTCGAGGGCCTCGACGATCCCGAGGCGTTCGACCAGCTGCGCGTGGAGCCCTACCACCTGGCCACCGCGCAGGCGCTGCCCGACGTCCGCGACGCCGTGCTGGCGGTGGCGGACGCGATGGCCGCGCGGCGGATCTGCCTGGTGCACGGCGACTTCTCCCCCAAGAACATCCTGACCGGTCCCGGCGGCACGTGGGTTCTGGACTTCGAGGTGGCCCACCGTGGAGACCCGGACTTCGACGTGGCGTTCCTCGTGACGCACCTGCTGCTCAAGGCGGTGCACCGACCGGCCCACCGGGGCGCGTACGCCGCGGCGGCCGCGGCCTTCCTTCGCGCCTACTCAGACGCGACTCGACCGCTGCGCGAGACGGGCCTGCAGGCCGAGCCCGAACACCTGGTCGCCCACGTGGGGGTGCTCCTGCTCGCCCGAACCGATGGCCGGTCGCCCGCCGAGTACCTCACCGCGCCCGAGCGCGACATCGTGCGGCGCGTCGGGCGACGCGTGCTCACCCGACGACCCCCGAGCGTCCCGCGAGTCTGGGACGTCCTGGCCGAGGAGGCCGATCGATGAACGAGTTCGAGATCGCCGCGCTGAACCCGGTACCCGCCTTCGACTCGCGGGGGACGCCGACCGTCAGCTGCGAGGTGGTCCTGCGCGGAGGTGCGCGCGCCACGATCGTCGTGCCCTCCGGGGCGTCGACCGGAGCCCACGAGGCCGTCGAACTCCGGGACGGCGGCACCGCGTTCGGCGGCCGGGGCGTGACCCGGGCGGTCGCGGGCATCCGCGAGCACATCGCTCCCGCGTTGACCGGCATCGACGCCCGCGACCAGCAGGCGGTCGACGGCGCCATGCTCCGACTGGACCGCTCCCTGACCACCCCCGAGGGACGACCCGAACGGCTCGGCGGGCTCGGCGCGAACGCCGTGCTGTCCGTCTCGGTGGCGACCGCGCTCGCCGCCGGCGCCCAGTCGGCACTCCCGCCCTACCGGTACTTCGGAGACGCCGGCCGCCCGTTGCTGCCCCTGCCGATGGTCAACATCTTCTCCGGAGGCGCGCACGCCGCTGCTGCGCTGGACGTCCAGGACCTGCTGGCCGTGCCCGTCGGCGCGCGGTCCCTCCCGGAGGCGCTGTCCTGGGTGTGGGAGGTGCGCCACGCGATCGGCGCAAGGCTGCGGGAGCGCGGGCTCAACGCCCAGCTCGTCGCGGACGAAGGCGGCTTCGGCGTCGCCCTGGACGGCACACGCGACGCTCTGCGCCTGATCACCGAGGGGATCCGCGCCGCCGGCCTACGCCCCGGCGACGACGTGGCCATCGCGATCGACGTCGCGGCGAGCCAACTACTGCACGACGGCCACTACGTCCTGTCCGAGGAGGGGCGCACGCTGACGGCCGACGAGCTCGTTGCCGAGATCGCCGGATGGTGCCGCGACTTTCCGATCGTGTCCGTCGAGGACGCCCTGGCCGAGGACGACTGGGCCGGTTTCGCCACGGCGACGTCCACGTTGGACTCCCAGCAGGTGCTCGGGGACGACCTGTTCGTCACCGACGTCGACCGGCTGCGACGCGGCGTGGCCAACGGGATCGCCAGCGCCGTCCTGGTCAAGCCGAACCAGTGCGGTTCGCTCAGCGCGACCCGGGACGTGGTCACCGCGGCCCACGCCGCCGGCTATGCCACCGTCCTCTCGGCCCGCTCGGGCGAGACCGAGGACTGCTGGCTGGCCGACCTGTCCGTCGGCTGGCGCACCGGGCAGATCAAGGTCGGGTCCCTCACCCGGTCCGAGCGCACCGCCAAGTGGAACCGGCTGCTGCGCATCGCCCACGAGCTCGGGGACGCCGAGTACGCCGGCGCTGCGGCCCTCGTCGCGCCGCGCGACCTCATCGGTCGAGAGGACTGATCCAATGCGTGCCCTGGTCTTCGGAGCCGACCGCGTCCCCCGCGTCCAGCGGGTGCCCGAACCCACGCCCGGCAGCGGCGAGGTGCTGCTGCGGGTCGAGGCCGCCGGCATCTGCCACACCGACCACGACATCCTGCACGGGCGCTATCCCGCCGCGCTGCCCCGCGTCCCCGGCCACGAGTTCGCCGGCGAGATCGTCGAGCTCGGCCACGACGTCACCCGGTGGCGGGTGGGTGACCGGGTGGCCGTGGACCCGCTCGTCGCCTGCGACCGCTGTCCCAACTGCCGGCGGGGCCACCGCAACCTGTGCCGGGAGATCGCCGCCTACGGCGCGGACCTGGACGGTGGAGCGGCCGAGTTCGCCGTCGTCCGGGCGCAGAACGCGCACGCCGTCGGCGATCTGCCGGGCAGCGTGGCCGCGCTCGCGGAACCGCTCGCCTGCGCCACCCTCGGTGTCCGACGCGCGAACCCGCGCCCGGAGGCTCGCGCGCTGGTGCTCGGCGCCGGACCGATTGGCCTGTTGCTCGCGGTCGCGCTGCGCAGCCACGGTGTCCGAGACATCGGCATCTGCGACCTGTTCGAGGAGCGGTTGACTCGCGCCCGCGCCTTCGGCGTCTCGGCGACGTACCCGGCCGGTCCCGACCTTCCCCAGCAGCTGCTCGCCGACCACGGCCCCGAGGCGGGACGTTTCGACCTCGTCATCGACGCCACCGGCCGTCCCGAGGTGGTCCAGCAAGGACTTGCGCTGCTGCGCGACGCGGGCACCCTGCTCGTGTTCGGGGTCTGCCCGCCCGGATCGGGTGTGACGGTCGACCCCCACGAGGTCTACGCCCGCCAGCTGACGATCCTGGGGTCCTTCTCGCTGGCCGGCACGCTGCCCGAGGCGATCACCACGCTACGGACCACCAGCCTCCCGGCCGCCGACCTCGTGTCGCACACGTTCGCCCTCGACGAGGCCGTCGACGCCTTCCACCGAATCGGATCCCCCGACACCCTCAAGATCCAGGTCACCCCGTGACTCCTCGAAGGGAACAGAGATGATCGACATCCCCACCACGATGCGGCGCGTCGTCGTCACCGCCGACGGCGTCGTGGTCGAGACGGCGCCGGTCCCGCAGCCAGGTGCGGGTGAGGCGCTCGTCGAGATGCACGTCGCGGGTGTCTGCGGGTCGGATACGCACGCTTCTCATGGCCGCCATCCCTTCCTGCCGTTGCCCTACCGTCCCGGTCACGAGGTGGTCGGGACCGTGCGGTCGGTCGGAACGGGTGTGTCCGGTCCGTCCGTCGGAGCCCGCGTCACGGCCGAGCCGACGCTGCCCTGCTGGACATGCAAGATGTGCACCACGGGGCGATCGAACCTGTGTGAGAACCTGCGCTTCTTCGGCTGCGGCGACGACCAGGGCGGCATGGCCGGCTACTTCACCATCCCGGCCGACCGCCTGCACGTCGTGCCCGACGGCCTGGACGATCTGCAGGCAGCCCTGATCGAGCCGCTGGCGACGCCGGTCCACGCGACCCGGTTGGCCGGCGGCCTGACCGGAAAGGCGGTGGCCATCCTCGGCGCCGGGACGATCGGCCTCCTGCTGCTCGCCGCCGTCAGGCACCGCGGCGCCCGCCGCGTGGTCGTTACCGACGTCCTGCCGTCCAAGCGCGAGCGTGCCCTGCGGCTGGGTGCAGACGCGGTCGTCGACCCGACGCGGCCCGACGCCGTCGGGCAGGTCCGCGCCGCGCTCGGCGAGAGCGCGGACGTCGTCTTCGACTGCGTTGCGGTACAGACCACCGTCGATCAGGCCATCGCCATCGCCCTCAAAGCCGGAACGGTCGTCGTCGTCGGTGTGGCAGCCCGCGACGTCACTGTGCCGCTGCCGCTTGTCCAGGACCAGCAGGTGCGCATCCAAGGCAGCGCGACCTACCTGCCCGAGGACTACCGCGACGCGATCGAGATCCTCATCTCCGGCGCGATCCGCACCGAGGACTACGTCACCGCGACCCTGCCCCTCGACCACGCCGCCGAGGCATTCGCGCTGTCCGCGGCAGGCGAGCAGGTCAAGGTGGTCCTCACCGCCTGAACCGTGATAGCGCGTCGCGCTCGAGGACCGCAAGCGTTCGGGCCGGCCCCGCCACGTGGACGAGGCCGAGGTGGTCGTGGCGACGTTGAACCCGCCGCCGCAGCGGCTCGGGGTGACGCACTGGTCGAGCCGGCTGCTGGCCGACGAGC
>NZ_JAHKRK010000140.1 GCF_019396355.1 Pseudonocardia nigra
CGGGAAGGCCCCCAGGCCTCAGACTTTGCTTCGGGCTAGACGCACCAATGCCAACCGAGCTCAGCCGGACCCGACCCGATTCTCATACCTCGTGGCGGCCGAAGGCCATGGGGGACTTTGCTGCAATGGGTCACGTCTCGTGCGCCTCGGGGTCGCGGGCGAGCACCGACCGGCCCCCGTCGACCGGGACCGTGGCGCCGGTGACGAAGGCGGCGTCGTCGGACAGCAGGTAGGCGATGGTGCCCGCGACCTCGGCGGGCAGCCCGACCCGGCCGACGGGGTGCAGCAGCCGCATCTCGCCCTCCACCCGACCGGCCGCAGCAGGCCCGAGCCCGTCCAGGAAGGCCGTGTACCGCTCGGTGGCGATCGAGCCGAGCGCCACGGTGTTCACCCGCACACCGCGCGTCCCGTACTCCACGGCGAGCGCGCGGGTCAGGCCCTCGATCGCCGCCTTGGCCGTGACGTAGGGCGTGCAGCCGGGCACCGCACGCCGGGCCTGGTGCGACGAGACGTTGACGATCGCCCCACCGGTGCCGGCGTCGAGGAAGTGACGCACCGCCACGGCGCAGCCCGCGACGGCCGGGGCCAGGTTCGCGGTGACGAGGTCGAGCACCTCCCGGGTGGATGTGGTGTGCAGCGAGGCGTCCCGGAACACGGCGGCGTTGTTGACCCAGCCCGCCAGCGGCGCGAGTTGCCGGGCCCGGTCGGCCGCCTGCGCTGCCACGGCCTCGTCCGCGGCGTCGCCGACGACCGTGGCGGCAGCGGAGTGCTCGAGCCAGGCCAGTGCTGCCGGATCGAGCTCGACGGCGACGACGGCGCAACCGTCGGCGAGCAGGCGCTCCACCACGGCGCGACCGACGCCGCGGCCACCCCCGGTGACGACGTACGAGCGGGACGTTTGAGCGGCCGATATGTGGTCCACCCTACGGATGTGATCGTCGTTGCGGACCCGTGATGTGGCTCGGGGTCGCCGGCGAGAACTCGGTGGACGAGCCCGGAAAATCCGCGACTGAGCAGGCAGAACGCCGCGGTTCCCATTCTCGAAAAGCATGAAACGCAATTGTGATATCGCTCACTTTTTTCAGTGTGACGCACCTTGCGATCGCCTGACGAGGGAAGCGCACGGCATTTGTGGCTGTTACCTTCTATGGACATGGCCGCACCTGCCCAGTCCTCCGCTGCCCCTGTTCGGAACGGTGGACAGGTGTCGATCGGCCGGCCCGATGGGGCCGACGGCGTCGCCTGTTGGGAGCTCGCTACTGCTTCTCGGGTCCTCGACGTCAACTCGCGATACGCCTACTTGTTGTGGTTCCGCGATTTCGCTGCGACATCGGTCGTCGCGCGCTCGGACGAGGGCCTCGTCGGGTTCGTCACCGGCTACCGGCGCCCCGACGAGCCCGGCACGCTGGTCGTCTGGCAGGTCGCGGTGGACGAGGCGGCCCGTGGCCGCGGTCTCGCCGCCGCGATGCTGGACGACCTGTTCGACGCCGTGCCCGACGTGGACCGCATGGAGACGACGATCACGCCGGACAACGCGGGATCGATCGCGTTGTTCACGGGCTTCGCCCAGCGGCGCGACGCCGAGGTCCGGCGCAGCGAGCTTTTCGGCGCCGATCTGCTCGGCGCCGGCCACGAACCCGAGATCCTGTTCCGAATCGGGCCGATCGACCGCTGATCCACCGAATAGTAGATCCACAATACCTCTAGGGATGATGCTGACGATGTCCGTCTTCGACGATCTGGAGTCGCAGGTCCGCAGTTACTGCCGGACCTGGCCGGTGGTCTTCGACACCGCCCGGGGTGCTCGGGTGACCGATGTCGAGGGCCGCTCGTACCTCGATTTCTTCGCCGGCGCCGGAGTGCTCAACTACGGGCACAACCCGCCGCCGCTGAAACAGGCACTGATCGACTACATCGCCCGCGACGGGATCACCCACGGCCTGGACAAGCACACGGTCGCCAAGGCCGAGTTCCTCCGCACCTTCGACGAGATGGTGCTGAAGCCGCGCGGGCTCGACTACAAGGTCCAGTTCCCCGGCCCGACGGGCGCGAACACCGTCGAGGCCGCACTCAAGCTGGCCCGCAAGATCACCGGCCGTGAGTCGATCATCAACTTCACGAACGCGTTCCACGGGATGACGCTCGGCGCGCTGTCGGTCACCGGCAACTCGATGAAACGCGGCGGCGCCGGCATTCCGCTCGTCCACGCCACCCCGATGCCGTTCGACAACTACTTCGACGGCACCGTGCCCGACTTCCTGTGGTTCGAGAAGCTGCTCGGCGACTCGGGCAGCGGCCTCAACGAGCCGGCCGCCGTCATCGTCGAGACGGTGCAGGGCGAGGGCGGCATCAACCCGGCCCGGGCCGAGTGGCTGCGCGGCCTCGCCGAGCTGTGCAAGCGCCACGACATGCTGCTGATCGTCGACGACGTGCAGATGGGCGTCGGGCGTACCGGCCCGTTCTTCTCCTTCGAGATCGCGGGCATCCAGCCGGACATCGTCTGCCTGTCGAAGGCCGTCAGCGGCTACGGCCTGCCGATGGCCCTCACCCTGATCAAGCCGGAGCTGGACCAGTGGGGTCCCGGCGAGCACAACGGCACCTTCCGCGGCAACAACCCCGCGTTCGTCACCGGGACGGCCGCCCTGCGGGAGTTCTGGGCCGACGACACCCTCGAGCGTTCGACGATCGCCAAGGGCGAGCGCGTCGAGGCGGCGCTGGGCGAGCTCGCGGCGTCCTCGCAGGCCGTCGAGCTGGCGCCGAAGGGCCGCGGCCTGGCCCGGGGACTGTCGTTCTCCCAGCCGGAGCTGGCCGCGAAGACCTGCGCGGCGGCGTTCGAGCGCGGGCTGCTGATGGAGACGTCCGGCCCGTCCGACGAGGTCATGAAGATCATGCCGCCGCTGACCATCACCGAGGTGGAGCTCGACGAGGGTCTCGCCGTCGTCGCGGACTCCGTGCGCGCCGTCACCGAGGGGGTGTCCGCATGATCGTCCGCACGCTGGACGAGATCACCGGGACCGACCGCGACGTCGAGACCGAGCACTGGCGCAGCAAGCGCATCGTGCTCGCGGGTGACCGCGTCGGGTTCTCCGTGCACGAGACGGTGCTGGATGCCGGGTCGGTCAACGACTTCTGGTACGCCAACCACATCGAGGCCGTCTTCGTCGTCGAGGGCGAGGGCGAGCTGTACGACAAGGACAACGATGTGACCTTCCGGCTCGCGCCGGGGTCGATCTACGTCCTGAACGGGAATGAGCGCCACCAGCTGCGGCCGCGGACGCGGATGCGGACGGTGTGCGTGTTCAATCCGCCGGTCACGGGGCGCGAGGTGCACGACGAGAACGGCGTGTACCCGCTCATCACCCTTCCGGCGGCGGAGGATAAGGAGGCTTCCTGACATGACGGCCGCGATCGGCAGCGAGACCCGCACGGAGGACCGGTACTACACCCGGGTCTCGCCGACGCCCGCCCTGATCGAGCGGGTCGAACCGACGGTCTGGGGCAGCGACGCCAGCGCCGGGATGCTCGGGGCGCAGGAGCTCGCCACGCACGAGCGTGACGGGTTCGTGACGATCCCCCAGCTCCTCACACCGGAGGAGGTGGCCGGCTACGCGGCCGAGCTGGACCGGCTCGCCACCGCCCCCACCGTCCGCGCCGACGACCGCACGGTGATCGAGAAGACCTCCAACGAGGTGCGCTCGATCTTCGAGGTCCACAAGATCAGTGAGGCCATCGGCGCGCTCGTCGCGGACGAGCGCGTGGCCGGCCGGGCTCGTCAGATCCTCGGCTCGGACGTCTACGTGCACCAGAGCCGGATCAACTACAAGCCGGGCTTCGGCGGCGGCGGGTTCTACTGGCACTCCGACTTCGAGACCTGGCACGCCGAGGACGGGATGCCGATCCCGCGCGCGGTCAGCATCTCGGTCTCGCTGACGGAGAACTACCCGCACAACGGCTGTCTGATGATCATGCCGGGCTCGCACAAGACGTTCGTCTCGTGCGTCGGGGAGACTCCGGAGGACAACTACAAGGAGTCCCTGAAGGAGCAGGAGATCGGCACGCCCGACCAGGACAGCCTCACGGCGCTGGCCGATCGGCACGGCATCGCCATGCTCACGGGCGCGGCGGGGTCGGCGACGTTCTTCGACTCCAACTGCATGCACGGCTCGGGCAACAACATCACGCCGTACCCGCGGTCGAACATCTTCATCGTGTTCAACAGCGTGGAGAACACGGCGGTCGAGCCGTTCTACGCGCCGAAGCGGCGGCCGGACTACATCGGCGGCCGGGACTTCACCCCGGTTCCGCGCTGACCTGAGCGTTGCGGGGGCCGGGACCTACAGGGCCGGGTCCAGGGGCGACAGGTCGGGGCGCTTGGGCTGGAAGCCGTCGCCGGTCCGGTGGCCCTGCAGCCGCTTGCGCACGTAGGGCATCACGTGCTCGCGCATCCACCGCAGGTCCTCGCGCTGGCGGTCGCGCCACGGCGTCGGGTCGGCCGCGGGCAGCGGCGTACGCCAGTCCTCGGTGACGGGCTCGCCGAGTGCCTCGAGCACGCGCAGCGCGACGCGCCGGTGCCCCTCCGCCGTGAGGTGCAGGCGGTCGCGGCCCCAGGTGCGCGGGTCGGCGAGGGATGCCATGCCCCACAGGTCGATGACCATGCTGCCGTGCCGCTCCGCACTGGCCCGCATCAGCTCGTTGTAGCAGGCCACCCGCCCGCGCAGGCGGCGGATGATCGGGTGCATCCGGCCGAGGTCGAACCCGGTGAAGACCATCACCTTGGCTCCGGTGGCGGTGACCCGCTCCAGGGCCTCGTCGAAGCGGCGGGCGAGGTCGTCGGTGTCGCAGGAGAACCGGATGATGTCGTTGCCGCCCGCGCAGAACGCGATCAGGTCGGGCCGGAGGCGTTCGGCGACGGGGAGCTGGTCGGCCACGATCTGGTCGAGCAGCTTGCCGCGCACCGCGAGGTTGGCGTACCGGAACTCGGGCCGCCCCGCGCCCAGGCGTTCGGCGACCCGGTCCGCCCATCCGCGTGGAGTGCCGTCCGGCCGCCAGTCGTCCAGTCCCTCGGTGAAGCTGTCACCGATCGCCACGAAGCTGTTCCAGGGTCCCACGACGACCGCCCCCTTCCGTTCACATCCACTTCACTCCCCCGATGGGTGCAGCTCGCTCCAGGATCACTCAGGAACGGCGATCCGCGCCAGCGGGGTGATCGATCCGTGCTGATAGGGCACCCTTAGTTCGTGGCCCCTCCCGAGCAGCCCCGCGAGCCGTCCCTCGCCCAGATCCTCGGCGGGCGCGGCGGGGCGGTCGACGCCACCGTGCCGGTCGTCGCGTTCGTGCTCGCCTTCACCGTCACCGACGCGCTGGCCTGGGCGTCGCCGATCGCGTGGGGCGGCGGGACGGCCGTGCTCGCGGCGGTGGTGATCGGAGCGATCCGGCTCGCCCGCGGACGACGGCCGCGCGCGGTGCTGTTCGGGCTGCTCGGCGTGGCCGTGGCCGCGCTTGTCGCCCTCTACACGGGCCGGGCGGTCGACTTCTTCCTCGTCCAGATCGTGAGCAACGCCGCCAGTGCGCTGGCCTGGGCGATCTCGATCGTGGTCCGGTGGCCGTTGCTCGGACTGGTGGTGGGCACCGCACTGGGGCAGCGCACGCGATGGCGCCGCGACCCGCACCTGCTGCGCGGCTACCAGCGGGCCAGCTGGGTGTGGGTCGGTCAGTACCTCGTCCGGCTGGCGGTGTTCCTGCCGCTGTACTTCGCCGACGCCGTCGTCGCGCTGGGCATCGCCCGGTCGGTGCTCACCTGGCCGCTGGTCGCCCTCTGCGTGGCGCTGTCGTGGCCGTTGCTCCGATCGGCGCTGCCGCCGGGACACCGCGGGCTCCGCCATCCGGATGCACCGGCGGAGGACGCCGAACGCAGGAGGTGAAGGCGGACACGTTGGGTGATCGTCCGGAGCGATCCGGGGCGCTGCCGCGTTCCCGAGACGAAGCGACTGCCCGACCACGATGATCTCCCAGGAGCCATGCCCCAGCACCCGACCGCCCCGCGGCCCCCGATCCGTTCCCTCGACGAGCCCACGCAGCGGCTCGAGGTCGAGACCACCCCGGCGCCGAAGGCCCCCGACCTCACCGTGAACAAGGTGCTGGCCGGCGCCGGGGCCGCCGCGACGAGCGCCGTGCTCGGTTCGTTCTTCGGCGCGGCCGGGACGGTGGCGGGCGCTGCGCTCGGCTCCATGGCCAGCACCGTCGCCACGGTGATCTACCAGCGCTCGCTCGACCGCACCCGGGACACGCTCGTCGCCCGGATCCGGGTCCCCCGCGGTCGCGGTGTCGACGTCGCGGATCCGTCGACGGCCGGGGTGAGGGTGCCGGCGCCGCGGTCGCCCGCCGATGCGGAGACCGTGCGCCTGCGCGTCGCGCCCCCGGTCCGGCCGCGCCGTCGCTGGCTGCCGTGGCTCGGCGCCACCGTGCTCGTCTTCGTACTGGGCCTGCTGGTCGTCACCGGCGTGGAGTGGGCCAAGGGCTCGACGATCACCACCGGCCAGGAGGGAACGTCGGTGGGGCGGGTGCTGACCGACGGACCTTCCGACGGCGCGGGCGAGGAGGTCGCGCCCGACCCGGCCGACGACGCCTCCAGTTCGGCGGAACCGACGGCCGAACCCACCGACGATCCCGCCGCCGGGTCCACGGCCGGGTCAACCGCGGAGCCGACCCCGTCGGGCGAGCCCGAGCCGAGCGGAAGCGCGGAGCCGTCGGACCGGAACGACGCCGACAGCGGTGCCGCCCCCGAGGACGGCGCCGACGGGGGCACGGGCGGCGAGGAGCAGGGCGCCGATCCCGGGGTGGAAGCCACCCCGCTCGTGCCGGTGCCCGCCGCCCCGCAGGAGTGACGTCGGCGACCGGCCTCAGGCCCGCAGCCGCTCGGCGAACGCCGCGGCGGCGGCCCGCGGATCCTCCGCCTCGGTGATCGCCCGCACCACGACGATCCGCTCGGCCCCTGCGGCGAGCACCTCGTCGAGGCGCTGGTGGTCGATGCCCCCGATCGCGAACCACGGCCGCGCCGGGTGCCGACCGGCCACCGTGCGGACGAGGTCGAGGCCCGGCGCGTGCCTACCTGGCTTGGTCGGCGTGGGCCAGCAGGGGCCGACGCAGAAGTAGTCGACGCCCGGCTCGTCCGCCGCAGTGAGGGTTTCCGCCGGGCTGTGCGACGAACGTCCCACCACCACCTCGTCCCCGACGACCTTGCGGGCCCACTCGACGGGCAGGTCGTCCTGGCCGAGGTGCAGGACGTCGGCACCGGAGGCGAGCGCGACGTCGGCGCGGTCGTTCACCGCAAGCAGCGCCCCGTGCCGGGCGCACGCCTCGGCGAGCACCTCGAGGGCGGCGAGCTCGTCGCGGGCCTCGAGCGGGCCGTCGGGGCCCTTGTCGCGGAGCTGGATGATGTCGACGCCGCCGGCGAGGGCCGCGTCGGCGAACTCGGCGAGGTCGCCGGTTCGGCGGCGGGCGCCGGTGCAGAGGTAGAGGCGGGCGTCGGCCAGCCGGGCGCGCAGAGCGCCGCCGTCGAGTCCAGGCACGGGTCAGCACCCTACGCGGGGCGTAGGGTGGACCGCAGGTGACGCACGGGAGCCCGGTCCGGGCTGAGAGGGGGCCAGCAGGCCCCGACCGTCGAACCTGATCCGGGTCATGCCGGCGCAGGGAGCGGAGAGATGACGATTCCACGATCGATGCCACGGTTGACGGTGCTGGGTGCCGGCGTGATCGGCCTGTCCTGCGCGTGGCGCGCAGCGGCGGCCGGGCTGACGGTCACCGTGCTCGACCCGGCCCCCGCATCGGGCGCGTCCTGGGTGGCGGGCGGGATGCTCGCGCCCGTCACGGAGGCGTGGCCGGGCGAGGAGGAGCTGCTGGAGCTCGGGTCGGCGTCGGTGCGGCGCTGGCCGGGGTTCGCCGAGGAGCTGAGCGCGGCCGCCGGTCGACCGGCGGGGCTGCGCACCGAGGGCACCGTCGTGGCCGCCACCGGCGCAGGCGACCGGGCCGAGCTCGACACGCTCGCCGGCTACCTCGCGCGGCTCGGCCGCGAGGTCGAGCGGCTCTCCGGCCGGGAGCTGCGCAGGCTGGAGCCCGCGCTCGGCCCGGACGTGCGCGGCGGGCTGGCCGTCCCGGGCGACCTCGCCGTCGACAACCGGCTCCTGCTCGCCGCGCTGCGGGCGGCCGCCGAGCGCGCCGGCGTCACGTTCGTCGACCGTGCGGCGCGCGCGGTCCTCGACGACGGCAGCCGGGTCACGGGTGTGCGCACCGACGGCCCGGACGTCGATGCCGAGCTCGTGCTCGTCAGCGCGGGCGCGCACTCCGCGGCGCTGCACCCGGCCCTCGACGGGCTCGTGCGCCCGGTCAAGGGGGAGATCCTGCGGCTGGCGCACCGGCCGGGCGCGTTCCCGCCGCCCACCCGGACCGTGCGCGCGCTGGTCGACGGGCGCCCCGTCTACGCGGTGCCGCGGGACTCGGGCGGGCTCGTCATCGGCGCGACGCAGGCCGAGACGGGCTTCGACACGGAGGTCACGGTCGGCGGGGTGCGCGACCTGCTCCGCGACGCCGAGCGCGTGTTGCCGGGGATCGCGGAGTACGCGCTGGTGGAGAGCGCCGCCGGGCTGCGGCCGGGCAGCCCGGACAACCTGCCGCTGGTCGGGGCGGTCGGCCCCGACGGGCTGTTCAGCGCCACCGGCCACGGCCGCAACGGGATCCTGCTCGCGCCCGTCACCGCCGACGCCGTGCTCGCGCTGCTGCGCGGCGAGCCGGTACCGGAGCCGGTGCGCGCGGCCGACCCACATCGCTTCGCAGCCGCCGTCACGGCGAGGAGGTAAGGCACGTGCAGGTGTTCATCAACGGGGAGCAGTGCGAGCTCGGCCCGGGCGCGAGCGTGCTCGACGCCGTGCAGGCGCTCGGGGTGCCGGGCACCGGGGTGGCCGTCGCGGTGGACGGGGAGGTCGTCCCGCGCGCGGTATGGCCGCAGACCAGGCTCGGCGAGGGCTCGCGCATCGAGGTGCTGACGGCGGTCCAGGGAGGATGACGATGACGATGACCGACGACCCCCTGGTGGTGGGCGGGCACAAGGTCCCGTCGCGACTGATCATGGGGACGGGCGGGGCGGCCAACCTCGAGATCCTCGAGCGCGCGCTCGTCGCGTCCGGCACCACGCTCACGACGGTGGCGATGCGGCGCGTCGACGCCGCCACCGGGACCGGGGTGCTCGACCTGCTGCGGCGCCTGCACATCGAGGTGCTGCCCAACACCGCGGGCTGCCGCACCGCGGCCGAGGCCGTGCTCACCGCGAGGCTGGCCCGAGAGGCCCTGGAGACCGACCTCGTCAAGCTCGAGGTGGTGGCCGACGAGCGCACCCTGCTGCCCGACCCGATCGAACTGCTGGACGCGGCCGAGCAGCTCGTCGACGACGGGTTCACCGTGCTGCCCTACACCAACGACGACCCGGTGCTGGCCCGCAAGCTGGAGCAGGCCGGGTGCGCCGCCGTCATGCCGCTCGGATCGCCGATCGGCACGGGCCTGGGCATCCGCAACCCGCACAACATCGAGATGATCGTGGAGTCGGCGTCGGTCCCGGTCGTGCTCGACGCCGGGATCGGCACGGCCTCGGAGGCCGCCCAGGCGATGGAGCTGGGCTGTGACGCCGTGCTGCTCGCCACCGCCGTCACGCGCGCGGGCGACCCGGAGCGCATGGCCCACGCGATGCGGCTCGCGGTCGAGGCGGGCCGGGCGGCGCGCGGGGCCGGCCGGATCCCCCGCCGCTACTGGGCCCAGGCCTCCTCGCCCGACCCCGACGCCTGACCCGCGTCGCGCCGCGCACGGATCGCCCGACTCGCGCGCACGGATCGCCCGACTCGCGCGCACGGATCGCCCGACTCGCGCGCACGGATCGTCCGACTCGCGGGATCGGTGCCATTCCTCCGCGAGTCGGGGTGTGGGTGTGCGCGAGTCGGGGTGTGGGTGTGCGCGAGTCGGGGTCTGCGGGCGAGCCTGCGGGCCGGCCCGGACTGGTCGATGATCGACCCGTCCGGTGCCGACCCCGAGGAGCGGTGATGCAGTTCGGCCTGCTGATGTTCCCCACGCACGACGCGCTCGACCCGGCCACCGTCGCCCGCGAGGCCGAGGCCCGCGGCTTCGAGTCGCTGGTGTTCCCCGAACACACCCACATCCCGACGAGCAGGCGCTCGCCCTACCCCGGCGGCGGGGAGCTGCCGCGGAGGTACTCCCACACCTACGACCCGTTCGTCGCGCTGACGGCCGCGGCGTGCGCCACCGAGCGGCTGAAGATCGGCACCGGCGTGTGCCTCGTGATCGAGCGGGACCCGATCACGACGGCCAAGGAGGTGGCGAGCCTCGACCACCTCTCCGGCGGGCGCTTCCTGTTCGGGGTGGGTGCGGGCTGGAACCGCGAGGAGATGGCCAACCACGGCACCGACCCGCGCGTCCGGATGGCCGTGCTCGGCGAGCGGGTCCGGGCGATGAAGGAGATCTGGACGGCCGACGAGGCGGAGTTCCACGGGGAGCACGTCGACTTCGAGCCGATCTGGTCGTGGCCGAAGCCCGCACAGCGTCCCCATCCCCCGGTCTTGGTCGGCGGGATGGGGCCGACCGTCGAGGACCGCGTGTTGGAGTACGGCGACGAGTGGCTGCCACAGCGGGTGGACGCCGGCAACGTCGACGAGTTCGCCGAGCGGGCCCGCGCCCTGCAGCAGCGGGCCGCCGACGCCGGCCGCGGCACCATCCCGATGACGCTGTTCGGTGCCGAACCGGACGCCGACCTCATCGAGCGCTACGCCGAGGCCGGGATCACCCGCTGTCTGTTCTCGCTGCCGTCGAAGGAGCGGGACGCGGTGCTGCGGGCGATGGACCGCTACACCGCGCTCATGCCCAGTAGCTGATGAC
The DNA here is from genome assembly GCF_019396355.1 of Pseudonocardia nigra. Classification (GTDB taxonomy): domain Bacteria; phylum Actinomycetota; class Actinomycetes; order Mycobacteriales; family Pseudonocardiaceae; genus Pseudonocardia; species Pseudonocardia nigra. Next base: position 10,933 of record NZ_JAHKRK010000140.1, read on the forward strand.
CCGGTAGCCGATGACCCGGTAGCGGTCAGCCCGCCTGGTCGGGCACCACGGGTGCGACGCCCGCCCGGTGCCGCTCGGCGAGCTTGCGATAGGCCTCGGGGTTGTTCTCCACCCACCACCGCGCCGATCCGGTGAGCGGCCCCTTCTCCCGCCCGACCCCGCCGAGCACCAGCTGCTCGTCCGGCACCACGGTGTTCGGCGGGACGGTGGCGCCCGCGCCGACGAGGCAGCGGGCGCCGATCCGCGCGCCGTCCTGGATCGTCGCGCCGTTGCCGATGAGGGCTTCGGGGCCGATCACGCACCCGTGCACCACGCACAGGTGCCCGATCGTGGCGCCCGCCCCGACCTCGGTGATCGGGTCCTTGCCGCCGTGCAGCACGCTGCCGTCCTGCACGTTCGCGCCCTCGCGCACGATGATCGGCCCGAAGTCGGCGCGCAGCACGGCGTTGTACCAGATCGAGGCGTTCGCCTCGACGCGCACGTCGCCCACGAGGGTGGCGGTCGGCGCGACGAAGGCGTCGGGGTGCACGGTCGGGGACAACCCCTCGAAGGAGAACAGCGGCATGCCCGCAGCCTGCCACCCGGCCGGGTCCGGCGTGGCGGCCCCGGTGGGGGTGATCACACGGGCAACCTGGGGGCCACCCCCTGTGCTCGAGGAGGTCCGGATGGGATTGCGGCGGATCGGGCCCGTCGTCCTGCTCGTCGTGGTGCTCGCCGGGTGCGGCGGCTCCGGTCCCACGGACGCCCCGCCCGTCGACGTGCCGAGCGCGCCGTCGAGCAGCACCCCGCCGGACCCGTCGAGCCCGTCGAGCCCGTCGAGCCCGCCGGCGACGTCCCCGACGAGCCCGCCCCCGACCACCGCCGTGGGCGAGGCGACCGCGGTGGCCGTCTACTACGTGGCCGACACCGCGGCCGGCTACCGGCTGCAGCGGGAGTTCCACCGGGTCGTCACGGCCGACCCGGCCAGCGACGCGGTCCGCGAGATGCTCGCCGAGCCCACCGGCATCGACCCCGACTACCTCAACCACTGGCCGCCGACCACGACCCTGCGCTCCCCGGTGCGGACGGACGACGGCGCGATCGTCGTCGACCTGTCCGGGGTGGCCGGCGCGAACGTCGGCACGGAGCTCGCCCACCTCACCGTGCAGCAGCTGGTGTTCACGGTGCAGGGCGCGCTGCAGTCCACCGACCCGGTGCGCGTCCTGGTGGACGGCGAGCCGGTGGAGGAGCTGTGGGGCGCGGTGGCCACCGCCGAGGCGGTCGGCCGCGGCGACACCTACGCGCTGCGGTCGCTGGTGCAGATCGACTCCCCGGCGCACGGGGCCACCGTGGGGCGCGAGGTCGAGGTGACCGGCGAGGCCGCGGTGTTCGAGGCCACCGTGCTGTGGGAGGTGCTGCAGGACGGCCAGCTGGTGCGGTCGGGCTCGACGAGCACCACCGAGGGCCAGCGGTTCGCACCGTTCACGTTCACCGTCGGGCTGGAGCCGGGGGAGTACACGGTGCGCGTCCTGGAGGCGGACCCGTCGGGCGGCGAGGGCAGGCCCGTCCTCACCGACGACAAGGCGATCACGGTGACCGGCTGACCCGCGGTCCGAACGGCGACCCGCGCGTGGCAGCAAGGTGGCGATACTGTCACTGAGTGGCAGCAAGGCCACCTTGCCGGCGCCGGCGCCGGGTCAGTCCGGCGGCGTCCGCGGCGTGCGCAGGCCGAGGCGGCGCAGCTCCAGCGCCGCCAGCGCGTGCACCACGTCCCGGTCGTCGCGCCGCCAGGCCGCCGCCGGGTCCGGTGAGACGGCCAGCAGGCGACGCACCGGCAGGTTCGTGATCGCCCGGAGCGCGAGCAGGTCCGAGTCGACCGTCCGCACCGCGATCGCCGACCGCGCCGCCCGCGCGTAGCGCACCCGTAGCGGCAGCCACACCAGCAGAACCGGCAGGGCGCCGACCAGCACGATCCCGGCCGCGGTGCCGAGCGCGACCGCGGAGATCGTCTCGATCTGCTCCCGGCCCGCCGCGGCGAGCGAGTCCCCCGCCCCGGTGCCGGTGCCCAGCGCGCGCGCCAGGTCGTCGCCGACCAGGGGCACCCCGTCGGCCGTCCGCGCCGCGTCGTCGAACGCGCCACGGATCGCGCTGCCGGCGTCGACGAGCGTCCGGGCCGGCGCCTGCAGCTGCAGGACGAGGTCGTGGGCGGCCCGGGCCACCACGACGCACAGCACGAGCCAGCCGACGGCGACGACGTCCGCGAGCAGCTGCCGGGCGAGCCGGGCCGGACGCTCGGCGTAGAAGCGCATGCGGCCAGAGGGTAGGCCGCGTCACGTCCCCCGGGGGCGGGTGTGCTCGGCGATGTACACGGCGACGCCGTCGAGGTAGCGCTCCAGCCCGAACGAGAAGTCGGTCTGGACGTCCTCCTCCTCGAACAGGGAGTCGGCGTCGAAGACCCCCGCCTCGACCACCCGCCGCAGCGCGGGCATCCGCTGCGGGTCGACGACGTCCGCCAGCGCGGCGCTGTACTGACGGCTGAATGCCTCGGGGTCGGCCGCGAACCCGGCGGCGAGGTCGGCGCTCAACCGCGCCTCGCCCTGCACGTACGTGAGCAGGCCCATCACGACGAACACCTTGTCGCCCTCGTCGAGCCCCGTGTCCGCCAACGCGCCGAGTGCCCGGTCGAACCACGCGAGGTTCTTCGGTCCGACCGGCGGGCCGCTGATCGGGATCTGCGCGTACCAGCTGTGCCTGCGCACGGCCGCGAGCACGTCGTGCGCCCACAGCTGCAGCGCGGCCCGCCAGTCCGTGCCCTCCGGGATCTGCGGTGGGTCCTCCAGCGCTGCGTCCGCCATGAGCAGCAGCAGCTCGTCCTTGCTCTTCACGTGTCGGTACAGGGCCATCGTGGAGTTGCCGAGCTGCGCGGCGACCCGGGCCATCGAGACGGCGGCGAGCCCGTCGGCGTCGGCCACGGCGACCGCCGCGCCGATGATGTCGTCGACGGTGAGCGTGGGCTTCGGTCCGCGGCGCGCCCCGTGGCGGCGGCCCCACAGCAGCGCCACCCGGTCGGACAACCCCGTCTCGTCGGTCAACCGACGCCCCTCTCCTCGCAGCAGGACGCCAGTCTAGGAACTCCCCTTCCTACTGCGTAGAAGATACGCTATAAAGCGTATGACGCACGCAGTTCAATTGGAGGGGGCGAGATGATCGTCGAGGTGAGCGGTCTCGGGAAGGCGTTCGGCGCGGACGTGGTGCTGGACGGGATCGACCTGGAGGTGCAGGAGGGGTCCGTCGTCGCGCTCCTCGGCCCGAACGGGGCGGGGAAGACGACATCGTCCGGATCCTCGGCACGCTCCTGCGCCCGGACGCGGGACGAGTGCTGGTGGCGGGCCACGACGTCGTGCGCGAGCCCGCGAAGGTGCGCAGCGCGATCAGCCTGACCGGGCAGTACGCGGCGGTCGACGACGAGCAGACCGGGCGCGAGAACCTCGCGATGGTCGGCCGCCTCATGCACCTGGGACGGGCCAGGGCGCGCAGGCGCGGTGCCGAGCTGCTCGAGCGGTTCGATCTCGTCGACGCGGCGGACCGCCGCGTGAAGACCTACTCCGGCGGCATGCGCAGGCGGCTGGACCTGGCGATGAGCCTCGTCGCGATGCCACGGGTGATCTTCCTCGACGAGCCCACGACGGGGCTCGACCCGGCCAGCCGCACGACGATGTGGGACGCGGTCGGTGAGCTGGTTCGCAGCGGCACGACGATCGTCCTCACCACGCAGTACCTCGAGGAGGCCGACCGGCTCGCGGACCGGATCGTGCTGATCGCCGGCGGTACGGTCGCGGCGTCGGGCACCGCCGACGTCCTCAAGTCGCAGGTCGGCGGCGACCGCCTCGAGATCTGGTTCGACGGCCCGGACGCGCTCGCCCGCGCCACTCAGGTGCTCGGCAGCGTAGGTGCCCTCCCCGACCTGGAGCGGCTCGTGCTCGGCGTCCCGTCCGACGGCAGCGCCGCTCACCTGCACCGCGTGCTCGACGAGCTGCGCGCCGCGGGCGTGCCCGTCGCTCGGGTCTCGTCGCACCGGCCGACGCTCGACGACGTCTTCCTGACGCTCACGACTGCGCGGCCCGCCGCCGACCGCGCGCCCGTCCCCGCCTGATCCCGATCTCCCGGAAGAGAGGACCCACCGTGAGCACCATCGACCTCGCGGCGGCGCGGCACGGCGGCGCTGCCAACGCCGTCGCCGACGCCATGACGCTGATCGGCCGCTGCATCCGGCTCAGCAGGCGCAACGCCGACACGCTGGTCATGTCGATCGTCCTGCCGCTGCTGATGATGACGCTGTTCGTCTATGTCTTCGGTGGCGCGATCCAGACCGGCACGGAGTACATCAACTATGTCGTGCCGGGGATCGTCCTGCTGTGCACCGGGTACGGCGCGGCGTCCACGGCCATGTCGGTGGCGAACGACATGACCACCGGGATGGTCGACCGGCTGCGCTCGATGCCGATCCGCAGTTCCGCCGTGCTGATCGGGCACGTGACGGCCAGCGTCGTCCGCAACATGCTGTCCACGACGATCGTGATCGGCGCGGCCGTGGCCATGGGCTTCCGCCCGAACGCGGGCTTCGGTGAGTGGCTGCTCGTCGCCGGTCTGCTGCTGTACGTGCTCGCGCTGTCCTGGCTCGCCGCGGGCCTCGGCGTGATCGCCAAGACCGTGGAGTCGGCGAGCACGCTGAGCTTCTTCATGCTGTTCATCCCGTACCTGAGCAGTGCGTTCGTCCCGACCGACACGATGCCGGCCTTCCTGCGGCCGATCAGCGAGCACCAGCCGATCACCCCGATCATCGAGACGGTCCGCGGGCTGCTCACCGGCACGCCGATCGGCGACAGCGGGTGGATCGCCCTGGCCTGGTCGGTCGGCCTGCTGGTGGTGTCGTTCGCGCTCGCGGCCACGCTGTTCCGCCGTACCACCCATCGCTGAGCGCAGGTGGTTAGCTGACGGGCGTGGCCGGGGGGACGCGCGAGCTGGTCGACCGGGTCCGCTCGGCGGGGCGGGCCGGGATCCCGGCCGCGGTCGGCGCGCCGGTCGGCACGAGCAGGCCCATGCTCCCGGTGTGGCCGTTCGTGCTGGTCGCGGCGGTATCGCTGGTGTCGTCGGCGGTCGGGTACACCGGGCGGGGCTTCAGCTGGACGTGGCTGCCGGTCGCGGTCGCCGCGGCGGTGCCCGCGCTGGTCGCGCGGCGCGGCCCGGCGGCGGCGGGGGCCTGGTCCGCAGCGGTGAACCTCGCGTCCACCGGCCTTGCCGTCGCCGGCGCGCTGGTGGCGCCGCCCTGGTTCCTCAACGTGGCACCCCCGCAGCTGCTCGCGGCCTACACGATCGGGCTGGCGCTGCCCGCCGGTGCGGCCGCGGCGACGGTCGGCTTCGTCGTCGCGAGCGGTGCGGTGTTCGTGGTCGCCGGCGGGACCCAGCCGGTGCTCGCCGCGCTGCCGATGCTGGCCACCTGGTCGGCGCTGCTCGCGGTGGCCGGGCTGCTCGGGGCCCGGCGTGCCGACCGGCATGCGCGGACGCTCCGGCTCGTGCAGGAAGCGCAGCAGGAGCGGGTCCTGCGGGAGCGGGAGCGGATCGCCCGCGAGCTGCACGACGTGGTGGCCCACCACCTGTCGGTGATCGCGGTCCGCGCGAGCAGCGCCTCGCGCAGGCTGCCGGACGTCCCTCCGGCGTCGGCCACCGAGTTCACGGAGCTCGGCGCCGCGGCCCGCGAGGCGCTGGGGGAGATGCGGCAGCTGATCGGCGTGCTGCACGGCACCGCAGAGCATGAGATCGAACCCCAGCCCGGCCTCGGCGACCTGCCGCGCATCGCCGAGCGCACCCGGCGGGCGGGTACGCCGGTGGAGCTGTCGCTGGTCGAGCCCGTCGACGTCGTCACGGCCACCAGCCTCTCCGCCTACCGCATCGTGCAGGAGGCGCTGAGCAACGTGACCCGGCACGCGACCGGCGCGCGCACCCGGGTCCGCGTCGCCCCGCACGCCGACGGCAGGATACTCGTGGTGGAGGTCGCGAACGAGGCGCCACCCGAGCCCGTCGCCGCGCGCACGGGCACCGGGCACGGTCTGGCCGGCATGCGGGAGCGGGCGCGGCTGCTGGGTGGCACGTTCGAGGCGGCCCGACCGCGGCGGGCGGGTTCTTCGTGCGGGCCGAGCTTCCGACCGGGCCCGTCGGATGATCACCGTGCTCGTGGTGGACGACCAGGCGATGGTCCGGGCCGGGTTCGTCGCGCTGCTGGCGGCCGAGCCGGACCTCACCGTGGTCGGCGACGCCGCCGACGGTGTGCAGGCGATCGCGGCCGCGCGGGCCGAGCGCCCCGACGTCGTCCTGATGGACGTGCGCATGCCCGAGCTGGACGGCCTGGCGGCGGCGCGCGAGCTGCTCGGCGGGGACGGGTACCGACCGAAGATCGTCATGCTGACGACGTTCGACGTCGACGACTACGTGTACGAGGCGCTGCGGCACGGGGTGAGCGGCTTCCTGCTCAAGGACGCCCCGTCGGAGGCGCTGGCCGAGGCCGTGCGGGTGGTGGCGGCGGGCGATGCCCTGCTCGCCCCGTCGATCACGCGGTGGATGATCTCGCGGTTCGCGGCCCGCCGCCCCACCACGCGGCGCGACGCCCAGCGGCTGGCCGGGCTCACCGTCCGGGAGCGCGACGTGTTGCGGCTCATCGCGCGCGGCCGGTCCAACCGGGAGATCGCCGACGACCTCGTGATCGCGGAGGAGACGGTGAAGTCCCACGTGGGGCGGGTGTTCGCGAAGCTCGACCTGCGCGACCGGGCGCAGGCGGTCGTGTTCGCCTACGAGAGCGGGCTCGTCGAACCCGGAACGGGATGAACCACCTCCGGGCCCGATCGCCGGTGGGGTGAGGCCGGACCGCACACACCGTCCGTGGACGGCACACGTGGTCGGCGGTGTGTGCGGTCCCGTTTCGGTGTGTGCCGTCTGCCCCCGACCGGCCGCGTTGCCCCCACGGGGGCACGGCGAATGCGCTCCCGGGAGGGAGGCCGGCCGACCCATTCGGTTCCTAGCGTCGCCGGAGATCACCGACGACGGGGGGACCACGATGACGACGGTCGTGCAACGACAGCGGTACGGGGCCCAGGCGGCCGCGTCCGGGCGGGCGGCGGCGCTCGCCGCGGTGCTGCGGGGGGCCGCCGCGCTCGGGCTGGCCGAGCCGGAGCTGCGCGGGCTCGCGGCACTCGTGCGGCCCGGCGACGTCTGCTTCGACATCGGCGCGGCGTACGGGATGTACAGCCACGTGCTGGCCGCGCTGGTCGGTCCGCGCGGGGTCGTGCACGCGGTCGAGCCGCTGCCGGTGCCGTCCCGGATCCTGCGGGCCGGGGCGGGCATCACCGGGGGGCCGATCCGGGTCCGGACCGGCGCGATGGGTGAGGCCGAGCGGGCCGGACGCGACCTCGTGCTGCCCGTCCGCTTCGGGCTTCCGATCCACGGGTGGGCGCACCTCGGCGGTGACGCGGTCCGCACGCCGATCCGGGGGCGTAGCCTGCGACTGCGCGTCCCGGTGTGGACGGTCGATGCCCTGTGCGCGGCGGAGGGCATCGACCGCGTGCGCTTCCTGAAGATTGACGTGGAGGGGGCGGAGCCCGCCGTGCTCGCCGGGGCGGCCGGCACGCTGGAGCGCTGCCGGCCCACCCTGCAGCTGGAGATCGAGCAGCGCCACCTCGACCGTTACGGCCACCGCGCCGGCCGGTTCGCCGCCGACCTGCGCGAGCGCTACGGCTACGGCATGTTCACCTGGGCGCGGGGTGGCTGGGCGCCGGCCGACCGGATCGACCCGGCGCGGCGCAACTACCTGTTCGCCACCGAGGACGCGTGGAACGCGTAGCCGCGTGTGCGGCCCTGAACCGGCGTCGTGCTCGCGCTCGGGAACCGAGCCGCAGCGCGACCCCCACGACCGAGCCGGGACCGACCACGATCTCCGGAGCGTGGAACGTCGACAGCATCGCGGGTCGGCAGTGCATGCCCAGCGACGAGGAGCGCCCGGCCCTGGCCGGACGGGAAGGTCGGCCGCTCACCCGCCGGAGCGTCGCTGCACGTCCGCATAGGTCGGGATGTCCGAGGGCAGGGGAACTCCGTCGCGCACCGCCCGCGCTGCCGCGACCGCGGCCCCCAGCGCGACCCGGAACAGCAGCGACCCGGTGCTGATGCGCCGCACCCCGAGCGCCGCCAGCTCCGCGACGGTGGTGCGGCCGGGCAGATGGAGCAGGTTGACCGGCACGTCCACGCCGGCGACGAGGGCCCGGACCTGGTCAGGCGCCGCGAGCCCCGGCACGAAGACGCCGTCCGCGCCGGCGTCCGCGTACGCCCGGCAACGCGCGAGCGCGGAATCGAGCGGGGCGGCCGGATCGAACCAGTGCGTGTCGGTTCGGGCGTTCACGAACAGCGCCGGTGCACGCTCCTTCACCACACGGAGGAGCCGCACCTGGTCGCGCGCGTCGGCGAGAACGCCGCCGGACCTGCCGTCCTCGAGGTTGATCCCGGCCACGCCGAACGACGCGAGCTCGGCGGCGAGGTCGCCGACCTCGCCCGCGTCGGCGCTGAACCCAGCCTCCACGTCGACGGTGACGGGCACCGGCAGCCGGACGAGCTTCCGGGCGAGCGCGGCGGTCTCCGCCCTGGCGAGGCCCGCGGCGTCGGGCACACCGTGGGCGGCGGCCACCCCGAGGCTCGTGGTGCCGACGGCCGCGAACCCGGCGTCGACGAGCGCCACCGCGGAGGCGACGTCCCATGCGTTCGGCAGCAGCAGCGGACGATCCCCGTGGTGCAGGTCACGGAAACTCATCGCGCGCCCTCGCCGGCGCTCGGCCGGCGCTTCGCGCAGGCGCTTCGGCATTGGTTCGCTCGCTGACGCTCGTTCACCGCACCTCCCCGTGCCGGAGGAGCCCCTCGGCGAGCGCAAGCGCATGCTCCCGACCGGGGCAGGCGTGCGCACCGGCGCCGAACGGCAGGCCGGCGGACGCGAGGTCGACGAGCGCGTCGCCGCGTCGGGTGACGCGCACCGGCGGGTCGTCGCGCAGCACGTCGTGGACCTCCGACCCGCGATCGCGGGCGGAGCGGACCAGCGCGCTCGTGGCGTCGCAGGCCTGCACCAGCAGGCCGATCCGCGCCGCGGTGCGCTCGTCCGAGGTGCCCCCGCAGGCTGCGACGAGGCGCGCCACGGCCGCGTCGGCCGCGCGCGGCGCCGGCGTGTGCGGGTGGTAGACGCCCGCCACCGTCGCGACGTCGGCCGGGTCCACGGGCAGTCCGAGCGCGGCGGCGAGCACGGCGACGGGGTGACCGCCGCACTCGGCCGCCCGGCGGCGGAGGTCGTCGGGCGGGATGCGGTCGAGCTCCGCGAAGGCGAGCGCGCGGGGG
>NZ_JAHKRK010000141.1 GCF_019396355.1 Pseudonocardia nigra
CCGCTGGCGAGCACTGCGCCGCATCACCGCCAGCCCCCGCAGAATCGGCGCCTACGTCAAAGCAGCGCTCGTCCTCACCCACATCGAACAACTCCAGCTACGCACTTCTTGCTGAGATCACCTCAGTCGGGCCGAAACGGAAGTCCTGGATCCTCGCGGTGCTGCTGGCGCCGCTGCTCACCGCCACCCCGTTCGCCTGGTTGGCGGCGTCCACCGACGGCAGGCGCACCACGGCGGAGCGGGCGGAGGCGCGTCCGGTCGCCCTCGTGCTGGGGGCCGGGTTGCGCCGGGACGGGCGGCCGAGCCTGCTGCTCGCCCGGCGGCTGGACCTCGCGGCGCAGCTGTACCACCGCGGCAGCGTCGACGCGGTGCTGGTGAGCGGGGACAACCGCACCCCCGACTACGACGAGCCCGGCGCCATGCGCGACTACCTCCTCGCGGCGGGCGTGCCGCCCGCCAAGATCGCGACCGATCCCGCGGGCTTCCGCACGTGGGACTCGTGCATCCGGGCACGTGAGGTGTTCGGGGTGCGCTCGGCGATCGTCGTCACCCAGAGGTTCCACCTGCCGCGCGCGGTCGCCCTCTGCCGGGCGGCGGGGATCGACGCCGCCGGCGTGGGCGACCCGAGCCTGCAGGCCCGACGGACCGCCACCGTCTACGGCTACCTCCGCGAACTGCCCGCAGCGTTCAAGGCTGCCACCGACATCCTCGTGCGGCCCGCACCGGAACGGCGCGGGCCGCACGAGCCGGGCGTCACGGAGGCCGTGCTCGCACCTCGGTGAGCCGGCCGGTCGTCGCCCTGGATCAGCCGGTGGCGACGGTGTGACCGAGCTCGGCGAGCAACTGCTCGGGCGCGCTCGCGTAGGCCGTCATCCACGTGGGCTGCAGGCGGTAGAAGACGGCGTCGGACCAGTCGAACGACGTGTCGCCGTAGAACTGGTGCAGGTACTCCCGGATCTCCGGCCAGTCCGGGGCGGCTGGGCCGTCGGCCGGGTTCAGCGTCTCGGCGACGCCGTGCGCGAACACGCCGACTTCCTCGCCGCGCATGTACGCGCAACTCGCGGCGGGACGCGCCCGCAGATGGCGTGCCTTTGCGGCCGTCCGGCTCGTGCCGAACACCCAGCGGCCGTGCAGGAAGTGCCCGTCCGCCCCGCTGATGCGGGGCTCGCCCCGCGCGGTGACGGTGGAGAGTGCGAGCGTGAACATGCCGTTGAGCACTCGGACCAGCTGCTCGGCGGTCAGGGTCGACTCGCCGGACCGGATGATCGAGCGCAGGTGGGCGGTGGACCGTGCCAATGAGCCGTCGAGCAGCGCCTGCAGGTCCCGGAGTTCGAGCTCGGTCTCGTACACGCACCGAGCATGCCGGACGACCCTGACAGAACCGGTCAGGGATACCGGCACCCACAACCGCCCGTCGGCGGTCCCGATCCCGCCGGTGCGACGGCCGGCCCGCCACTCGTGCCCTCCGGCCGCACAACCGTGACCGGCAGCGCGCCGCCGGCTGATCGCGGCTACCCGGCGAGCAGCGGACGCAGGTGTGCGTACGCCCAGCCGGCCAGGGTCGTCGGCGTGGTGGTCAGCGGCCCCCGCGGCGGATCGGGTGCGAGATCGCGGGTCCCGGCCGTCATTCCGACGATCCCCTCCACCGCGCCCTCCGGGAGACCGGCGGCGCGCAGCCCCGCGCGGACGGTGTCGTCGTCGACGGTGGCGAGCCGGATCGGCCTGCCGAGCACGTCGGAGAGGATCTCCGCGACCCGGGCGAAGGAGAGGTCCTCCGGGCCGTGGACGCCCTGCACCGCGCGCCCGTGCCACGACTCCGACAGCAGCCGCGCCGCCACGACATCCCCGATGTCGCGGGGATCGACCCACGGCATGGCGGCGCGCGGGTGGGCCGCGGTGGCCAGCTCGCCCTGCGCGAGGCCGTCCAGGTCGAGCTGCAGGTTGGTGAAGAAGTAGCCACAGCGCAGGTGCAGCACGTCGGCGTCGGTCGCATCCAGGCACTCCTCGATGCGCGCGAGCCCGTCGATGTGGCCGACGCCGTGGCGCTTCTCGGCGCCGACGCTGCTGAGGAACACCACCCGCGCGATGCCCTCGATCCGGACGGCATCGGCGACGATCTCGCCGAACCGGGCCGAGTCCCGCACCGGGTCGTCGACCGTGTGCGGCGTCGGGTCGACCACGAACAGGCTCCGCGCCCCGGCCGTCGCCTCCCGGACGAACGACGCATCGGTGAGGTCCCCGCGGCGCACGTCGGCCGCGGCGCGGAGGGCGGGGTCCAGGCGGGCCGGATCGCGCACCAGCAGCCGGGGCCGGACGCCCGCCTGGATCAGCAGCCGAACGACGCGCGATCCGACGTGCCCGGTCGGTGTGGTGACGGCGATGGTCATGTGGCTCCTCTCGTCGGTGTCCCGATACGACCCGACCCTATGAGGAGATGCGGTCCGATCCTGACCGCATCTCGAGACAGGGACCACTGGAGGTTCCTCCACTGGTGGATCAGAAGCCTGTCCGTTCCTCCGTCGCCCACCCCACCCGCGCGCCGCTTGACTGGCAGCCATGACGACCACTTCGACCGCGCGCTCCGCCCTCACCCCGGTGCGGCTCGGCGGCCACGAGCTGCCCAACCGCCTGGCCGTGGCCCCGATGGCCCGCGTCTCGGCCCGCGCCGACGGCGTCCCCACAGACGAGATGGCGGACTACTACGGCGCGTACGCTGACGGCGGCTTCGGCCTGGTGATCACCGAGGGCAACTACACCGACGCCGAGCACAGCCAGAGCTACGACTTCCAGCCCGGGCTCGTGACTGCGGAGCACGTCGCCGGCTGGCAGGCCGTGACCGGCCGGGTCCACGGGGCGGGAGCGCTGATGATCGCCCAGCTCCAGCACGCGGGCGCGCTCTCGCAGGGCAACCCGTACCGCGGCGGCACCGTGGGACCCTCGCCCGTCCGTCCCCTGGGCGAGATGATGCGCGCGTACGGCGGAAGCGGGCCGTGGCCGGTCCCCCACGAGCTCACGACGCGCGAGATCGGCCGGATCGTCGAGGGGTTCGTCGCGGCGGCGACACACGCACGGGACGCGGGCTTCGACGGCGTCGAGGTCCACGCCGCCAACGGCTACCTCCTCGACCAGTTCCTCACCGACTACACCAACCGGCGCAGCGACGCGTACGGCGGCCCGATCGGCCGGCGGGTCCGGCTCACGGCGGAGGTCATCGCGGCCGTCCGGGAGGCGGTCGGCGGTGGCGGCTTCCTCGTCGGCGTCCGGCTCTCCCAGACGAAGGTCAACGACTTCGCCTACCGGTGGGCGGGCGGGCAGCACGACGCCGAGATCGTCTTCTCCGCCGTCGCCGAGGCCGGAGCGGACTACCTGCACGTCGCCAGCGAGGGGCGCAACTGGCTCGACACGGCGCTCCTCGACGGCGGCACCACGATCACGGCGGTGGCGCGGCGCGTCAGCGGGCTGCCGGTCGTCGCCAACGGCGGGATGCACGACCCGCGGCAGGCCGAGCACGTCCTCGCCGACGGGCACGCCGACCTGCTCTCGCTCGCCCGCGGAGCGCTCGCCAACTCCGACCTGCCGCGCCGCCTCGCCGCGGGGGCGCCCCTCGAGCCGTTCGACCGGGCGATGCTCGCGCCGCGGGTCACCCTCGCCAACGCCCGCGCATGGCGCCTCGCGGCGGACGGGGCGGTGGCCCGATGACCGCACTCGTGAGAACGACCCGCACCGAGGTCCCCGGCGGCACCGGCCGGGCGGTGCGCCTACGGGCCGGTGAGCTGGTCCGGGTGGTCGACATCGCGGGCGGCCAGGTCGGCGACGTCTTCGCGTTCGCCGCCGACGTCGCGGGTGAGCACCACAGCGCCGCGCACACCCGCTCGGTCACGAGCAGGCTCTTCCCCGCCGTCGGGGAGGCGTTCGTGACCGATCGGCGGCGCCCGATCCTCACGCTGGTCGAGGACACCTCACCCGGGCAGCACGACATGCTGATCGCGGCCTGCGACCCCGCGCGCTACGCGGCGCTCGGCGTGCCGGGCCACCGTTCGTGTGCCGAGAACCTGCGCGAGGCGCTGTCCGGCGTCCGGCACCCGTACGCGGGCCCGACCCCGCAACCGATCAACGTGTTCATGCGGATCCCGGTCGGCGCCGACGGTGCCCTGAGCTGGCTCTCCGCGCCCACCGCGCCGGGGGACGCCATCACGTTCCGCGCCGAACTCGACAGCGTCGTGGTGGTCTCGGCCTGCCCGCAGGACCTGGTCGGCATCAACCGCGGCGCGCCGTCCCCGCTCGCCATCGACGTGTTCTCGGTGCCGGACACGGGATCATGACCGGTATGAGCTGGATCGGCGATGCCGCCGCGGTCGCGACGCTGACCTTCGACGTCGACGCGGAGACCCCGATCCTCGCCCACGGCCGGGGCTACGCCGAGCACCTGTCGACGATGTCGCACCAGGCGTACGGCCCGGAGGTCGGCGTGCCGCGCATCCTGGACCTGCTCGACGAGCTGGGCGTGCCCGCCACGTTCTTCGTCCCGGGCTGGGTGGCCCAGCACCGACCGGGCCTGGCCGCCGGCATCGTCGAGCGCGGGCACGGGGTGGCGCACCACTCCTACAGCCACCGTCCGCCCACCTCCCTGACGGCCGCGGATGAACGCGCGGACTTCGAGCGGGCGCTGGAGGTCTTCGCCGAGCAGGGGATCCCGATCAGCGGGCACCGGGCGGCGCTGTGGGAGGCGAGCCCGCAGACGCCGCAGCTCGTGACCGAGCACGGGCTGCTCTACGACTCCTCGCTGATGGCCGACGACCGGCCGTACCGGATCGCCGCGGGCAAGCGGGAGATCGCCGAGCTGCCGGTGCACTGGTCGCTCGACGACTGGGAGCAGTACGCCTTCCTGCCCGCCGCGCAGATCGGCTCGGTCATCACCGCACCCGCGACCGTGCTCGCCATGTGGCGCAACGAGCTGGACGCGATGCGCCACTTCCGCTGCCTGTTCAACCTCTGCGCGCACCCGTTCCTGTCCGGGCGGCCCGGCAGGCTGCTCGCGCTGCGGCGGCTCATCGAGGTCGGGCTCGAGCGCGGCGATGTGCGGTTCGCCCGCTGCCGCGACGTGGCGAGCGCGGCGCTGGCCGACGCCGGGCTGCCGGTGCGGCCGGCCCAGCCGCCCCCGATGGAGCTCTCCGCATTCCCGGACTGAGGCCAGCACGGCGTCGGTGTAGCAGCTGCCGGGACGCTCCCGCCGGTGATCAGCCGAGATCACCGCGAGCTACGCATCCGCGCACCCGCAACGACGCATACCACGCACTCGCGGCGATCATCCCGTGCACGATCACCGCGAGATACGCATCGGCGCATCGGGAACGACGAACACCGCGCACTCGCGGCGATCACGTGCAACCCGCCCGTCACGACCACCGCGAGGTACCGATCCGCGCGGGACACGTCGACGAGCGCACCCACGACGATCACCGGGCCGACGCAGTGCCCGCGCGTGCACAACGTGATCACGGCGAGATACGCATCCGCGCACCGGGAACGACGCACACCGCGCACTCGCGGCGATCATCCCTTGCACGATCACCGCGAGATGCGTGTCCGCGCACCGGTGACCACGACAACCGCCCTCTCGCGGGGATCTACCGAGATCACCGGGCTACCCTCCCGTCCCGGCCTCGAGGGCGAGGAACAGGTCGGCGCGGTCGGCCGTGCGGCCCACGTCGCGGCCGGTGAGCTCGGCGATCCGCGTCAGCCGGTTGCGCAACGTGTTGACGTGGACGTAGAGCGCGGCCGCGGTGGCGGCCCAGTGCCCGTCGTGGTCGAGGAATGCGCGCAGCGTCGTCTCCAGTTCGCCCCCGCGCCTGCGGTCGTGCTCGCGCATCGGGCCGAGCACGCTGTCGGCGAACCGGCGCAGCTGCTCCCCCTCGTGCAGGCCGAGCAGCAGGCGGTACCCGCCCAGTTCGCCGAAGGTCGCGACATCCGGTCCGCCGCGCCTGCCCCGCAGTACCCGGGCCGCCTCCCGCGACTGCGCGAGCGGCCCGCGCAGTTCCGCCGCCGACGACGCGGTCTCCCCGATGCCCACCACCGGAGCGCGCCCGGGGAAACGGGGGGCGAGGGCGGCGACGAGCCGGGCGGCGAGGTCGGGCACGTCGGGCGTGGACTGCCGCCACGGCAGCACGGCCGCGACGTCCTGGCTCCCGCCGGCGACGGCGGCCGGCAGGCTCTCGGCGAGGAAGAAGTCGGTGATCGCCTCGACCATGCCCGGCAGCGTGGGGGTGTCCGGCTCGGCCGAGGCGCGGAACGCGACGGCGCAGACCGTGAGCGGGCCGTCCGGGTCGACCCCGAAGGCACGCAGCCGCCCAGCGACCTCCGCCGCGCGGTGCGCCCCGGAGAGGATCATGTCGAGCAGCTCGCTCGCGAAGCGCTGCTCGATCGCCTGCACCGTCTGCTGCCGCGCCACCTCCAGGCTGAGGAACCGGGCCGCCTGGTCGAGGGCGTCGCGCTCGGCGCGGTCGAGCGCGGTGACCGGACGCAGGCACAGCAGCGCGGCGTCCGCGTCGCCGACGGCGCCGACCGAGAACAGCGTGGCTCGCCCCGCGGCGCCCAGCTCGACCTCCAGCGGCCGGGGGCGCCGGGCGAGCGCCTCGGCGGCGGCCGTCAGCTGGTCTGCGTGGAGGTCGGCGCCCACCGCCGCGAGCAGCCTGCCCATCCGGTCCACCACGGCCAGCGGCAGGTCGTGGTCACGCCGCAGCACCGCGAGCACCCCGGATGCGCCCGCGCCGTGGGAGATCGCGGCGGCCAGTGCGTTTCCCCGCCGGACCATCCCGACGAGCGCGCTCTGCCGCTGCTCGGCGTAGATCGCCGCGGCGGCGCGCGTCACCTCGGTGAACGGGACGCGCACGGAGATCTCCAGCAGCGGCACACCTGCGGCGTCGCATGCCTCGACCAGCTCGGGCGGGGTGCTCGTGCGCTCCGCACGCAACCCGAACACCACGCCCGCCGCGCTCGCCCGCCGGATGTTCGCGACGAACTGCGCGGGGTCGGCAGGCCGCTCCCCCTCGAGCCAGAGGCCGTTGGTGAGCACGAGCTCGCGCTCGCGCACGTAGGGCGACGGGTCCGGCAGCTCGGTGTTGTGCACCCACACGACCTCGTCGTCGAGCGCGCCCGGCCCGCCTGCCACGAGCAGGCGCAGCTCCAATGTGGGATCGGCCAGGAGGGCGCGCAGCGTCAGCACGTTGTGAACCTATCCACCGCCAGGCCGAATACCTAGATGTTCCGCTACTCCACGCCGTGGTCCCGGACTGGTTGTGTCATGCACCTCCGAGCGAGAGGGCGACAAGGATGTCCACTGCCGAATCAGCCGAGGCCGTTCCGTTCGACGCGCACGGCATCGAGCCGATCCCCGATGCGAGCCGCGACTCGACACCGTGGGAGCAGTTCTGGATCTGGGCGGGGGCGAACATCGCCCCGATCAACTGGGTGCTCGGGGCGCTGGGCATCACGCTCGGGCTGAGCCTGGTCGAGACGCTCGTCGTGGTCGCGCTGGGCAACGTGGTCGGCTGCGCGGTGTTCGGCGCGTTCAACGTGATCGGCCACCGCACGGCCGTGAACCAGATGGTGCTCGGTCGCGCCCGTTCGGCCGCCGCGGCGCGGTCGTCCCCGGCGTCGTGCAGGGCCTGCTGACGATGGCGTGGGTGGGCGTGAACACCTGGGTGGTGCTCGACCTCGTGCTCGCCGTACTCGAGCAGCTCGGGATCACGGGCGGCCGTGGCCTGGAGTACCTGGTCGCCGCCGTGATCATGGTGGTGCAGCTGGGTCTCGCGCTCTACGGCTTCTACGCGATCCGGACGTTCGAGAAGTACACCGTGCCCGCGACCGTCGTCGTGATGGTGATCATGACGGTCCTCGCGCTGGCCGGGACCGAGGTCGACTGGACCGGGCGCACGGCCATCACGCCGGGAGAGAAGCTCACCGCCGTCACCCAACTGCTCACCGCCATCGGCATCGGCTGGGGCATCTCCTGGATCCCCTACTCGGCCGACTACAGCCGGTTCGTGCGGCCCACGGCGTCCGGCCGCTCGGTGTTCTGGGCCTCGGCGCTCGGGATGTACGTGCCCACCGTGTGGCTCGCCGCGCTCGGCGCGTGCCTGGCCAGCGCGGACGGCAGCAGCGACCCGTCGACGCTGGTCGTCGGGGCGTTCGGGGTGATGGCCGTCCCGGTGCTCCTGCTGATCATGCACGGCCCGGTCGCGACCAACATCCTCAACCTCTACTCGTGCTCGCTCGCCGCGCTGTCGATCGGCGTGCGCATCGCGCGGTGGAAGATCACCCTGGTCGCCGGGCTCGTCGCCTCCGCGGTGCTCGCCGTGTTCGTCCAGGCCGACAGCTTCGCGCACGCCTTCGACCACTGGATGGTGTCCATCCTCGTGTGGATCAGTCCGTGGGCGGCGATCGTGCTCGTCGACTACTTCGTGGTCCGCCGCGGCCGCGTCGACGTCGCAGCGCTCTACGCCGAGCCCAACCGGTCCCCGTACGGGTCGGTCCGGACGGGGGCGCTCGTGGCGCTCGCGCTCGGCGTCCTGGGCGGCTGGACCTGGCAGTACGGCCTGGTTCCCGTCATGCAGGGCCCGCTCGCCCGCGCGATGGGCGGCACGGACTTCTCCTGGCTGTCCGGGGGACTCGTCGCCGGCGGTCTGTACTACATCGTCGCCGCGCGGCGCACGAAGCCCACGGTCCCCGCCTCGACGGCAGGAGCGCGGCGATGACGGCCCCGCTGGTGCGCGTGCTCACCACCGGCGGCACGTTCGCGTCGCTGCCGCGACCGTCGCGGCGGCCCCGGCGGCGCGCGGGCTCGGCGTGCTCGTGGTGTTCGCCGGGCGGATCCACGCGGCACGTCGGGCCACCAAGGCGCACACCCGGTCGGTCGAGGCCTTCCGCTCCCGCAACGGGCGACCGCTGGGCGAGGTCCGCGGCGGCGAGGTGCAGATCTCGGACGACCTGCCGGCGCGGCCGCCGGGCTTCCGGATCGACGAGCTCCGCGGCGGACCGGCCAGGGTGGACGTCGTGCCGGTCCACCTGGGCACGGACGGCACCCAGCTCGCGGCTTGCCGGGCCGCCGGAGCGCGCGGCATCGTGCTGGAGGCGCTCGGCGCCGGGAACCTCACCCCCGCCGTCCTCACCGAGGCGATCGACTGCCTCCGCTCGGGCGTCCCGCTCCTGGTGACCTCCCGGTGCGCGGACGGCCCCACGGTCGCGCACTACGGAGGCGGCGGTGGGGCCGACCTCGCCGCGGCCGGGGCCGTCCCCGCCGGACCGCTCGGCAGCGCGAAGGCGCGGCTGCTGCTCGCGGCCGCGCTGACCGCCGAGCGCGGGGTGGACGCGGCTCTGGCCCGCATCGGCCCGCACCTCGCCGCCCGTTGACACGGTGACCGGGGCCACTTACGTTGGGCGCTCGTCGCAGTAAGCGGCAGAGAGTTCCACTAAACGGAACAGGTGATGCGGTGACGGCGGCTGCCGAGGAGGAGGCGCCCCGGCGGGGCCGGTCGAGCCCGCACGGGACGTCGGTGGAGAAGGCGATGCGCATCCTGGAGGCGCTCGCCGTCCCCGGTGGGCCGCACCGGCTCATGGACATCGCCGAACGCGCCGAGGTCCCGCGCTCCACGGCGTACCGGCTGCTGGCGATGCTCGGGGCGGAGGGCTTCGTGGAGCCCGGCGGCGAGGGCCGCTACGGGATCGGCAGCCGGCTGGGCGGCCTCGCCGCACAGGTCGTCGCGGTGGTCTCGGCGGGGGTCGGCCCGGCACTGCAGGAGCTGCAGCAGGGCGCGGGCGGCAACACCGTGCACCTGGCGATGCGGGTCGGCGACCACGCGGTCTACCTGCACAAGGTCGACAGCGACAAGCCGTACGAGATGCGGTCCCGGGTGGGCAGCCAGTTCCTCCTGCACTGCACGGCCATCGGTAAGGCGATCCTCGCCCACCTCCCCTCCGAGGAGGTGGAGACGATCACGGCGACCGCGGGGATGCCGGCCCGGACCCCGGCGACCATCACCGGCCTGCCCGCCCTGCACGCCGAGCTGGCGGCCGTGCGCGAGCGCGGCTACGCCGTCGACGACGAGGAGAACGAGGCCACGGTGCGGTGCATCGGGGCCGCGGTCCTCGACGGGTCCGGCGCGCCGCGCGGCGGCGTGAGCATCTCGACGGTCACCTTCGCCGTCGACCGCACCGAGCTGCTCACCTACGCACCCCTGCTCCAGGCCACCGCGCGCCGGATGGCGGACCTGGTCTGACCGGTACGGATCTCGTCGGACGAGTCCTCCATGTAGTGGCTGCCCGCGGGCTTCAGGTCGACCAGCACCGGGGTCTGCTCGCTCATCTCGTCGAACCGGGCGAGGTCGAGCGTGTAGCCGAGCCGGCCCGCCACCGCGGCCAGGTGCACGATCCCGTTGGTCGACCCGCCGACGGCCAGCAGCACCCGCAGCGCGTTCTCGATGGCGTCCGCGGTGAGGATCCTGTCGATCGTGAGGCCCTCGTGCGCCAGCTGGGTCGCCCGCCTGCCGGTGAGCTCGGCGATCCGCACCCGGTCGGCGGTCACCGCGGGTGGCGTCGCGCTCCCGGGCAGTGCGATCCCGGCGGCCTCCGCGACGCAGGCCATCGTGCTGGCCGTGCCGGCGACCGAGCACGTACCCACGCTCGGGGCCAGCGCCGAGTTGACTTCCGCGATCTCGGCGTCGTCGATCTCCTCGCTGCGGTAGCGGCCCCAGAAGGCCCGGCAGTCCGTGCAGGCCCCGACCCGCTGTCCGCGGTGGGTGCCGCTGAGCATCGACCCGGTGACGAGCTGGATGGCCGGGATCCCGGCGGAGGCGGCTCCCATCAGCTGCGCGGGCACCGTCTTGTCGCAACCGCCGATGAGCACCACCGCGTCCACCGGGAGGGCGCGGATCATCTCCTCGGTGTCCATCGACATCAGGTTGCGCAACAGCATGCTCGTCGGCTGCGCGAAGCTCTCGTGCAGCGAGATCGTCGGGAACTCGACCGGGAGCCCGCCGGCGAGCATCACGCCCCGCTGCACGGCCTCGATCAGCTGGGGCATGTTGCCGTGGCACGGGTTGAACCCGCTCCCGGTGTTCACGATGCCCACGACCGTGCGGTTCAGCGAGTCGTCGCTGTAGCCCGCGCCCTTGATGAACGCCTTGCGCAGGAACAGGGCGAACTCGGAGTCGCCGTAGTCGGTCAGCTTCCCGCGCAGTCCTGCGGGCTCCGTCATCATTGACCTCGCTATCGACGATCGTGGCGCTGGGACGATGCCAGCCAACCATCCGCCCTCGCACCGCGGCGCCGGACCGCGTGGCCGTTCGGCTGCACGGGCCGCGATGAGGCACCCTGACGTCCGTGCCGCGTCCGCAACCCGAGCCTCCACCACGCCTGTCCCGGTACTGGAACGGCTACGTGGCCGACTGCGCGGCCTCCGTCGGGCGGTTCCGGCGGATCACCACGGCGCTGCCGGCCGGCCCGGCTCGTACCTGGCTCGACGAGATCGCCGCCCGCCTCGACGCGGAGCTCGACGCGGTGCGCCGCCTCGCGACCGTGGGCGACTCGATCGAGCCGGCCCGCTTCCGGGTGCGGGAGGAGCCGGCGAAGCGGATCTCGCAGCGGCTCGCGGCGGCACGGAACGCGTTCTCAGAGGCGGTGTCGCAGGCCGCGGAGGTGGCCGAGCAGGTCGCGCTCGACCCCGCGCACCACGACGTCCGGGCGCATCTGGAGGAGCTCAGCCGGCAGGCGTCCCAGCTGGCGTTGGCGTCCGAGCCACCTCCGCCCGAGCCGGAGCCGCCGCGCCGGTGGTGGCGCCGGCGCGGAGACGGCTAAGTCAGGGCGCGGTCAGCACACGGCGTCGGTCGGCGTGGGGTTGGCCAGCCCGAACAGTCGCCGCCCACGCAGCCCGATCCACGTGCCCGCGAGCGCGGCGAGGCCCCAGATCCAGCCCGAGAGGCTGCCCGACGCGATCCCCGCGAGGTACGCGCCGATGTTGCAGCCGCTCGCCAGCCGGGCGCCGACGCCCATGATGATCCCGCCCAGCACGGCGGCCAGCGCCGTCCGCCACGGGATGGAGCGGTGCAGCACCCAGGCGCCGCCCGTGGTGGCCGCAACCGCGGCGCCGATCATGATGCCGATGTCGGTGAGCGAGGTCTTGTCGGCGAGCACGGGGCCGGCCAGCGCCTTGGCCTGCCCGGGCTGCTGCCAGTAGGCCCACGTCTCGGGGTGTAGGCCGATCGCCTGCAGCGCCTTGGCACCCCAGAGCGCGAACGCGCTGGTGATGCCCCAGGCGCCGCCCGAGACGAGCGGCACGGCACCCCCGAGCGCGGCCAGCGCAACGCCGCCGACCCACAGCGGCCAGGACCCCCGCAGGATCCGGGCCACGCCGCGGGCGGTCGGAGGCACGCCGGTGGGCGGCGGGTTGCGGCGGGCCTGCACGGCCCGGCTGATCGCCACGACGACGAGCAGCGCCGCGATCGTGACGACCCACGACCCGAACCAGCCGACGTGATCGGCAAGCACGACGGCCGGGAGCGCCGGCAGGTCGTCGACCAGCGGGTAGCCCCACGTGTAGAGCACCGAGCCGGCGATGAACCCGAAGAGCGTCAGCACGATGGTGCCCTGCCCGGACCCGACGGCGAACAGCGTGCCGGACGCGCAGGCGCCGCCGAGCTGCATGCCGATGCCGAACAGGAACGCCCCGAGCACGAGCCCGACGCCGAGCGGCCCGGCGGACGGTTCGGGGGTCGACCCGAACAGCCCGGTCCCGGTGCCGATGACGAGCGCGAACAGCGTGGCGGTGGTGCCGAGCAGCACGGCGTGGGCGCGCAGCCCGGCCCCGTTGCCGACGGCGACGAGCTGCCGCCAGGCGGAGGTGAACCCGAACCGGGAGTGGAACAGGGCGACACCGAGCCCGACCCCGAGTGCGAGCAGGACGGCCTGCTGGGCGCCGTGCGCGAGCGCGACGTAGGTGACGAGCGCGGCGCCGAGCACACCGATCGAGGCGAGCGGACGCCACTGCACGGGCTTGGCCGGATCGGCGATGGGCGGGACGGCGCTGGTCGGAGACGGCGCCAGGAAGGAGCGAGTGGGTGCGGTCGTGGTCACGGAAGAACCTCGGCTGGGCAGGCGGAAAACGGACGGCGGGTCGTCAGGGACGACAGGCCGCCGCGCGCTGCGTGCAGTGGTCGACGTGGAGCCGACGGGTGAGGACCACCCGACGAGGTTAGCCCGCGCTCCCGGGCCCGCGCCGCCCGAAACGGCCGTTCGCGGGCGAGGTCACAGCCGCTCGAGCGTCTTCTCGTCGGGTGCTCCGTCGTAGAACCGGTCGAGCACCTGCCGGAACACCGGCTCGTCCGAGGCGGCCCGCGCGAACAGCGTCATCGACGAGCGCAGCTTCAGGTCGTCGGGCGAGCCGAAGATCTCCCGCGCCGTCCGCCCGGTGATGGCGGCGACGACACCGGCACATTCGACGAGCCGCGGCCCGAGGACCGGGTGCGCCAGGTAGGCGCGGGCCTCGTCGAGGCCGGAGATCGCGTAGTGCTGGGCGGTGGGGCTGTGTCCCAGGCCCGCGATCTGGGGGAAGACGAACCACATCCAGTGGCTCGACTTGCGGCCGCGGCGCAGTTCGGCGAGCGCCTGGTCGTAGACGCCGTTCTGGGCGTCGACGAAGCGGTCGAGGTCGTAGGTGTCGGTCACGGAGTCAGCCCTCCCGGTTGTTGCCTCGAAACGGCCCACGGCATCGCCCCACCCTCCTACACTCGGCTCGTCGTGATCGCCTCGGGGGAATGACATGACGAGCAGCACGCAGGCCGCCGTCCGGATCGAGGCCGTACGAGGCATCAACGCCCAGTTGCGCGAGTGCGCCGCGACCCTCAATTCGGCCCGCCACACACCACCCGCCGTTCCGGAGGTCGGGCCATCGACGGCGCACGTGGCTCGTGCACTCGCCGGGCTGACCGGCGTCCTCGGGTCGTTCGCCGGGGCGATCGGCGCGACAGGCAACGCCGCCATGGGTTGTGCGGAGGCCTACGCCGACGTAGGGGAGTCGGCAGGCACGACGCTTCGGGGCGCGCGACCGTGAGCTCTGCGGCTCCGGACACCCAGCTGCAGCCAGACACCGCCGCCTGCCGGTCTGCTGCCGAGTGGGTCAGGGCCCTCGCCAAGGCCCTCGAGACGTCAACGGCCGTTCTGCACGACGCCCAGGGCACGACGACGGTCTGGTCGGGTCCGGCAGGCGAGGCGTTCTACGGCCACGTCGGTCGCGGCACGGCGGACGCATCGGCGCTCGCGGCGTCGATCCGGACAACCGCCGACGCGTTCCAGACCTTTGCCGACGAACTCGACGTCGTCCGCGCCCACCCGGATCGCGCTCGGGAGGGCGCCTCGGCCGCGGGGCTGGACATCACCGAGACTGGAATCCCTTCCACCCCGCCCCGCTGTGCATCCGCCGACCGGCGCCGCTGCTGCGGCAGACGGGGCGATCACGGCGTGGAGCAGAGCCACGGCAGCCGTCGGCAAAGCCCGCGATCGAGAGCGTTCGGCTCACGAGGATCTGGAGCGGCAGCTCGACGCGCACACCACCTCGTGGACGGCGATCGCGGAAGGGCACTTCGTCACGGTCTCGTTGGGCGGCCCGGAGGAGCCCGGACAACCCGGTGGCGCGAAGTACGTCCTCGGCCCACCGACCCGGCCTCCCCTCACTTTCGACGACGACTTCCTTCCCGATCCGGGGACAACGCCGACCGTCGCGGATCGCCTTTCCTGGGCCGAATGGGGTGTCACGATGGAAGCGGCGAGGGTTGCTCGTCCCGACCTCGACGACGCGCTGGCGTTGTATGCGCACTACCGGGACGGCTCCGGGACGCCGACGCATTCTGAATCGGGATGACCGGGTGCGTGATCGGTGGCGACGACGAGAGCACCGTCCGCACGGATCGCGACCGATCGCCGACAGGTTCCCCGAACTCGGCCGGTTCATCGACGTGCGCTGGATCGGTGGGACGATCGGGGGCGCGCCGCGGCCCTCGACGTACTTCATCGAAACGGTGGTGACCCGCAGGCCGGGGGACGTCGAACGGCTGCAGAGCCGCTATCGTTTCGAGCCCGCCCCTCCGCCGCCGGTGGCCGAGCCCCTTCGCGATGCCGTCGACGGAGACGCGGGGTGGTCGCGTAGCGCCGAACCCGACGCGGGTGTCGGGCCCGAGGGCTGGGTCTCGCGGGTGTCGGTGCAACTCGATCGCGGCACCATCCATCTCAGGCCCGAGGGGAATGAGGCGGGATCGGATCGGCGCTTCCCACAGCGTGACGAGGTGATCGACCAAGGAGACGTCGTGTCGACTACCGCTGCCCCACACGTATTCGCCATACCCGGCGACGTCACCCGGCTCGCGGCCGACTCCTGGCTGCTCCCGACCGATCGGACGCTGCACGTCACCGACGGCTGGTACGCGGCGGTCCCCGGGCTGCGGGCCGCCATCGCAGCACTCGGCCCCCAAGCCGACGACTTCCGTGCCGAGCGGGTCAGGGCGCTAGTACTCCCCCGCTGGCACCCGGCCGTTCCCCAGCCCGTTCTCGTCCCCGTGCCGTTCGAGGGGATCCGCGACGCCGAGCAGGTCGTCGAGCCGCTGACCGCCGCGCTCCAGGCCGCTGCCGATGCCGCCCGGGACCGCGCCGAGCGCCGTCCCGCGAGTCAGCGCCGTGGCTTTCCACTCGTCGCCTTGCCCGCCTTCGGATCTGCGGGCGGTGGCGGCGATCGGCTGCGGGGGGCGATCCTGCGTCGGATCCTCGACGTCGCCGGCATTGTCGGGCGGGAGACCGGCATCGACGTTGCGCTCGTGCTCCGCAGCCCCGCCGATCTCGCGCTGGCCCACAGCTTCCGGCGCGCGGAATCCGGCACATGGGCGGTGCTCGGCGACGATCTCGTTCGGCGTGCGCAACGCCTGGCGGACGAGGCACGGACCGGGCAGCTCGTGCCGTTCATCGGGGCCGGCGTCTCGGCGTCCGCCGGCCTCCCGACCTGGGGTGGCCTGCTCGAGAAGCTGCTCGCGGAGAGTGACCTGCCTGCCGACGAGCACGACGGGTTCCGGAGGCTCGGTGCTCTTGATCAGGCGCACGTCCTGCGCCACCGGTTCGAACAACGGAACCGGGCGTTCAACGAGACCGTCGCGCGGCACACGGACGCCGATCGCTACGGGCTTGCTCCCGCGATCCTCTCCGGCCTGCCCACCAGGGAGGCCGTCACGCTGAACTACGACACGCTCTACGAGAAGGCGTCGGCGGACGCGGGCCGCCCTCCCGCGATCCTGCCGCAGGAGGCCGTACGACCCGGTGAGCGGTGGCTGCTCAAGCTGCACGGCACGGTCACCCACCCCGAGACGATCGTGCTGACCCGCGAGGACTACCTCGGCTACGGACGCGCCCGGCAGGCTCTCTCCGCGATCGCGAAAGCCATGCTTCTGACCCGGCACCTGCTCTTCGTCGGGTTTGGCTTGGCCGACGACCACTTTCACGAGCTGATGCACGACGTCCGCCAGGTCCTGCCGCGCTCGGTCCGCGGCGAGGCGCGTCTCGGCAGCGCGCTCCTGCTCGCCGCCGACCCGCTGACCACCCGCCTGTGGGGCGACGACCTCGACCTCATCGCCATGAACGGGCCCGACATCGCCGCACGGGGACGGCTGCTCGAGATCTTCCTGGACTGCCTGCTCGCCCACGCCGACCAGGGACTGGGATTCTTCCTCGACGACCGCTACCGGCACCGGCTGAGCCCAGCCGAGCAGCGGCTGCGACAACGGCTGCTCGACCTCGCAGGAGCCGAGGCCGACGAGCGGGACTCGCCCGCGTGGGCACAGGTCCAGGCGCTGCTGCGGTCACTCGGGCACCGCGAGTAGCCCGGCGACCAGCGACGCTCGGGGGCGGGCCGTGGGCAGGACGTAGACCACCCGCCGCAGCGCCGATGCGCGCGACGAGCCCGTGATCAGCGCCCCGTACGCGGCGGCCACCACCGGGGTACGCGTCTCGGCGTAGGCGCAGTGCAGGAACACGGTCTTGCCCTCGTCGCGCAGGTCCTTGATCAGGCCGGCGCTGTCGGTGAGAACGCCGCCGAGGTCGAGGGTCGCGTCGTCGCGGTCGATGAGCCACACCTCGACGTGGTCAGGCGCGGGGACGCCTGCGAGCGGGGCCTCGGCGGCGCCGAGCCGGCACAGGCTGACCACCGCGTCGGCGACGCCCGGGCGCAAGGCCCCGACCGCGCCGAGCAGCACGCCTCGATCGTCCGGGTGCGGAACGATCTGTTCTGACGAGCCGACGTAGGTGTCGAGGCTCGGCCCACTCGGCCAGCCGTCCGCGTCGGGTCGACCGCCGCGGGCGGCGAGGATCGCGAGCCGAGCGAGATCGCGGGCCCGCAGGCCCGGCCATCCATGCAGCACTCGCCGCCACCGGGCCGGCACGGCACTGCCGCCGTAGCGGGCGCCGAGCAGCGCCCCGGCGATGGCGGCGACGGTGTCGGTGTCCCCGCCGGCGGCGACGGCGGCCTGCAGACCGGCCTGGAGCCCGTCGGTGTGGACGATCGCCGACCACGCCCCCTGCAGCGCGGCCACCACCCAGCCGTTCGTCCGCGCGAGCGCATCCGGCGTCGCCCGCTCGGCCTCGTCGAGCAGGCCTGCCCACTCCGGGCCGACGTGCCCGAGCCCGACGCGCACGTCCAGCTCCCCGGTGCGCACGGCGTGATCGATCGCCAGGCACCACAGCACGCACGCGTCGCCGGCCTGCGGGTCGTAATGGGTGACCGCACTGACGGCCCGCGCCGCCTCGGCGATGGCGTCGGGATCGCCGAGGTGCGCCAGCGCGACCGGTGCGGTGCGCATCAGCGAGCCGTTCCCCGCGCTCCGGCCGGTTCGCGCGTGCAGCTCGACTCCTCGGGCCCGCATCCGTTCCGCCGCTCCCGACTCCGGCGTCCCCCGCAACGGCCGCAGCACCGCGCGGGTCTGGGTGCCGACGTCCGCCGGGCCGTGCGCGTACCAGCGAAGGAACCGGGCGCCGATCCGGTCCAGGGTTGCCTCCTCGCGCAGATCCGCTCCGGTCGCGGCGGCCTCGGCGATCACCGTCGCCATCTCGGTGTCGTCACTCCATTGCCCGGGCGCATACCCGCCGAGCCCGCCGCCGAGCATCCGCGCTTCCTCGCCAGGGCCGGGCAGGGGACGGCTGCCGTACTCGTAGGGCACGCCGAGCGCGTCCCCTGCTGCGGCGCCGAGCAGCACGCCGACCGCGCGGTCCAGGTTCATGCCGTCACCAGCTCGTGCCGCGGGTTGATCGCGACCGTCTGCACGGCCCGGCCGCGCCAGCCGAGTACCGACACGCGCGCTTCGCCCGTCGCGCCATGCCCGTGCGCGTTCCGCGGAACGCGCTTCACCTCCTCTGCGAAGCACCGCGCCCGCCGTCCGGGCGTGGTCACCGCAGGCCGGCCGACGGCATCGACCGCGGCGGCGTGCAGCAGCCCGTCCCACACTTGCGCAAGCGTCAGCGGGGAGTCGAAGACCTCCAGCAGTACGGGCGACCCACCGATCCCGATCAGCACCCCGCTCTGGAACGGCAGCAGCCGCAGTTCCCGCACCAGCGCAGCAGCCTGTGCGTCGGCACCGCGGGTCGTCTCCAGGAGCGAGGCGGTCGCGCTGTCGCCGTAGCGGCGCACCCGGTCCCACACCTCGTGCTGTCCGGTCGCAGCGCGCACCCGGACCGGCGCCCGCCGACCGCCACGGACGTGCCCGCCGGCACCGCCCCAGCGCCCCTCCTCCACACACCGCACCTCGAGCACCGCCGAGCGGCCCGGCTCCACGACGACCGACCGGGCCGCGACCCGGTGCTGCCGGCCACCCTCGAGCAACTCCCCCTCCAACACGAGCGCAGGCTCCAGCCCGGTGTTGGTGACCACCAGCTCGCCGACGATCGTCGAACCGGCCCGCTCCGTCACCTCTATCGCCGGGCCGTGCAGCTCATATCCCCCGCTGCTCGACCGCCGCTCCGTTGAACACCGGGAACACGGTCAACGCCCCACGCACGACCGGGTTGCCCACGTGCACGTCCGCCTGCTGCATCGCCCACCCCTCCAGTTAGCGCGCTCTTGCGCTAACCAATAAGAGCACAAGTGCGCTAACTTGTCGAGCGTGATGTGGCTCGACTCCTCCGGCCGAGCGCTGGCCGACTACCCGCACCCCTCGATCGCCGTGGACGTGGCCCTCCTGACGGTCGTCGACGACCGTCAGGCAGTGCTGCTGCACGAGAAGGACGACGGGCCCTGGTCGTTGCCCGGAACGTTCGTGCGGATCGACGAGAGGCTCCGCGACGCGGCGCTGCGGGCACTGCGCGACAAGGCGGGCGTGGCCGGGCAGGAGCCGGAGCAGCTGCGAGTGTTCGACGGGCTCGACCGGGACAGCCGGGGCCGAGTGATGAGCGTGGCGCACGTGGACCTCGTCCCGGCCCGGACGCTGGAGACGAGGACCGCCTCGCTCGTGCCGGTCGACGAGCTACCGGAACTGGCCTTCGACCACCGCGAGATCGTCGAGGCGGCCGTCGAGTGGGCGCGCGCGGAATACCGGGAACGCCCCGACCCGCGGGGGCTCGCGGGTCAGGAGTTCACGCTGCTCGAGCTGCAGCGGGTGCACGAGGCAGTGTTGGGCACGTCATTGCAGAAGGACACGTTCCGGCGGCGGATGATCGATCAGCTTCGGGAGACGCCGGAGGTGAGCCGGGGCAGTGTCGGGAAGCCGGCTCGACTCTTCCGGAAGCATACCGCCAATCAGCCCAACTGATCATCGGCAACCGTTCAGAGAGCTCAGTACCCCCGCATTATCGACGCATCTCTGGGAACACCATCTCGATGATCTCGACCAGCTGGCGAGCCTGTTCTATGTTGAGCTGCAGGCTCTGGCTTGACTTCCGGTCGCTCACCCGATCATCGCTGCCGAAAGTACTCAGGTGCAGGAGTCGTTGTGGGCCTTCCCCCACCACTCCGTACTGTAACGTCCCTGAAGGAGCGGGGCCGGTCAACCCCCTGTTGTTGTAGTTGATCTTTTCTTCGTTGGCTCTCCGACTGTTCTTGGGCGCGTCGAGGTAGGCGGCGGGGTCAAGGAGCGCCCGGGAGGGCGCCCGCGT
>NZ_JAHKRK010000142.1 GCF_019396355.1 Pseudonocardia nigra
TCCGGTGCAGATCCAACCCGCCTACGATCGCCATCGGGACCTCCTCGAGCACCATCAGAACCACGGTCTGGTTCCCACGGGACCGATGTTTCCGTGCCGAGGGGGTCCCGCCACATGTCACCTTTCGGGCAGACCTATCGGACGAAGGTGCCGTTCGCGCGGTACGACGTGCTCAGTCCGGCCACTCCGGCTTGCGCTTCTCCAGGAACGCCGCCATGCCCTCGCGCGCGCCGGGGCTCTGCGACAGCGCCGCCATCACCTCGACGGCGATCGCGTAGGCGTCCGCCTCGGGCCGGTCGAGCTGGCTGTAGAGGGTCTGCTTCCCCACGCCCTTCCCGAACCGGCTGCCGCGGGTGGCCCGGGCGAGCAGGTCGTCGACGCGGGCGTCCAGCTCGGCGTCGGGCACGGCGTAGTTGACCAGGCCCCACTCGGCGGCCGTGGCCGCGTCGACCGGGTCGCCGGTGAGTGCCAGCTCCATCAGTCGCTTCCGCCCGACGTTCCGGGCGACGGGCACGGCGGGGGTGTGGCAGAACCAGCCGCCCTTGCCGCCGGGCAGCGCGAAGGAGGCCGACTCGGCGGCCACGGCCAGGTCGCAGGACGCCACCAGCTGGCACCCGGCCGCCGTCGCAATCGCCTGGACGCGGGCGATCACGACCTGCGGCACCTCCTGGATCGTGCGCATCACCCGGGTGCACAGCTGCAGCAGGTCGCGGACGCCCGCGAGGTCGCGCGCGGCCACGTCGGCGAAGTCGTGCCCCGCGGAGAACGCCTTGCCCTCCGCGCCGAGCACGATGCCGGTGGCGTCGGAGCGCCCGGCCGTCTCGAACGCGTGGAGCAGCTCCCGCAGGTGCGGCTCGGAGAGCGCGTTGCGTCGCTCGGGGCGGTTCATCGTGATCCGGACCGTGTCCCCGTCCTGCTTGACCAGCAGGTGCTCGTAGTCGGCCATGCCGGCAACGGTAGCCGGGCGAGCGCGGCCCGGACAGGGCTCCCGACCGCCGGCGGAATCGTCCTTGTGCCGACCCCGGGCTGCTCCTACGCTGACCGTATGACCAGATCGGCGAATCTGGTCACGAAGTCAGGAGGTGTCGATGGCCGCGCCGGACGTGGCGGGAACCCGGGTGGATCGCCTGCTCGCCACGGCGGCGGAGCTGCTCGTGCGCTGGGGCTACCAGCGCGTCACGATCGACGACGTCGCCCGCCAGGCCGGCATCGGCAAGGGCACCGTCTACCTGCACTTCCGCACGAAGGACGCGCTGTTCCTCACCGTGCTGCTGCGGGTCCACCGCCGGGTCGTCGAGCGGATGGCGGACCGGATCGCGGCGGACCCGGAGCACGTGCTGCCGGCGCGCGTGACCCGGTCGGTCTACCGGGAGCTCACGGCCGACCCGGTGTCCCGGTCGCTGTACTTCGCCGACGCCGAGGTGCTCGGCAGGCTCGTGCACGAGGCCACCGACACCCTCGGCGGGCTCGCCGCACGCCGGGAGGAAACGCTCGGCGAGCACCTGCGGCTGCTCCAGGAGGCCGGGTGCCTGCGCAGCGACCTCTCGGTCGAGGCCCTGCGCTACACCCTCGCCGCCATCGGGACCGGCTTCTTCGTCGTCGACGGGATGTCGGTGGGCGGTGCGGATCTCGACGCGGACGCGCGCGGCGCGCTCCTGGAGCACGCCGTCGCCGCCGCGCTGCAGGTCCCGGAACCGCCGACCGCCGAGCTCGAGCGCCTCGCGCCCGTCGTCGCCGAGCTCTACCGATCACTCATCGAGGACATCGACCACGAGTGGCGCCGCCGCGTCCGCTGAGCGGAGCTTGCGTAGCCAGCATCTGCGCGGCCCCGGGGCGAGCGGCACCGGAAACGGAGCCAGACATGACCGCGACCCCGTCCGTCGAACCGGACCTCATGAACCCGGATCTCATCGCCGACCCCTACGGCGGCTACGGAGCGCTCCGCGAGCAGGCGCCGGTCGTCCTGGGGCGGGCCATGGACGGCAGCCCGGCGTGGTTCGTGACGCGGGCCGAGGACGTCCGCGCGGTGCTCGCCGACCCGCGGTTCGTCAACAAGCCGGGCTCCGTGCCCGGCGTCGACGTCGGCCGGGTGCGCGACAAGGTGCTGATGGAGCGCTTCGGCGTCCCCGCCGACCTCGCCGCCTACGTGACCGGATCCATCCTCGACATGGACGGGACCGACCACGTCCGGCTGCGCAAGCTGGTGTCGCGCGCGTTCACGGTGCGCCGGGTGAGCGAGCTGCGGCCCCGGGTGGAGGCGATCGCGAACGCGCTGCTGGACGGCCTCACGTCCCCGACCGACCTGGTCGCGGAGTACGCCTACCCGCTCCCGATCACCGTGATCTGCGAGCTCGTCGGGGTGCCGGAGGCCGACCGCCCGTCCTGGCGGGAGTGGGGCAACGCGCTGTTCGCCATGAACCCGGAGACGTTCTCCGGGGCGCTGCGCGACATGGTCGACCACGTCCACGACCTGATCCGCCGACGCCGTGAGGAGCCGGGCGACGACCTGCTCACCGGGCTGATCCGCGCGCAGGAGGACGACGGCGACCGGCTGTCGGACGTCGAGATGGTGACCATGGTGATCACCCTCGTGCTCGCGGGGCACGAGACCACGGCGCACCTGATCGGCGACGGCGCGCTCGCGCTGCTCAGCCACCCCGACCAGCTCGAGCTGCTGCGGGCCGACCCGTCGCTGTGACCGGGCGCGGTGCACGAGCTGATGCGCTGGGGCGGGCCGGTGCTCGCCACCCGGATCCGCTTCGCGGCCGAGGACGTCGAGGTCGGCGGGCAGCTGATCCGGGCGGGCGAGATCGTCCAGCCGGTGCTGGTGTCGAGCAACCACGACCCGCGCGAGTACCCCGAACCCGACCGGCTCGACGTCACCCGCCGGCCGGCCGGGCGCGGCGAGGGGCACGTCGGGTTCGGCCACGGCGCCCACTACTGCCTCGGGGCCGCGCTCGCCCGGCAGGAGGGGGAGGTGGCGCTGCGCGCCCTGGTCGAGCGCCACCCCGGGCTCGCGCTCGACGCCGAGCCGGAATGGATGCCGATGCCGGGGATGCGGCGGCTCGCGCGGCTGCCGCTGCGGCTGGGCTGATCAGTGGGCCTCAATAGGACTTCGGCAGGCCGAGGGTGTGCTGGGAGATGTAGTTGAGGACCATCTCCCGGCTCACCGGTGCGATGCGGGCCGCGCGCACGGCGCCGATCAGCGTGCCGACGCCGTACTCGACGGACATCCCGTTGCCGCCGTGGGCCTGCACGGCGGCGTCGACCGCGTTGATCGCGGCCTCGGCGGCGGCGTACTTGGCGATGTTCGCCGCTTCGCCCGCACCGGGGTCGCGCTCGTCGTAGAGCCACGCGGCGCGGGTGGTCGCCAGCCTGGCCAGCTCGACGGCCTGATGGGCGCCGATCGGGACGTCCCAGACCGTGCGGTCCTTCGCGTAGCCCACGCCCTTGCGCAGGGCGCAGCGGGCCAGCCCGTTCGAGTACGCCGCGACCGCGATCCGCTCCGGGTTGAGCCCCGCGAACAGCGCCGCGAGACCCGCGTCCTCGCCGCCCACCAGCGCGTCGGCCGGCAGCAGGGCGTCGTCGAAGTGGACGGTGAACTGCTTCTCCGGCGAGCTGATCGCCATCTCGATCGGGCGGTAGGTCATGCCCGGCGTGTCGGTGGGCACGACGAACATCGCGGGACGCAGCGTCCCGGAGGCGGCGTCCTCCAGCCGGGCGACCACCAGCGTCGCGTCGGTCTCGTCGACACCGGAGATGTAGTCCTTCGTGCCCGAGAGCCGCCAGCCACCGCCGGGTTCGCGGCGCGCGGTCGTCGTGATGCGGTGGGAGTTCGAACCCGCGTCCGGCTCGGTGATGGCGAACGACATCCGCACCGAGCCGTCGGCGAACCGGGGGAGCCAGCGCTCCTTCTGCTCCGCGGTCCCGGACGTGGCGATCACCGTGGCGGCGATGGCCGGCGAGACGACGATGAGCAGCAGCGGGCAACCCCGCCGCCGAGATCTCCTCGGCGACGATGGCGAGCTCAACCATGCCGGCGCCCCCGCCGCCGTACTCCGCGGGGACGGCGACGCCGAGGTAGCCGGACGCGCCGGCATCGGCCCACAGCTCGGTGGTCTTGCCGCCGCTGCGTGCTTTGCCCATCAGGTAGTCGTGGCCGTACTTCGCCGCCATCGCGGCCACCGACGAGCGCAGGAGTCGTTGCTCGTCGGTCTCGCGGAGATCCATGGCGGGGGAGCGTGCCGGGGTGGGCCGAACCCGGTCAAGGGCAGCCGCTGTCAGGCGCCGCGCCGCCGGTCGTGCAGGGTGAGGAGCAGGTAGGCCGCGAGGCTCTGGGAGTCGGTGATCTCGCCGCGGGCGGCCATGGCCTCGAACTCCTGCGCCGTGAACCACGCGGCGCGCATGTCCTGCTCGGTGGCCTCCCGGCGGGTCGGACCGGCGGTCAGGTCGGTGGCCAGCCAGACGGTGCCGGTCTGGCTGGACATGCCGGGCGCGACGTCGAGATGCCCGATCAGCTCCAAGCGTCCGGCGCGCAGCCCGGTCTCCTCCTCGAGCTCCTGGACGGCGAGGTCGGCCGGGTCGACCTCGGCGCGGTCCGGGGCCGTACCGGCCGGGAACTCCCAGCGGCGGCGGCGCACCGGGTAGCGGAACTGCTCGACGAGGTGCAGCCGGTCGCCGTCGCGCGGGATGACCAGGGCGTAGGTGGGCTTGTCGATCACCCCGTAGATGCCGTCTGTGCCGTCGGGCCTGCGCACGGCGTCCTCGCGCACGGTCATCCAGTTGTTCGCGTAGACCTGGCGACTGCTGAGCGTCTCCACGTCCCTACGGTGCCCGGTGCCCGGATCGGGCACCATCGCGGGGTGCGCGCGTCCCGGCTGGTCACCCTGCTGTTCACACTGCAGCGCCGCCGCAGCGCGACCGCCGCCGAGCTGGCCCGGGAGCTGCAGGTGTCCGAGCGCACGATCTACCGCGACGTCGCGGCGCTCTCCGCGGCCGGCGTGCCGCTGTTCACCGAGCCGGGCCGCGGCGGTGGCATCCGGATGATCGATGGCTGGCGCACCCGCCTCGACGGGCTCACGGCGCAGGAGGCAGCGGCGATCTTCGCCGTCGGGGCCCCGCAGGTGCTCGCCGAGCTCGGGATGAGCGCGGCACTGGCCGGCGCGCAGGCGAAGGTCCTCGCGACCCTGCCCGCGGAGATGCGCGAGCACGCCCGCACCGTCGCCGAGCGGTTCCATCTGGACGCCCCCGGCTGGTTCCACACGCCGCACCAGGTGACGCAGCTGGCCGCGGTCGCCGAGGCGGTGTGGGAGCAGCGGCGGCTGCGGATCTCCTACCGCCGCCGCGACGACGAGGTGGAGCGGACGATCGACCCGCTCGGCCTCGTGCTCAAGGCCGGCACCTGGTACCTCGCGGCGCGCTCGGCCAGCGGGCACCTGCTCACCTACCGGGTCGACCGGATCGTCGCCGCCGAGCCGAGTGGGGAGACGTTCGAGCGGCCGGAGGAGTTCGACCTCGTCGGCTGGTGGGCCGACGCGGCGAGCCGGTTCGAGGGCACCCTGCTGCGGGAGACCGTCCGGCTGCGGCTCGGGCGGCGCGGACTGCGGCTGCTGCCGCACGTCACCGACCCGGACGCCGCGCTGCGGGCCGTCGCCACCGCCGGACCCCCGGATGCCGAGGGATGGCGCGAGGTCGAGCTCGACGTCGAGGCCGTGGAGGTGGCCGCGTCCCAGCTCACCGGGCTCGGCGGGGATGTAGAGGCACTGCACCCGCCGGAGCTGCGCGCCGCCCTGGCGGCCGCGGGAACGGCGCTGGCCGAGCGCAACGCCCCACCCTGAGCGCCCGCCCGCGCCGCCGCGAACGCCGGCAAGGCCATACCGCCACTGGACGGCAGTGTGGCCACCTTGCCGACGCCGGGTCGGGGCGGGGGAACGCCCGGTGCCCGTGGGTTGCCCCTACGCTCGCCGTCGTGCGTCTCGTCATCGCCCGCTGCCAGGTGGACTACGTCGGCCGGCTCACCGCCCATCTGCCGATGGCGCCGCGGTTGCTGCTGGTCAAGGCCGACGGCTCGGTGTCGATCCACGCCGACGACCGCGCCTACAAGCCGTTGAACTGGATGAGCCCGCCCTGCTGGCTGGAGGAGCAGCCGGGGGTGTGGACGGTGCGCAACAAGGCCGACGAGTCGCTCGTCATCACCATCGACGAGGTGCTGCACGACACCCGGCACGAGCTGGGCGTGGACCCCGGCCTGGTGAAGGACGGCGTCGAGGCGCACCTGCAGGAGCTGCTCGCGGCACACCCCGCCGTCCTGGGCGAGGGGTACACGCTGGTCCGGCGGGAGTACATGACGGCGATCGGGCCGGTCGACCTGCTGTGCCGCGACGCCGACGCCGGGAGCGTGGCCGTGGAGATCAAGCGCCGCGGGGAGATCGACGGCGTCGAGCAGCTCACGAGGTACCTGGAGCTGATGAACCGCGATCCGTTGCTCGCGCCGGTGGCCGGGGTGTTCGCCGCACAGCAGATCAAGCCGCAGGCGCGCACGCTCGCCGAGGACCGTGGGATCCGCTGCGTGGTCGTCGACTACAACGCGTTGCGCGGCGTGGAGTCCGACGACCTGCGGCTGTTCTAGACGATGGGGGTACTCTGGGGGTATGCCCAAGGTCAGCGTCTACCTGCCTGACGACCTCTACCGTGCCGCGCAGGAGCGCAAGCTCCCGCTGTCGGCGCTGACCCAGGATGCGGTCGAGCGGGCTATCCGCACGTCGGACCGCAAGGAGTGGGTGTCTCGGATGCGTGCGCTGCCACGCCCTGCTGACGTGGTTGTCGACTCCGCTGCCCTCCTCGACGAGGTCCGCGCGGAGTTCGGCGAGTGATCGTTCTGGATGCCTCGGCCCTCGTCGACGTCGTCCTGGCTCAGAAGAACGCGGATTGGATCCTCGGACTGCTGGACGAGGAGGATGTTGCCGCTCCGTCCCATCAGCCAGCGGAAGTTCTCTCGGCGCTTGCGCGGCTCGTGCGTGCCGGAGTCTTGACGCCCGAGAAGGCCAGGATCGCCCTCGATGCGGCGCTCGGTACACCCCAGCAGCTGGTCACGCCCTCCGCGGCCCACGTCCGCCGCGCGTTCGCCCTTCGCGAGCACATCCGGGTCGCCGACGGGCTGTATGTCGCTCTGGCCGACGAGCTCGACTGCCCGCTGGTGACCACGGATCGGCGGCTTGCGGGCGCGAACACGCCCTGCGAGGTGCGGGTGCCCCCGTCCGGGCCCGGGCCGATCCCCCCGCCACGCGAGGGATAGGTGCGGCGGTCCGCGACGCCGTTACTCTTGGGTAATGACCGCAGCCGAGGCGCCGACTGAGCCCGCCACGTTCGAGTCGCTCGACCCGCGCACGGGCGACGTCGTCGGCACCCACCCGGTGCACGACGCCGCCGCCGTGGAGGCCGCTGTCGCCCGGGCCGCCCAGGCCGCGCAGTGGTGGGCGGACCTCGGGTTCGCCGAGCGCCGCCGCAGGCTCGGCGAGTGGCGCAAGGTGCTGGTCCGCAAGCTCGACGACCTCGCCCACGTCGTCGCCGACGAGACCGGCAAGCCCCTCGACGACGCGCGGCTGGAGCTCGTGCTGGCCGTCGACCACCTCGACTGGGCCGCGAAGCACGCCGAGAAGGTGCTGAGGCGGCGCAAGGTCTCCTCGGGCCTGCTGATGGGCAACCAGGCCGCCAGCCTGGCGTACGTGCCGATCGGCGTCGTCGGCGTGATCGGCCCCTGGAACTACCCGGTGTTCACGCCGATGGGATCGATCGCCTACGCCCTCGCCGCGGGCAACGCGGTGGTGTTCAAACCCAGCGAGCTCACGCCCGGCGTCGGGGTGGCGCTCGCCGACTCGCTCGCCGAGATCGTCGACGGCAGACCGCTGTTCCAGGTCGTCACGGGCTTCGGGGAGACCGGCGCCGCGCTGTGCCGGGCCCCGGGCGTCGGCAAGATCGCCTTCACCGGCTCGACGGTCACCGGGAAGCGGGTGATGGCCACCTGCGCCGAGTCGCTCACCCCGGTGCTCATCGAGTGCGGCGGCAAGGACCCGCTGATCGTCGACGCCGACGCCGACCTCGAGGCCGCCGCCGACGCGGCCGTGTGGGGCGGCATGTCGAACGCGGGCCAGACCTGCGTGGGTGTCGAGCGGGTGTACGTGGTCGACACCGTCGCCGACGAGTTCGTCGCGCGGGTCACCGCGAAGGCGAGCAGGCTGCGGGCGGGCTCCACCGGTGATTTCGGGCCCATGACGATGCCCGCGCAGGCCGACGTCGTGCGCCGCCACGTCGAGGACGCGCTCGCCCGCGGCGGCCGGGCCGTCGTCGGCGGTGCGGAGTCGGTGCGCCCGCCGTTCGTCGAGCCGGTGGTGATCGTCGACGTTCCCGAGGACAGCGCGGCCGTCACCGAGGAGACGTTCGGGCCGCTGCTCGTCGTCAACCGGGTGCCGGACGTGGACGAGGCCGTCCGCCGCGCCAACGCCACCGGCTACGGGCTGGGCGCCACGGTGTTCGCCAAAGCCCGCGGCGAGGAGATCGCCGCCCGGCTGCGGTGCGGGATGGTCGCGATCAACGGCATCATCTCGTTCGCCGGGATCCCCGCACTGCCCTTCGGTGGAGTCGGCGACTCCGGCTTCGGCCGCATCCACGGCGAGGACGGGTTGCGCGAGTTCACCCGTCCGCAGGCGGTGGCGCGGCAGCGGTTCGCCCTGCCCATCCCGGTGACGAGCTTCGCGCGGACCGCGGGCGGGATGCGGGCGCTGGTCGGGATCATCCGGTTCCGGCACGGGAGGTAGGCGTCACAGGCGCCCCACTGGAGCGCCGGCGGATGGGAGGATCCGCGCGAGGATCCCTCAGCGACTGCGGGAGGTAGACGGGTGACACGCGAGTTCCGGACGGTCGGCGTCGTCGGCCTGGGCACGATGGGTGCCGGCATCGTCGAGGTGTTCGCCCGCAACGGGCTGCAGGTGATCGCCGCGGAGGTGGACACCGACGCGGTCGAGCGGGGGCGCGCGCACCTGCAGACGTCCACCGAGCGCGCGGTCGGCCGCGGCAAGCTCAGCCAGGAGGACGCGGACGCCTTGCTGGGGCGCATCACCACCACCACGTCGCTGGCCGACCTGGCCGACGCCGATCTCGTCGTCGAGGCCGTGCCGGAGAGCCTGGAGCTGAAGGGTCGCATGCTCGCGGACCTGGATCGCATCTGCCGGCCCGACGTCATCCTCGCGTCGAACACCTCCTCGCTGTCGGTCACCGAGCTGTCGGTGCGCACCGGGCGGCCCAGCAAGGTCGTCGGGATGCACTTCTTCAACCCGGCCCCGGTGCAGAAGCTCGTCGAGCTGGTGCGCACCGTCGTCACCGAGCCGGACGTGGTCGACGACATGCGCTCCTTCGCCGAGTCGCTGGGCAAGGTGCCGGTCGTCATCGGCGACCGGGCCGGGTTCATCGCCAACGCGCTGCTGTTCGGCTACCTCAACCACGCGGCGCGGATGTACGAGGCGCACTACGCCAG
Source organism: Pseudonocardia nigra (assembly GCF_019396355.1). Taxonomy (GTDB): domain Bacteria; phylum Actinomycetota; class Actinomycetes; order Mycobacteriales; family Pseudonocardiaceae; genus Pseudonocardia; species Pseudonocardia nigra. Next base: position 9,530 of record NZ_JAHKRK010000142.1, read on the forward strand.
CCGCGAGGACCTCGGCGCCGCCATGCGCTACGGCTGCGGCTATCCGATGGGCCCGCTGGCGCTGCTCGACCTGATCGGCCTCGACACGTCCTACGAGATCCTCGAGACGATGTACCGGCAGTCGCGCAACCCGCTGCACGCGCCCACGCCGCTGCTCAAGCAGATGATGACCGCCGGGCTGCTCGGCCGTAAGACCGGTCGCGGCTTCTACACCTACGCCAAGCCGCACAGCTCCGAGGTCGTGCCCGACGCGCTGACGCCGTCCGGCACCGTGCCCGAGGACGTCCCGGTCCGGGACGTGCAGCGCGTGGGCGTGCTCGGCACCGGCACGATGGCGTCGGGCATCGTCGAGGTGCTCGCGAAGGCCGGCCTCGACGTCGTCATGCGGGGCCGCAGCGACTCGAAGGTGGATACCGCGGTCGCCGGGATCCGCAAGGCGCTCGACAAGGCCGTGGTCCGCGGGCGGCTGACCGAGCCGGAGCGCGAGGCGGCGCTCGCCCGGATCACCGGCACCACCCGCCTGGAGGACTTCGCCGACGTCGATCTCGTCATCGAGGCCGTGGCCGAGGAGCTCGACGTGAAGCGGGCGGTGTTCGCCGCGCTCGACGAGATCTGCAAGCCGGGCGCGATCCTCGCCACCACCACGTCGTCGCTGCCGGTCGTGGAGTGCGCCGCGGCGACGTCCCGGCCGCAGGACGTGGTCGGGCTGCACTTCTTCAACCCGGCTCCGGCGATGAAGCTCGTGGAGGTCGTCTCCACGATCACCACCGGGCGCGACGTCGCCGCCACCGCGCTCGCGCTGTGCGCGCGGCTGGGCAAGGTGCCGGTGTCGTGCGGGGACCGGGCGGGCTTCATCGTCAACGCGCTGCTGTTCCCGTACCTCAACGACGCGGTGAAGATGCTCGAGGCGCATTACGCCACCGCCGACGACATCGACGCCGCCATGAAGACCGGCTGTGCGCTGCCGATGGGGCCGTTCGAGCTGCTCGACGTCGTCGGGCTCGACGTGTCGCTGGCCATCGAGCGGTCGCTGTTCCAGGAGTTCCGGCTGTCCGGGTTCGCGCCGGCGCCGCTGCTGGAACACCTGGTCACGGCGGGTCGGCTGGGCCGCAAGACCGGCCACGGCTTCCGGGACCACGCCGCGCGTTAGCAGCTGCCATGCCCCGTTCCAACCGGCCGCGGCGCTCCGCACGTGCCGTCGACGCGCACGTTCCGTTGCGCTCGGCGGCGCTGACGCGTGCGGAGTCCGGCCCGGACGGGGACTGGCTGGTGCGCAGCGTCCCGGGCTCGTCCTCGGGGAAGGACTACCGCTGCCCGGGCTGTGACCAGCTCATTCCGGCCGGCACCGGCCACCTGGTCACCTGGCCGTCCGGCGAGTGGGGGTCGGTCGAGGACCGCAGGCACTGGCACACGGCGTGCTGGGGTGCCCGCCTCCGGCGGCGGCCGGGGCGGCGCCGGTACTGACGAACCGCGCACGGTCCGGGGTCAGCGCGCACGCCCGTGGTGGTCGACGACCGCGGTCAGCATCCGCACCAGCTGCTCGCGTTCCGCGGCCGACAGCGGGGCGAGCAGCTCCTCCTGGGTCTCGTCCAGCAGCCGGTTCAGCGTGTGCAGGTGTTCGCGGCCGGCCTCGGTGATCGCGATGACGTTGCGCCTGCGGTCCTGCGGATCGGGGGTGCGCCGGAGCAGGTCCGCCGCGGCGAGGTCGTTGACCAGGGCGACCATGTCGCTGCGGTCGATGCCGCACCGCCGCCCCAGCGCGGCCTGGCTGGCCGGCCCGAACTCGTCGAGTGCGGCGAGTACCGAGAAGTGCGGGCGGCGGGCGCCGACCGTCGCGAGCCCGTCGGCCACGAGCCGCTGCGCGGGCAGGGCGGCCTGGTTGAGGAGCCAACTGGGCCTGGCCCGGAGCCGGGCGGGCGCCGATGCACTGTCCACGTCGCGATCCTAGTCAACAGTTGGTGCAGCCCACGATTCTACGCTATCGTTGGCGGTGCCAACATTGGTGAATCCAACGAATGTGAGTCGACATGAGCCGGAACCTGACGGATCGGTGCGAGATCGACCAGCTGGTGCAGCGGCTCGCCGCCTGTCTCGACGACGGCCGCTACGAGGACCTGCGCGGGATCTTCACCGCGGACGCGACGGCCCGGACGCCCGGCGGGCTCGCCGAGGGCATCGACGCCCTGGTCACCCAGGCGGCGCGCATCCATTCGACGAAGAGCGCCACCCAGCACCTTCTCGGCGCGGCGCTGATCGACCTCGGCGCCGACACCGCGGCCGTCCGCGCGAACGCGCTGGTGACGATGGTGGACCGGGGCCCGGATCGGCGCCCCGCGCTGCAGATGGGCGAGGTGTACCGCCTCGGCGCGCGCCGGACGCCCGAGGGGTGGCGGTTGACCAGCGTCGAGACGGTCCCGCTCTGGGCCGAGGGGAACGTCCCGGCCCTGGCCGGTTGAGCATCCGCCCGCCACGAGAGGGACACCTCACATGCCCGCGATCGACGTGCTGGACTCGACGATGTACTACGAGGAGACCGGGAGCGGAACGCCGCTGGTCTTCCTCCACGGCAACCCGAGTTCGTCGTACCTCTGGCGTCACGTGCTGCCGAGAATGGGCGAACCCGGCCGCTGCCTCGCGCCCGATCTGATCGGAATGGGCCGCTCCGGCAAGCCGGAGATCCCGTACGGATTCGCCGACCACGCCCGGTACCTCGACGCCTGGTTCGACGAGCTCGGACTGGACGACGTCGTGCTCATCGGGCACGACTGGGGTGGGGCGCTCGCCTTCGACCAGGCGACCCGGCATCCCGGGCGGGTCCGCGGCATCGCCTTCCTGGAGACGATTCTGCGGCCGATGACCTGGGAGGAGTTCCCGGCTGGTGCGCGGTCGCGCTTCGAGGCGTTCCGCACGCCCGGGGTCGGCGAGACGCTGGTGCTCGACCGGAACGTGTTCATCGAGCAGGCCTTGAGCCAGACCGTGCTGACCGGGCTGAGCGACGAGGACCTGGAGGCGTACCGGCGGCCGTACCCGACCCGCGACAGCAGGCGCCCGCTGCTGGAATGGCCACGCGCGATGCCGCTCGACGGCGAACCCGCAGATGTGGTCGCCCGTATCGCCGACTACGACGACTGGTTGGGGGACAGCCACGACGTCCCGAAGCTGCTCCTGACCTTCGACTCGTCCCCGACCCTCATGATCGGGGAGGAGATGACCGCCTGGTGCGCGGCGAACATCGCCGGCCTCGAGATCGAGCACTGCGGACCGGCGGGCCACATGGCGCCGGAGGACCAGCCCGAGGCCATTGCCAGGGCGATCACCGACTGGACGGCCCGGCACCGGCTCAGGTCGGGCGAGGCGGCGTCGACGGGCACTCGCGCGTAGAACGCCGGTCGCAGCGGCGAGCCCGATCGGGTGTCAGCGGCGGCCGGTGCCGGCCTTCGAGCGGCGCCGGCGCCGGCGCGGCGTGGGCTTGCGGTCACCGTTCCCGCCGGCCGGGTCGGCGCCTCCGCTTCCGCTGTCACTCGCACTGCCGCGGTCGGCGGTGTCCTGGTTCGCGGTGGCGGGGGCGGTGTCGCCGTCGGCTCCGGTCCGGTCGGAGGTCGGCGCCGCGGCCGGACCGGCGTCTCCGACGGGCGGATCCTCGGCGGCGCCCGCCCCGTCCGGCCCGGCGTCGGACTGCTCGCCCGCGGCCTGCCGCTTCCTGTTCCGGACGACGGGCGATGGCCGCTTTGCGCCATTGGTGGCGGCGTAGGCCGCGCCGCTGCCGTTCGAGCCGGTCGACGCGGCGACGGCCCGCGCGTCGGCGACGGACCGCGTCGCGAACCCGTTGAGCTGCTCGGGCGGGAGGGCCAGCGCCGTGAGCGACCGGCCCAGCACGCCGTGCGTCTCGCCGAGCTGCTCGGCGATGCGGCTCCGGATCGCGTCCAGCTCCGCGACCCGGCGCTCGGCTTCCGCCAGCATCGCACGCGCGGCGGCCTCGGCCTCCGCGACCGTGCTGCGGCCCTGCGCGGCGGCCGACTCGCGCGTCTCGTCGGCCTGCCGGCGCGCCGCCTCCTGCTCCTCGGCGAGGGCGGCCAGAGCCTGGGCGCGGCGCTGGTCCATCGCGATCGCGAAGTCCTCCTCCACCTGCGCCCGGCGCGCCTCGGACTCGACCCACACCCTCGCCCGCTCCTGCTCCGCGGCCTCGCGCTCGCCGTCGAGAGCGGCACGTGCCTGCGCCAGCTCGCGGGTCGTCCGCTCGGCGTCGGCCTGCGCCGCGGCCCGGATGGCGGCCGCCTCCGACTTCGCCGCCGCCACCGTCTGCGCCGCCTGCTGCTCGGCATCGCGGATACGTCGGGAGACCTCGCACTCGGTGCGCGACAGCATCTCGGCGACCTCGTCCTCGGCCAGCCGCAGCATGGACCGCATCCGCTCGCTCATGCCCTGAGCGCTCTGCGGCGGACTGACCAGCGAGCGAACCTGCGCGCGCAGGTTCTCGGCCCGCACCCGCGCGTTGTCGAGCTCCCGGGTGAGCTGGGCCGACTGGTCGATCGCCGCGTCCCGATCCGCCACCAGGATGCGGATCTCCGCGTCCAGCGTGCGCAGGTGTGCGTCGACCTGTCCCTGGTCGTAGCCCCTCCGGACGACCTCGAAGCCGGTGTCGGACGGGGGCGCAGCGGGGTCTCCGGCCATGAACCTCACCGTACCGGGGGCACTCCCGCCGGTGCCCGGTGTGCACGCTCCGTGGTGAACAGGCTCACCCGTGCGGGACGGGTGACTGTTCAGACCCCCCGGAAGCGGTTGATCGCGTGCAGATGCTGCTCGCGCTTCTCCGGATCGGTGACGCCCAGGCCCTCCTCCGGGGCGAGTGCGAGCACCCCGACCTTGCCCTGGTGGCTGTTGGTGTGCACGTCCAGCGCGGCCTGCCCGGTCTCCGCGAGCGGGTAGACCTTCGACAGCGTGGGGTGCACCAGGCCCTTGTCGATCAGCCGGTTGGCCTCGTAGGACTCGCGGTAGTTGGCGAAGTGCGAACCGACGATCCGCTTGAGGTTCATCCAGAGGTAGCGGTTGTCGTAGCTGTGCTCGTAGCCCGAGGTCGATGCGCAGGTCACGATCGTGCCGCCCTTGCGGGCGACGTACACGCTCGCGCCGAAGGTCTCCCGGCCCGGGTGCTCGAACACGATGTCCGGGTCGTCACCGCCGGTGAGCTCGCGGATCTTGGCGCCGAGCCGCTTCCACTCCTTCTGGTCCTGGGTGTGCTCGTCGCGCCAGAACCGGTAGCCCTCCGCGCTCCGGTCGATGATGAGCTCCGCCCCCATCGACCGGCAGATCTCCGCCTTCTGCGGCGAGGAGACCACGCACACCGGGGTGGCGCCGCCGTTGAGGGCGAACTGGGTGGCGTAGGAGCCGAGGCCGCCGGACGCGCCCCAGATCAGCACGGTGTCGCCCTGCTTCATGTCCGCCCCGTTGCGCGACACCAGCTGTCGGTACGCGGTGGAGTTGACCAGGCCGGGGCAGGCCGCCTCCTCCCACGTGAGGTGGGCGGGCTTGGGCAGCAGCTGGTTGGACTTCACCAGCGCGAGCTCGGCGAGGCCGCCGAAGTTCGTCTCGAAGCCCCAGATGCGCTGCTCGGGGTCGAGCATGGAGTCGCCGTGGCCGTCCGGGCTCTCCAGCTCCACCGACAGGCAGTGCGCGACGACACGGTCGCCCGGCTTCCAGGCGGTGACGCCGGGCCCGGTACGCAGCACGACGCCCGCCAGGTCGGACCCCACGACGTGGTAGGGCAGGTCGTGGCGCTTCGTCAGCGGCGAGAGCCGCCCGTAGCGCTGCAGGAAGCCGAACGTCGGCACCGGCTCGAAGATCGAGGTCCAGACGGTGTTGTAGTTGATCGCGCTCGCCATCACGGCGACGATCGCCTCGCCGGGGCCCAGCTCGGGCGTGGGCACCTCGTCCAGGTGCAGGCTCTTGCGGGGGTCCTTGTCCCGGGACGGGATCCCCGCGAACATCTCCACCTCGTCGGCGTGCACGGTGACGCCGCGGTAGTGGTCGGGCACGTCGAGCGCGCCGACGGCGTCGTACTGGTCGGCGAGAATGGCATCGAGGATCTGCTGCACGGCTGGCCTCCGTTGGCTCGAGTCGTGATTGTCCGTGATGTGGAAGTTACTGGGCGGTAGCGGAAATCGGGAGGGGCGGCGGGCGTGAGCCCCACCACCTGACCGGGGCGGTCGCGATCAGTGCGCCGCAGCCGGCTCCACGAGCTCGACGAGCACGCCGCCCGCGTCCTTCGGATGCACGAAGTTGATGCGGGAGTTCGCCGTGCCACGCCGCGGCTCGGGGTAGAGCAGCCGCAGGCCCTGCTCGCGGAGCGCGGCGCACGTGGCGTCGATATCGGCCACTCGGTAGGCCATCTGCTGGATGCCGGGGCCGCTGCGGTCGAGGAACTTGCCGATCGCCGAGTCCGGGCGTAGCGGCGCGAGCAGCTGGATCGCCGCGCCGGTGTCGCCGGGCGCCGACAGCATGGCCTCGCGCACGCCCTGCTCCTCGTTGGTCTCCACGTGGGTGGCGACCAGACCGAAGGTCGAGGCGTACCACTCGATCGCCGCGTCGAGGTCGGCGACCGCGATCCCGACGTGGTCGACCGCAAGGACTTCGTGCTCTCCCATGCCGGGAATGTAGCCGCGAACACCGGGTTGACGTGCGCTTGTGCCCGGCATCACCGCCTTGATCGGTCCACGCGACCCGGTGGGTGCCAACCACGCTGGGTATCGTCGGGTGACCCTCGCCAGAGCAGCCGCTGGAGGAACTGTGTCCGGATCCGTGATCGTCGCCGGCGCCCGCACCCCGATGGGGAAGATGTCGGGCGGGCTGAAGGACTTCAACGGCGCCCAGCTCGGCTCGGTCGCCATCAAGGCGGCGCTGGAGCGGGCCGGCGTGGCCCCCGACCAGGTCGAGTACGTGATCATGGGTCAGGTGCTCACAGCGGGCGCAGGGCAGATCCCGGCCCGGCAGGCCGCGTACGGGGCGGGCATCCCGATGGAGGTGCCGGCGCTCACGATCAACAAGGTCTGTCTGTCGGGTATCGACGCGATCGCGCTCGCCGACCAGCTGATCCGGGCGGGCGAGTTCGACATCGTCGTGGCAGGCGGCCAGGAGTCGATGACGCAGGCGCCGCACCTGCTGCCCAAGTCGCGGGCCGGGTTCAAGTTCGGTGACGTGACGATGCTCGACCACATGGCGCACGACGGGCTGTTCTGCGCGTTCGACCAGCTGCCGATGGGCGCGTCCACCGAGAAGTTCAACGCCCGCTACGGCGTCACCCGCGAGGACCAGGACGCGTTCGCGGCGCGGTCGCACCGGCTCGCCGCCGAGGCCGCCACCGACGGCACCTTCGCCGAGGAGATCGCCCCGGTCACCGTGCCCCAGCGCAAGGGCGACCCGAAGGTGATCGACACCGACGAGGGCGTGCGCGGCGAGACCACCGGCGAGAGCCTTGCGAAGCTGCGCCCCGCGTTCTCCTCCGACGGCACCATCACGGCGGGCTCGTCGTCGCAGATCTCCGACGGTGCGGCCGCCGTGGTGGTGATGAGCAAGGCCAAGGCCGAGGAGCTCGGCCTCCCGTGGCTCGCCGAGATCGGCGCCCACGGCGTGGTCGCCGGGCCCGACGCCAGCCTGCACGAGCAGCCCGCCAACGCGATCGCCGCCGCGTGCCGCAAGGAGGGCATCGAGCCCGCCGACCTCGACCTCGTCGAGATCAACGAGGCCTTCGCGGCGGTCGGGCTGGTGTCGATGAAGAAGCTCGGCCTCGACCAGGAGAAGGTCAACGTCAACGGCGGCGCGATCGCGCTCGGGCACCCCATCGGCATGTCCGGCGCCCGCATCGCGCTGCACCTGGCGCTGGAGCTCAAGCGGCGCGGCGGCGGCGTGGGCGCCGCCGCGCTCTGCGGCGGGGGTGGCCAGGGCGACGCCCTGATCGTCCGCGTGCCCGCGTCGAGCTGACCCGGTCCCGTGGCCAGGCGAGCCGGAGTTCCCGACCTGGTCGAGCGGGCCCGGCGCGGTGAGCACCTGGCCGTCGCCCGGCTGATCTCGCTGGTCGAGGACGGCGCCGACGGCCGGGGAGATCCCGGGATGCTGCGCGAGGTGGCCGCCGCGCTGGCTCCGCACGCAGGCGGTGCGCACGTCGTGGGCGTGACCGGGCCGCCCGGTGTCGGAAAGTCGACGTCGACCTCCGCCCTGGTGCGGGCCCTCCGCGAGCAGGGCCGGCGGGTGGGCGTGCTCGCCGTGGACCCGTCGTCGCCGTTCTCCGGGGGTGCCCTGCTCGGGGACCGCGTGCGGATGGGCGAGCACGCCACCGACGAGGGCGTGTTCATCCGCTCGATGGCCACCCGCGGGCAGCTCGGCGGGCTGGCCTGGGCCACCCCGCAGGCGCTGCGCGTGCTCGACGCCGCGGGCTGCGACGTCGTGCTGATCGAGACCGTGGGCGTGGGACAGTCCGAGGTGGACGTGGTGCGGCTGGCCGACACCACCCTGGTGCTCCTCGCGCCCGGGATGGGCGACGGTGTGCAGGCGGCCAAGGCCGGGATCCTCGAGGTGGCCGACGTGTTCGTGGTGAACAAGGCCGACCGCGACGGTGCCCGGCAGACCGTGCGCGACCTGCGGCACATGCTCACCTTCGGCGACGACGCGGGTGGCGCCGGCTGGAGGCCGCCGGTGCTGCGCACCGTGGCCGCGCGGGGCGAGGGCATGTCCGAGGTGGTGGCGGCGATCGACGAGCACCGCGTGTGGCTCGACGCGGGAGGGGAGCGCGACCGCCGCAGGCTCGCCCGCGCCGAGGCCGAGATCCAGGCCATCGCGCTGGAGCAGGTGCGGGCCCGGATCGGCGACCTGCGGGGCGCGCGCGGGCTCCCCGAGCTGGCCCGTTGGGTCGTGACCGGCCGGACGGACCCGTACCGGGCCGCGGACGAGCTCGTGGCAGCGCTCGGCCGGGACTGAGCGATCCGGCGGGCTCCGGGCCGGTGCCCGGCCGAGATCGCCGCGAGATGCGCACTTGTGCAGTTCGGGGGACGGATACTGCGTTCTCGAGGTGGTCGGCGCCGTGATCGCTGCGAGATGCGCGTCCGGGCAGTTCAGGTGACGAGAACCGCGCGCTCGCGGCGATCATGGACTGGTGGTCCCGCGGCGGGAGCCATGATCGCTGCGAGATGCGCGTCTTCGCAGTCGAGAGGGCGCCAACCGCACTCTCGCGGCGATCACCGGGCGGCGGTTCCCGCGCGGGAGCAAGATCGTTGCGAGATACGCATCCGGGCAGTTCGGACGACGAACACTCCGCTCTCGGGGCGGTCGGCAGCGCCATGATCGCTGCGAGATGAACATCCCCGCAGTGGGGAGGGCGACGAGCGCACTCTCGCGGCGATCACCGGTCGGCGGTGCCCCCGCGGGAGCATGATCGCTGCGAGATGTGCGTCTCCGCAGTCGGGAGGGCGACGAGCGCACTCTCGCGGGGATCACCGGCCGGTGGTCCCGCGGCGGGAGTCATGATCGGCGTGAGATGCGCATCCGTGTCGTTTGGAGGACGAAGACTGCGCTCTCGTAGCGGTCGGGAGCATGACAGCGGGGACAACGACAACCGTCATCTCGAGGCGATCGCGCCTCTCCTGACGCAGCGGGAGGCGTGGGTGGGGTTCGCGGGGCGGTTACCGCGGCCTCCCGAGCGCGGAGAGGCGTGCCGGTATCCGGTGCGATCCGATCCCCGCGGCCAGCTCCCGCGCCCGGCGCGCGTGCTCGGCGGCCTCGTCGGGCCGGTCCGCGGCGAGCGCGATGGCGAGGTCGGCGTGCACCGCGGCACGGTGGCGCGCCGAGCGGGGTCCGGCCGTGAGGGCCTGCCGCAGTGGGTGAACGGCGGCCGCATCGCCGAGCGTGACCAGCGTGCGGCCGTGCCACCGGTGCAGGTCGGCGAGCTCGACCGCGGGCTCCTGCGGGGGCGCCGCGACGTCGACCACCGTGCGGCGCAGCGCCCGCTCGGCCCCGGCGATGCCGTGCCGCGCGCCATCGCCGTCCCCCGCTGCTGCGCTGGCCAGGCCGCTGGCCGCCGCCAGCCGGGCCTGCGCGGCGTGCGGCATCTCCGTGTCGAAGCCGTGGAGCAGCGCGATCGCGGCCGCGGGCTCGCCGACGTCGACCAGCACCGCGGCCTGCCCCGCCAGCGCCACGGCCTGTGCCGCGGGCACGCGGGCCTCCTCGGCGGCCGTCCGGGCGCGGTCATAGCGACGCCACGCGAGGTCCGGACGCGCCCGGTCGAGCTCCTGCGCCCCCGCGAGCGCGGCCGCCGCCGACAGCACGGCCGCGACCGCGGCCCGGGCAGGGGGCGGCACCGTGTGCGTGAGCGTCGTGTCGAGCTGCTCGACCTGGGCGCGCACCAGCTCGGCGGCCCCCGAGGCACCCAGCTCGTCGTCGAGCCTGCGCGCTGCGGCGAGCTGCTCCCACCACAGCCGCACCCCCGCGCGGTCGACGGCGGCCGCGGCCGCGAGGCCGGCCCGCAGCTCTTCGGCCGCCGCGACCGCCCCTGCGCCCTC
>NZ_JAHKRK010000143.1 GCF_019396355.1 Pseudonocardia nigra
CGCCCCCACCGCGCTCGCCACGGTGCTGCGTCCGGCCGCCGACCCGGACGACCCCCGCGCCGCCGCCGTCCCCGAGGCCGCGGTTGCCGCGGTCCTCGCGGCAGTCGGCCTCGGGGAGGGTGACGGGAGCTGGGTCGACGCCGGCGGCCGGTTCCGCATCGGCGTGCTCACCGGTGCGTGGAGCAAGCCGGCCGCGGAGTACGTGGGGCGCGGGGCCCGCGAGGCCGCCCGGCGGGCCCGGCTGGCCGCACTGCGTACCGAGGCCGAGCGCGTCGCCGCCGAGCAGGCCGAGATCGCCGATGAGCAGCGCAGGCTCGGGGAGCGCCGGAATGCGCTGGCCGCCGAGGTCGACGGGCTGCCCGCCGACTCCGACCTGCGTGACGCGCACGCCACCGTCGCGGCGCTGGCCGAGCAGCACGCCCGGCTCATCGAGGAGCGGGCGGAGGCCGATGGCCTGCTCGCCGATGCCACCGCCGGTGCCGAGGCCGCGGCGGAGGCGCTGGCCATCGGATCGGCGGACGTCGGCCTCCCGGCCGACCGGCCGGGGCTCGACGCCGTGCGGGAGGGCGTGACGCAGTACCGCGTCGCGCTCGCCGGTCTCTGGCCCGGAGCCCACGCGCTCGCGGCCGCCCGCCGTCGCGAGCTCGAGGCCGCCACCGACCTGGCGGTCGCCGAGGAGTCGCACGGCGAGGCCGCCGAGCGCGCGGCGACCGCCGAGAGTGAGGCCCGGCGCAGCGCGGAGGAGTACGCCACGCTCGACGAGACGATCGGCGACTCGGTCAAGGAGCTGCACGACAAGCTCGCGGGCGTCGCCGACGAGATCGCGGCCAACACCGCCGACCGGAAGGCCACGTCGGACGCGCACGTGCGGGCCGTCGCCGAGCGGGGCCGGGCCGAGGGGAAGCGCGAGGCCGACGTCGTCACGCTGGAGGAGGCCACCGCCGAGCGCGCCGCGGCGGCCGACGCGCTGCGCCGCTTCGCCGCCACCGGGCTGCTCGCCGTCGCGCTCCCGGAGCTGCCCGTGCCGCCGCCGGACGCCGCGTGGGCCCCGGACCCCACGGTCCGCCTGGCCCGCCAGATCGACCAGGAGCTGGACGGCACCGCCGCCGACGACGCGGCGTGGGACCGCGTGCAGCGCCGCGTCACCGACGAGCTCAAGACCCTCACCGACACCCTCGCCCGGCAGGGCAACACGGCATCGGCGCAGCTGCTGGATGAGGGCATCGTCGTCGAGGTGGTGTTCCGGGGCAGGCCGGCCACCGTCCCGCAGCTCACCGAGGCCCTCGGGGCCGAGGTGGCCGACCGGCAGCGGCTCCTCGACGAGCGGGAACGGGAGATCCTGGAGAACCACCTGGTCAACGAGGTGGCGAGCACCCTGCAGGAGCTGATCTCCGAGGCGGAGCGCCAGGTGCAGCGCATGAACGTGGAGCTGGCCGAGCGGCCCACCAGCACCGGGATGCGGCTGCGGCTGGAGTGGCGGCCCCGCGAGGACGGGCCCGCCGGGCTGGCCGAGGCGCGGCGGCGGCTGCTGCGGCAGAGCTCCGACGCCTGGTCCGCCGACGACCGGGCCGCCGTCGGCGGCTTCCTCCAGGACCGCATCGCCGAGATCCGGGCCCGCGACGAGACCGGCACCTGGCTGGAGCATTTGAGCACCGCGCTGGACTACCGAGCCTGGCACCGGTTCGTGATCGAGCGGCACCAGAACGGGCAGTGGCGCCCGGCCACCGGGCCGGCGTCGGGTGGTGAGCGGGTGCTCGCGGCGAGCGTTCCGCTGTTCGCCGCGGCCTCGGCGCACTACGCCTCGGCGGGCAACCCGCACGCACCCCGGCTGGTCACCCTGGACGAGGCGTTCGCCGGCGTAGACGACAACGCGCGCGCGAAGTACCTCGGGCTGCTCGCGGCGTTCGACCTGGACGTGGTGATGACGAGCGAGCGCGAGTGGGGCTGCTACCCCGAAGTCCCCGGGCTCGCCATCGCCCAGCTGGCCCGCACCGACGGCGTGGCCGCGGTGCTCGTCACGAACTGGCGGTGGGACGGCGAGCAGCGGCGGCCCGCGCCGCGGCCGGTGGCGGTGGCTGCGGGCCCGCCGGAACGAGGCGCGGACGATGACGAGGAGGCGCTGTTCTGAGCGGTGGTCAGGACGCGACGCCGCCCGGCACCGACGGCCGGCTGCATCGGTTGCTCGGCGGGGACGATCTCGCGTGGCTGCGCCGGCGGGTGCGCCGGCGGTTGGAACGGTCCCAGCCGCTCACGGGCACCGTGACGCTCGCCGGGGCCATGCCCGCGCAGCGCGATGCCGTGGCGCGTCTGCTCGGACGCCGCCCTCGGCAGGGCGCCACGCTCAGCGTCCGGCTGGAGGACGTGGACGCGCTGCTGCGGCAGTCGGCCGCCCATCCCGACGGGCTGGCCGCCGCGGTCGTCGCGCTCACCGGCCCGGTGCGCGACCGCTCCGCCGAGGCCGCGGAGCTCGGTGCGGCCTGGGCGTCGGCGTTCGCGCCGCTCGACGCGGTGGTGACCGACCGGCCGGAGCTGCGCGGGTGGGCCGACAACGTGCGCGCCACCGGTGCCGTCCGGCGCGCCGCCCGCGACCCGGAGACCGCCGGCACGTTGCTCTCCCAGCTGGTCGCCGTGCTCGCGGCTCTGCCCGCTGAACCGGAGCCGGTGGGCCGCTTCGCCGAGCGGGTGCTGGGCTCGGCGCACGCGCTCGACCCCGACCGCCCACTGACCGGCCTCGTGTTCGGCGCGGCCCGGGCCATCAGCGGGGTCGAGCCCGGGGAGGGCGCGGCGTGGCGCCGCGAGGTGTGGGCCAGGGTTGGCCTGCTGCGCGACGAGCTATCGAGCACCGCGCTGGTGCTGAACCTGCCCGCAGCCGCCGACACGCCGACCGGCCGCGTCCTCACCGAGCTGCGGCACGCCGCGGAACCGGTGGTGCTTACGTTGCGGCAGCTCCGGCAGCCGCCCCGATTGCTACTCGCCGGCAGCACGGTGTCGGTCTGCGAGAACCCGGTGGTCGTCGCGGAGGCGGCCGACCGCCTGGGCACGGCCGGCGCGCCGCTGGTGTGCCTCGGCGGCCAGCCCGGCGTGGCCGCGATGACCCTGCTGCGCGCGATCGTGCAGTCCGGGGCGAACCTGCGTTACCACGGCGACTTCGACTGGGGTGGCCTGCGCATCGGTAACGTCCTGTTCGGACGGCTGCCGGTCGTGCCGTGGCGGTTCGACGCCGCCGCCTATCGCTCCGCCGCGGCCCGTGGCCAGGGCCGGCCCCTCGCGGGCGAGCCGGCGGTGTGCTCCTGGGACCCCGAGCTCGCTGCCGAGATGCAGCGGGTCGGGCACGCGGTGGAGGAGGAACGGGTGCTCGACGACCTGCTCGCCGACCTCGTGCCCTGATCCCTGGGACCGGTCCCGCGACGGTCAGTCCCACCAGAACCGCCAGCGGTTCGCGCCGCGCAACCGCAGCGCGTAGCGCCGCAACGTGTCGGTGCTCATCTGGCCCGTGTACGTCTCGAACGCGTCCCAGCAGAACGCGATGTGCTCCGCGGCGACCCGCAGGCAGTCCTCCCGGGTCGTCGGCGGGGCCGCCACGCCGAGGTACAGGCTGCCGCGGTCCATCCGCACGAGCACCGCGCCGAACCGCTCCTCCCAGCTGCGGAGCACCGCGCTCGCGCCGACGGCGTCGTCCCAGGAATTGATCATGCCGGTCCACCCGGTGGCGGCCGGGATGTCGGCGGGCCGGGTCACCGGGACGACGGCGAGGTCGCCCGTGTACGGCGTGTCGGCCACCGCCGCGGCTGCGTCGATCGTGTCGGCGTACTCGACGCGCGGTCGCGGGAGGATGCCGGGGAACCCGTCGTGGAACGGGGCCATGCAGTCCTCGGGGCAGGCGCAGCCGCCGGGCCAGCGGTCGGTCAGCACGTCGTTCGCGTCGCGCGTCTCCAGGTCGGCGAGTGCCGGTTCGGCCTGCCAGCGCGGGTCGAGCGACTCGGTGCCGTAGCCGGTGATCCAGACCGGGCAGCGACCGGTGGTGGGGGCATCGGCGAGGAGCCTGCGGTAGGCGGGGTCGCCGGGGCGGACGGTGGTGTCGATCTCGATCCCACCGAGGCGGCGGCTGGGGCGAAGGGGGTGCATGCTCATGGCGACTTTGACGGAACCGCGGCACTCGCGGTTCCACCGATGTCGGGATCAGTTTGCGCGAACGGTCCGGCACCGTGCTCAGCCCACCGGACCGACCGCCTCGATCCCGGCCACCGCAAACTCCCGTTCCCCCGACCGCAGGTGGCACCACGAGTTCAGCCACCGTCCGTACAGCTGCCGCGGCTGGATGTCCCGGACCGTCCGGTTGCCCTCCTTGTTCCGATAGATGATCCGGACGTCGTGCCCGCCGTCGAGCGCGTGCGCGAGCAACGCCACTTCGGCCGCGTCGAGGCGGGGCGCGAGGTTCGCGAGCTCGGCGTGGCTGGGGGATGCCTGCACCGGCGGCGCGGACCCGGCGGCGAGCAGCCGGGCCGCGAGGTCCGGTGCGGCCAGCCGGGCGCGGGCGCGAGGGCGCAGCTCGTGCACCGCGGGTGGGGCCTCGCTCGTCCGCTCCGGCACGATCGCTACCCCGTCGGCGTCCTCGGCCATCGGGGCGAAGCCCGCGGCGCGCAGCCGGGCCAGCACGTCGTCGAGCTCGAACGGGCTGGTCAGCACGGTGGGGGCGAGCCGGCTGAGGTGCAGTGTGCGTAGCGATCGCGTGTGCAGGATCTCGGTGATCTCCGGCTCGGTGCCGACGATGCACGATCGCGAGCCGCGCACCCGCACACTGCCGTGCCGACGGGCGACATCGGTGATCAGGTAGTCCAGCGGCTGCGGCAGCGGCTGCCCCGAGATCGCGGCCAGTCCGCTGAGCAGCTCGTCGGCCGTCCAGCCGGCGTCGAGCGCAGCGCGCACGCTCTCCGGGGTGAACCGCCAGGTGGTCGCCGTACCCCGGTTCTCCGGGGTGGCCGTCGCCGCGAGCAGCCTGGCGGCCGCCGCGCTGGGCTGTCCGGACACCACGGCGGTGAGATCGGACTGGAGCACCAGCAGCCCGCGGGCCTCCGGCAGCAGGTCGGCGCATCGCCGCGCCAGCTCCTCGACCGCGTCCGGGCGCCCGGCGACCGCGACGAGGTGCTCACCGAGCGCGGAGAGCCGATCGCCGACGATCACGCCGAGCAGCGCCGCCTCCTGCACGGCCGCGCCGACCTTCCTCGCCCGACCGACCTCGTCGTACTGGTGCAAGGGGCAGAACCAGTCGACCTGCTCCCCCGCGGCCCGCACGGACCGTCCCTCGGCGGCCGCCCGCAGCAGCGCGCGCCGCAGCATCCCGGCTGCGGACTCCAGCGGCAGCGGCGGCGGCACCTCGCCGTCGTCGGTCTCCCGGCTGGTCGGGGCGAGGTCGAGCCCGAACCAGGCGAGCGCCACCCGGGCCCATCGCAGCGCCGGCTCCGCCTCGCGCCACCCGTCGTACCCGGCCGTCGCCCGGTATCCCTCCGGAGCCGCCGTGAGCAGCCCCGTGGCGTCGGCGAGGTCGATCCACAGGGCCGGGTCGGTCATCGCGAGCCTCGTGCCGAGGCGCTTGCGTTCGCGCGCGCCGACACCGCCCTTCTTCAGGGCGGGAAGCGGTCGGCTCCGGGTCTCGTCGAGCAGCGTGGTGAGGGCGAGCACGGCGGCCTCGGCGCCCGCCCGGCCGTCGTCCGGGGCGTCGGCGGACGGCGGCACCTGCGGCCGTCCGGTCAGGGTGTGCCCGTCGCCCAGCAGGAGGTGGACGGCCACCTCACGGGGCAGCTCGGCACGACCGTACTGCCCGGCGACCATCAGCCCGGAACGGGCCAGCACCGCGAGGGGGCCTGCCCCGCCGCCCATGCCTCCGAAGAAGTACATGCCATCCGCCCGGCAGAGCTGCTCGAGGTGGTGCCGCGCCGGGGGCGGGAGGTCGGTGAGCGCCGCGGCGACCCGCACCGGGTCCCTCACCAACGCGTCGAGCAACTCGACGAGCTCGGGCTTGCGCAGCCCGCTCGGGTCGCCGCCGAGCCCCTCCACGGCCGTCTTCAGGTCGTGCACACGGGACTGCCGCGCGATGTGTGCCAGTGGCCGGAAGTGGGCGAGGCCCGCCGCGAAGTGCTCCGCCAGCCGCTCGGGCAGCCCGAGGCGCGCATCGAGCGCCCAGGCGAGACCGCGGCCGCACAGCCCGTCCACCACCTGGCGGACCTCGGCTTCCGGGGCGCGCAGCCGGCTCGCGAGCGTGGCGAGGTCTGCCTCGCCGAGCATGGCGATCAACCGGGCGACGGCCACCTCGTCGCGGTTCATCACGCGCATGGCGTGCAGCAGCGACTCCACACCGTTCAGCCGGAACGCGAGCTCCTCGACCGTGCGCGGCACAGGCTCCACCAGGACGTCGGGCCGGTGCTGCAGCAGTGCGGTCAGCCGGCCGGCGTCGAGGCGGCCGAGGTACTGGGCGAACGACACCTCCTGATCGCACCATGCGCGTCCGGGGCCGTGCTCGCCGACCTCCTGCCAGGATGGGGCCCGTGACCACCTCGACGCGCCCGGCGCACTCCGGCCTGGACCTCCAGTGGGTCGACCCCGCCATCCGCGCGCAGGACGACCTGTTCGGCCACGTCAACGGCCGGTGGCTCGCCACCCACGTGATCCCCGACGACCGGGCCCAGGACGGCTCGTTCCGCGAGCTGCGCGACAAGGCCGAGGCCGACGTCCGCGCCATCGTCGAGGGCGCCGAGGGCGGGCCGGGCAGCGACGCCCGCAAGATCGCCGACCTGTACGCCTCGTTCATGGACGTCCACCGCGTCGAGGCGCTCGGCACCGCGCCGCTGCAGCCGCTGCTCGACGAGGTCGCGGCCGCCGCCGACAAGGCCGCGCTCGCCGCCGTGCTCGGGCGGCGGCAGCGGGAGGGGCGGGTCGCCCTGTTCGGCGCGTTCGTCACCACCGACGCGAAGGACTCCAGCCGGTACCTCGTGCACCTGTCCCAGTCGGGGCTCGGGCTGCCCGACGAGTCGTACTACCGCGACGACACCTACGCCGAGATCCGCACGGCCTACGTCGCACATCTGGGCAGGCTCGCCGAGCTCGTGGGGCTGTCGGCGGACATCGCCGAGTCGGTCATGGAGCTGGAGACGGCGCTGGCCGCCGCGTCGTGGGACCGCGTCACCAACCGGGACGCCGAGAAGACCTACACGCTGATGACGCTCGCGGCGCTGGGCGAGCACGCGACGGAGTTCGACTGGGAGCCGTGGCTGGCCGCCCTCGGCGCGCCCGCCGGTGCGTTCGACGAGGTGGTCGTGCGGCAGCCGTCGTTCGTCGCCGCGGCCGCGCGGCTGTGGGCCGAGCGGCCCCTGGAGCAGTGGCAGGCCTGGCTCGCGATCCGCACGGCGTCCGCCTGCGCCGACCACCTCACCTCGGCGATCGTGGACGAGGACTTCGACTTCCACGGCCGCACGCTGTCGGGCACGCCGCAGCTGCGGGAGCGGTGGAAGCGCGGCGTCTCGCTCGTCGAGGGCGCGGTGGGCGAGGCCGTCGGCAAGCTCTACGTCGAGCGGCACTTCCCGGCGGCGGCGAAGGAGCGGATGGTCGAGCTCGTCGCGAACCTCGTCGAGGCCTACCGGCGCAGCATCTCGGAGCTCGACTGGATGAGCCCGGCCACCCGCGAGCGGGCGCTCACGAAGCTCGGGAGGTTCACCCCGAAGATCGGCTACCCGGACGTGTGGAAGGACTACTCGGCGCTCGAGATCCGGCCCGACGACCTGCTCGGCAACGTGCTGCGGGCCGGCGCCTGGGCCACCGACTTCGAGCTCGCCAAGATCGGCAAGCCGGTGGACCGGGACGAGTGGCTGATGACCCCGCAGACCGTCAACGCCTACTACCACCCGCGGATGAACGAGATCGTGTTCCCGGCGGCGATCCTGCAGGCGCCGTTCTTCGACGCCGAGGCCGACGACGCCGCGAACTACGGCGGCATCGGGGCGGTCATCGGACACGAGATCGGCCACGGGTTCGACGACCAGGGCTCGCGCTACGACGGCGACGGCAACCTCACCGACTGGTGGGAGGCCGGCGACCGGGCCGAGTTCGACCGCCGCGCCCAGGCCCTCATCGCGCAGTTCGACGCCCTCTCCCCCGCCGGCCTGCCCGACCACAAGGTCAACGGCGCGCTCACCGTCGGGGAGAACATCGGCGACCTCGGCGGTCTCACCATCGCGCTCAAGGCCTACGCAATCGCTCTCGGCGATGCCGACGCGCCGGTGCTCGACGGGTTCACCGGCCCCCAGCGCGTGCTGTTCAGCTGGGCGCGGATCTGGCGGGCGGTCACCCGCGACGCGGAGGCGATCCGCAGGCTCACCATCGACCCGCACTCCCCGCCGGACCTGCGCTGCAACGCCGTCGTCAGCAACCTCGACGCGTTCCACGAGGCGTTCGACGTGCGGGAGTCCGACGCGCTGTTCCGGACGCCTGAGGACCGGGTGCGCATCTGGTGAGCGAGACCTGGACCAGCGACGAGTGCGCGGCCGCGTGGGGCGTGAAGACGACGACCTGGGCCGGCTATGTCTCACGCGGGCACGCCCCACAGCCGCTACCGGAGCCCGACGACCGGGGCCGGAAGCGGTGGGACGCCGACGAGGTGCGTCGCTTCCCCCGGCCCGGCGCCGGCCACCGGCGGGCGGGCGCCGGGGCGGAGGCGGAGGCGCTGCTCGGGCAGATGCGCGAGGTCGCCGAGCGCATGGAGGAGTTGCGCGGCCGGCAGCGGGAGCTGCTGACGGCCGGGAAACAGCAGGGGCTGGAGATCAGCGCCATGGCCAAGGCGCTGGGGATCTCCCGGCAGACGGCGTACGGCTGGCTGGACGGGTAGGGGGCCTACGGCGCTCGTGAGTGGATAACGTCGCCCAAGCAACGTTATGCACTCACGGGATCAGAAGAAGCCATCCCGCCCCTCCAGCACCACGGAGCGGGGCGGCGTGCTCGCCCGGTGCCCCAGGTCGGCGCTGATCCGGTCGGCGGTGCGGAGGAGGAGGGGCACTACCTCTCGCGCGAGCCGCTCGGGGTCGGAGCGGCCGCTGGACGTCGACGACGCGAGCGCCGCGACGACGGCCCCGGTGCTGTCGCGCACCGGGGCCGCCGCCGACAGCAGCCCCTCCTCCAGCTCCTCCGCGACGATCGACCACCCCTGCTCACGGACGCCACGCAGCGCGGCGCGGAACCGCTCGGGGTCGGTGATCGTCCGTGGCGTGAACGCCCGCAGCCCGGACTCCGCCACGACCTGCTCGACGACCTCGGGCGGCGCCCACGCCAGGAGCACCCGCCCCATGGACGTCGCATGCGCGGGGACCCGGGTGCCGATCGAGACGTTGATGCTCATGATCCGCCGCACCGGCACGCGGGCGACGTAGACGACCTCGGCGCCGTCCAGCGCGGCCAGCGACGCCGACTCCTGGGTCTGCTCGGCGAGCGTGAGCAGGTGCGGCTGCGCGAGCTCGATCATCGCGTTCGAGCCCGAGTAGTGCTGGCCGATGGAGAGCACCCGCGGGGTGAGCCGCCAGCGCGGCCCCTCGCCCTGCACGTAGCCGAGCTTCTGCAGGGTGAGCAGGATCCGGCGCACCGCCGGGCGGGACAGCCCGGTGGCCGTGGCGAGCTCGGCCAGCGACGGGTTGGGCCGCTCGGCGTCGAACGCGAGCAGCACCGCGAAGCCGCGCTCGATGCTCTGGATGTAGTCGCGCTCGCTCTCGATGCCGGTCATCCCTGCCATCTTCGCGCACCCTCCCGCAGCCCCGAGATCTGACCGACACCAAAAGCATCCCGCGGAAACCGCGTCGTGGGCCTTGACTCCTCCGCGTGTCCTGGGGCACCCTCAGGGCATGAACGCATAGCGTTCGTCTTGTACGTAGAGCGTACATCACCCGCACGAGGAGGTGCGTCGTGAAGTTCGACCAGCGGGAGCTGCGGGACGCGTTCGGCCGCTTCGCCACCGGCGTCACCTTCGTGACCTGCACCAACCGGGAGGGCCGCCCGCGCGGGGCCACCGTCAACGCGTTCACCGCCGTGTCGCTCGAACCGGCCCTGTGCCAGGTGACGCTCACCCGCAAGTCCAAGGCCTGCCAGTACCTGGACGGCGCCGGCTTCGCCGTGAACGTGCTCGCCGCGAGCCAGCTGCACACCGCACTGCACTTCGCGGCCCGCCCGCAGGAGCCGGAGCCGGAATGGGCCGACGGACCCACGGCCCCGGTGCTGGTGGGCAACACCGCCACCATCTCCTGCCGTCCCTGGCGCACCTACGACGGCGGGGACCACCTCATCGTGATCGGCGAGGTCGACCACCTCGAGGTCACCGATGCCGAGCCGCTGCTGTTCCACGCCGGTTCGTTCCGCGAGCTGCCAGCCCGCGAGACCGGCGTGCACTGGGACGGCTCGCTCGACTGTCCCGAGGCCGGCTGGTTCGACGCCTCCACCAGGTTCACCCCGCTGCGGTCCCACCGGGCCGCCTGACCCGACTCCAGCGAAGCAGAAGGGCCGACGATGACCATCCAGCAGGAACACACCACCGCGAGCACGCGCACCGCCTCGGCACCGATGACCGGTGACGAGTACATCGCCTCGATCCAGGACGGCCGCGAGGTCTGGGTCTACGGCGAGCGCGTCAAGGACGTCACCACCCACCCGGCGTTCCGCAATCCCGTGCGGATGACCGCCCGGCTCTACGACGCCCTGCACGACCCCGAGCACGCCGACAAGCTGACCGTTCCCACCGACACCGGCAACGGCGGCGTCACCCACCCGTTCTTCCGCAGCCCGCACACCGTCGACGACCTGCTCGCCGACCGCCGGGCGATCGAGACCTGGGCCCGGATGTCCTACGGCTGGATGGGCCGCAGCCCCGACTACAAGGCCAGCTTCCTCGGCACCCTCGGCGCGAACAGCGAGTTCTACGCGCCCTTCGAGGACAACGCGAAGCGCTGGTACCGGGAGTCCCAGGAGAAGGTCCTGTACTGGAACCACGCGATCATCAACCCGCCGGTCGACCGCAACCTCCCGCCGGACGAGGTCGGCGACGTGTTCATGAAGGTGGAGAAGGAGACCGACGCCGGGCTGATCGTCTCCGGCGCCAAGGTCGTCGCCACCGGCTCGGCGATCACGAACTACAACTTCATCGCGCACTACGGGCTGCCGATCAAGAAGAAGGAGTTCGCGCTCATCTGCACGGTGCCGATGGACGCGCCGGGCATCAAGCTGATCTGCCGCACCTCCTACGCCCAGCAGGCCGCGGTCATGGGCAGCCCGTTCGACTACCCGCTGTCCTCCCGGATGGACGAGAACGACACGATCTTCGTGTTCGACAAGGTGCTCGTGCCCTGGGAGAACGTCTTCCTCTACGGCGACATCGAGAAGATCAACGGCTTCTTCCCGGTCTCCGGCTTCATCCCGCGCTTCACCTTCCACGGCTGCATCCGGCTCGCGACGAAGATCGACTTCATCGCAGGGCTGCTGCTCAAGGCCCTGGAGATCACCGGGAGCAAGGACTTCCGCGGCGTGCAGACCCGCGTCGGCGAGGTCGTCGGCTGGCGCAACACGTTCTATGCCCTCGCCGACGCGATGGCCCGCAACCCCGACGAGTGGACGAACGGCGCGCTGCTGCCGAAGCTCGACTACGGCCTGACCTACCGGATGATGATGATCCAGGCCTACCCGCGGATCAAGGAGATCATCGAGTCCGACGTCGCGAGCGGCCTGATCTACCTCAACTCCCACGCGATCGACTTCAAGACCCCCGAGGTCCGTCCGTACCTGGACAAGTACGTCCGTGGCTCGAACGGCTACGCGGCGGTCGACCGGGTCAAGGTCATGAAGGCGCTCTGGGACGCGGTCGGCTCGGAGTTCGGTGGGCGCCACGAGCTCTACGAGCGCAACTACTCCGGCAACCACGAGAACGTGAAGGCCGAGCTGCTCTTCGCCGCCGAGGCGCAGGGCACCACCGCGGCGATGAAGGGCCTGGCCGAGCAGTGCCTCGCCGAGTACGACCTCGACGGCTGGACCGTCCCCGACCTCATCGGGAACGAGGACGTCTCGTTCCTGCGCAACCGCTGATCAGGAGCACCGACATGACGACCACCGAGCACAAGCCCACCGCTGCCGGGTCGGGCGCCTCCGCCACCGAGTCCTTCCGCCGCGCCAGTGCCCAGGGTGGCGCCGCCGGCGTCGAGGCCGATCGGATCAGCACGGTCGCCCGCGCCGTGCTGGAGGGCGTGCACGCCGCCATCCGCACCCACCAGGTCACTTACCCCGAGTTCCAGGCCGCGAAGAAGTGGCTGATCGAGGTCGGTGAGGGCGGTGAGTGGCCGCTGTTCCTCGACGTGTTCGTCGAGCACGTCGTGGAGGAGGTGGCCGCCCGGACCCAGCAGGGCACCAAGGGCAGCATCCTCGGCCCGTACTACCTGCCCGACCAGCAGCGGCTGCCGTCCGCGGCGACGCTGCCGATGCGCCCGGACGAGGCCGGCGCGCCGCTCGTGTTCGCCGGCCAGGTGTGCGACACCGCGGGCGACCCGGTCGCGGGCGCCGAGCTCGACCTGTGGCAGGCCGACGAGCAGGGCTACTACTCCGGGTTCGCCCCGGACATCCCGGACGGCAACCTGCGCGGCGTGATCGTCACGGACGACCAGGGCCGGTTCGAGGTGACGACGGTGCGGCCCGCGCCGTACCAGATCCCCACCGACGGCCCGACCGGGACGCTGTGCGTGGCCGCGGGGTGGGAACCGTGGCGGCCCGCGCACCTGCACCTGCTCGTGCGGGCGCCCGGCCACCGGCAGATCACCACGCAGCTGTACTTCCAGGGCGGCGAGTGGCTCGACGCCGACATCGCCGGCGCCACGAAGCCGGAGCTCGTCCTCGACCCGCAGCAGCAGGCGGACGGCCGGCTGCGCGCCGAGTACGACTTCGTGCTCGAGCCCGCCCCGTGACCGCCCGGCCCGGCCCGGCACGCCGAGGACCCCGGGCCGGGCCGGCACCCGAGGAGGAGATGACGTGCAGGACCTCGTGATCGACCGGGTCGAGACGGTGCTGCTGGACGTCCCGCTGCGCCGCCCGCACCGGTTCGCCCGCACGGGCATGGACGCCCAGCCGGTGCTGCTGGTGTTCATCCGCACCGCGGGCGGTGTCACCGGCATCGGGGAGGGCGTGGTGCCCGCCGGGCCGTGGTGGGGCGGGGAGTCCGTCGAGACCATGCAGGTGGTGATCGAGCGCTACATCGCGCCGCTGCTGCTCGGCCGCCGGGTGGACGACATCGCCGGGATCCAGCGCGACGTCGGCGACGTCGTGGCCGCGAACCTCTACGCCAAGGCCGCCGTCGAGGTCGCGCTGCACGACGCGTGGGCGCGCTGCCTGGGGGTGCCGGTGCACACCCTGCTCGGCGGCGTCGCCCGCACCTCGGTCCCCGTGACGTGGGCGCTGGGCACCGAGCCCGCACCGGTGGTCGTCGAGGAGGCGCTAGGAAAGCTCGACGCCGGGCTGCACCACAGCTTCAAGCTGAAGATGGGCGCCCAGGAGCCCGCGGCCGACGTCGCCCGCATCTGTGCGGTCGCCGAGAAGCTGGCGGGCGTCGCGAGCGTCCGCGTCGACCTCAACGCCCGCTGGGACCGGCTCACCGCGCTCACCCACCTGCCGCGGCTCGCCGAGGCGGGCGTGGACCTGGTCGAGCAGCCCGTGCCCGGCGCCGAGTTCGAGGCCCTCGCCGAGATCAACCGCGCCCTGCCCATCCCGGTGATGGCCGACGAGAGTCTGCGCACGCCCACCGACGCACTGCGGCTGGCCAAGCTGGGCGCGGCGGACGTGTACTCGCTCAAGACCACCAAGTCCGGCGGGCTGCGCGCGACGAAGGCGATCGCCGAGATCGCCGCGGCCGCCGGGATCCCGTGCCACGCCGGCACGTCGATCGAGAGCCCGATCGGCACCGCCGCGTCCCTGCACCTCGCCTGCGCCACACCGGCCGTGACGTGGGGCAGCGAGCTGTTCGGCCCGCTGCTCATGCGCGAGGGTCTGCTGACCACTCCCCTGCGCTACGCCGACGGCGCCCTGCACCTGCCCGACGGCCCCGGGCTCGGCGTCGAGCTCGACCCGGCCGCCGTCACGGCCCTGACCAGGAGCTGAGCCCGCGCCGTCCTCGGCTCGCTCGCGGACACCAGGAGGATCCTCGATGTGTGATGCCATCACTCAGGCCGTGCGCCACGGCGTGCCGCGCCGCACGCTGCTCAAGGCCGCCCTCGGCGGCGCCGGCGCAGTGGCCGCAGGCCCGGCCCTGGCCGGCTGCGCCCCGGACGTGACCCCGGCCGCGGCGTCCGGCGCCCCGCCCCCGGCCGACGGCGCACGGACCCAGCTCGTGCTGTTGGGGACGGCCGGAGGTCCGCCGGCCTGGCCCGGATCCGACCGGGCGGGTATCGCGTCCGCCGTCGTCATGGGAGATCGTTACTACGTCGTGGACGGCGGAGCCGGGGTTCTCCACCAGGTTCGAAAGGCACGACTGGGGAACTGGCAGAGCGACACCGAAGGGCCGCTCGATGCCCTGCGGGCGATCTTCCTGACGCACCTGCACTCCGATCACGTCGTGGACGTCAACAACATCATGACCGCGGGCCTGTACAACGGCCTGCATCGCGTAGACCGGAAGGTGCAGATCTGGGGCCCCGGCAACCGCGGCGCGCTGCCACCTCTTTTCGGTGCACCACCGGCACCGGAACCGGTTGTTCCGGAGAACCCGACACCCGGCACCCGCGAGATGGTGGACCTGCTCGTCCGCGCCTTTGCCACCGACTTCAACGACCGCGCCTTCGACAACCGGAAGCCGGTACCCGCCCAGCTGTTCGAGGGCCTCGATGTGCCACTCCCGGCGCAGGTCCTCGCCGATCCGAACGGGACGCCGCACCCGCGTATGTCCCCCATACCGTTCTACGAGGACGACCGCGTGCGCGTCTCGGTCACCCTCGTGCAGCACGCGCCGGTGTTCCCCGCACTGGCGTTCCGGTTCGACACCGACGACGGTTCGATCGTGTTCTCGGGCGATACCGGCCCCAGCGAGAACCTGATCGAACTGGCGCAGGGCACGGATGTGCTCGTCCATGAGGTCATCGCACGCGAATGGGTCGAGAGCCTCCTTCCGCAGCCCCGGAACGATGCGCAGGAGGGCCTGTTCCAGCACCTCATCAATGCGCACACCGTGATCGAGGACGTCGGCCCGATCGCCGAGCGCGCCCAGGCGAAGACGCTCGTCCTGTCCCACCTCGTTCCGGGCAACTGGCCCGAGGAGAAGTGGCAGGCCGCGCAGAACGGGTTCTCCGGCACGCTCGTCGTCGGCCGGGACCTCGACCGGATCGGCGTCGGATCCGAATGACCAGGAGGTGACCCGTGCTGTTCCACGTGCGGATGGACGTCGCGATCCCCCGCGACCTCGACCCCGGCGAGCGCGCCCGGCTCGTCGCGACCGAAAAGGAACGGGCACTGGAGCTGCAGCGGAAGGGCACGTGGGTGCACCTGTGGCGGATCGTCGGGCAGTACTCGAACATCAGCGTGTTCGACGTGGACTCCACCGACGAGCTGCACGAGATCCTCTGGACACTGCCGCTGTTCCCGTTCATGCGGATCGAGGTCACCCCGCTCGCCCAGCACCCGTCCGACCTGGCGGCCCAGCCGTGACCGCCCCGGCCCTCTCCCGCGCCACGCCCGTCTGGCACGGAGTCGAACAGGTGCCGCTCGGGTGGGGCCCGTGCGTGGTCACACTGGGGGTGTTCGACGGGCTGCACCGCGGCCACGCCCGGCTGGTGCAGCGGGCCGTGCGGACCGGCCGGGCGCGCGGCCTGCCGGTCGTGCTGGTCACGTTCGACCCGCACCCGGCCCGCGTGGTCGGGCTGCCGCGGGACACCGCGCAGCTCACCACCGTGGAGCGGCGGGCCGAGCTCGCCGGGGACCTCGGCGTCGACGCCGTGTGCGTGCTGCGGTTCACCCCGGAGTTCGCCCGGCTCGGCCCTGCGGAGTTCGTCGAGCAGGTGCTGGTCGGGGCGCTGCGGGCGGCCGCCGTGGTGGTCGGGGCGAACTTCACGTTCGGCCACCGCGGCGCCGGCGATCCCGCGCTCCTGCGTGCGCTCGGGGAACGGCATGGCTTCACGGCGGAGGCGGTGGCGCTGCTGCACGCGGTCGCCGTGCCCTGCTCGTCGACTGCGGTGCGGACACTGCTGCGCGCCGGGGACGTCCACGGTGCGGCCCGCGTGCTCGGCCGTCCGCACCGGGTGGACGGTGTGGCGGACGGCGGCGAGCTCGTCGTGGCCGAGGGCACCGCCGTCCCGGCGCCCGGCCACTACGCCGTGCGGCTGGCCTGCGGGCGACACACCGACCTCGAGGTCACCGCCGACGGCCGCCTCCTCGTCGACGCGTCCGGCGTCGAGTTCCTCGACCGGCTGGAGGGCGCGTGACGCTGGAGGAACGGATCCGGCGGCTGGAGGACCGCGAGGCGCTGCGCGCGCTCGACGCCGCCTACTGCCGGCTGCTCGACGACGGCGACTGGGAGGCGCTCGTGGAGCTGTTCACCGTCGACGGGGAGTTCGTCGGGCTCTCGCGGGCCCGGGGAAGGCCCGCGCTGCTGGAGTTCTTCGCCGGGCTCGCCGACGGCGGGCTGACGGCGTTCTGGCACCACGTGACGAACCTGGAGATCGACCTCGACGGCGACGTCGCGCACCTGCAGTCGTTCCTCTGGCAGCCGTGCGTGCTCGACGGCGTGCCGCACGTCGCGGCGGGCCGCTACACCGACATCGCCGTGCGGGTGGGCGAAGGGCGCTGGCGGTTCCGCTGCAAGCGGGTCTCGTTCGACTACTTCGCCCCGCTCACAGACGGCTGGGACCGCGCCCGGTACGCGCTGGAGGCCGCCCGGGCGACCGCCGAGCCCGATCAGGAACGATGAGGGCCATGACCGACCTGCACCACGTGATCGACGGCCCCGACGATGCCCCCGTGCTCCTGCTCGGCCCCTCGCTCGGCACGGACGTCGGCCTGTTCGACGCGCAGGCGGCCGCGTTGGCCGACCGCTACCGCGTCGTCCGGTTCGACCTGCGCGGCCACGGCGGCAGCCCCGCCGCGCCCGGCCCGTACACGATCGCCGACCTGGCCGGGGACGTCCTCGCGCTCGCCGACCGGCTCGGTGCCGACACGTTCCACTACGGGGGCGTGTCGATCGGGGGCGCGATCGGGCAGTGGCTCGGGATCCACCACGGCGACCGGCTGGGCACGCTCACGATCTGCGCGTCCGCCGCACGGTTCGCCGA
This sequence comes from Pseudonocardia nigra, assembly GCF_019396355.1. Taxonomy (GTDB): domain Bacteria; phylum Actinomycetota; class Actinomycetes; order Mycobacteriales; family Pseudonocardiaceae; genus Pseudonocardia; species Pseudonocardia nigra. The sequence goes on from NZ_JAHKRK010000143.1 coordinate 17,316, forward strand.
CCCGGACTCCTGGCCCGCCCGCGCCGCGACGGTGCGCGAGAAGGGCACCGAGGCGATGGTCGCGTCCCGGCCGGGCACCTGGTACACGCACGACTTCGCGCGCGAGCAGCCCGCCGCGGCCGAGCGGCTGCTCGACATGCTGCGGGCCACCGACGACGAGAGCTACGCGGGCTGCTGCGAGGCGATCGGCGCGTTCGACGTCCGGGCCGAGCTGGGCCGGATCGCCGTCCCAACGCTCGTGATCGCGGGCGCCGACGACCCGGCCACCCCGGTGGAGACGGTCCGGGCGGTCGCGGACGGCATCCCCGGCGCCGAGTTCGTCGTGGTCCCGCACGCCGCGCACCTGCCGACGGCCGAGCGGCCCGACGCCGTCACCGACGCGCTGCGCGCGCACCTGGACCGGCACGCCGCCCAGGTCTGAGCGTCAACAGGCGCCCACCGGACGTACGTGGGTGAGCGCCCGCAGCGGCAGGGTGAGTTCGTCGCCGTCCACGATCAGGGTCAGCCCACCCGAGCCGGTCTCCGCGAAGCGTCCGCACCACGTCCGACCGGCCGCGTCGCTCGCCTCGACCAGTCCGGCGGCCGGTTCGGTGCTCGGCCACCAGCCTGCCGCAGCCGACAGGGCGACCGTCGCGACGGCGACGAACGTGAGGACGATCCCCGCGCGCAGCCGCCGCTCCGCGTTGCCGGCGGTCTGCCCCAACGGCCAGGCCACCATGCCGATCAGGACCGTGGCCAGGCAGGCGAGCGCGAGCAGGGCGAGGACCGCGGCCACCAGCTCGACGGCCAACGGGAGGGCGCGGTCCTGCTGCAGGACACCGCACAGCCCGATGAAGCCGAGGACGGCGAGCTGGATGCCGTGCCAACCGCGGGCGGAGGCGCGGAGCCCGTCCGCCGCTTCGTCCACGCTCTCCGCCGGGCCTTCGGTGACCATCCGCCCAGCATGAGTGGTGCAGGTCACATTTCCAACGGCATCGGCCGGACGTCCGCGGAATGAGGTAGCCCGTCCGCGCCTGGTACGGGCCGTGGTGCTGGCACCGCTGACCGCCTCGGATGGGCCTGCCTTACCCGCAGCGCGGTCGGCCAACCCCGTCCGCGAAACCGCTATCCGGCGTGGTGCACCAGACGGTGCGCGGCGAGCACGTCCGCGCCGAAGTCTCCCTCCGGGTCCCGCCACACCGAGTGGGCATGGTTGGCCGCGGTCTGGCTGTTGTCGTACTCGACCAGCAGCCGAGGTCCCTGCAGTCGGTAGTAGCAGGCCTCGCCCGGCTCGACCGAGCCGGCCCACGCGACGTGCACCTCGTCGAGCGACTCGGCGTACCGCCGCGCCTCCCGCTCGGCCAGCGCCTCCGGTACCCGGCCTGTATAGCAGCGCAGCACCATGAGCAGCAGCTCGCGCTGCCCGGGGTCGAGCGCTGAGCCGGGAACGCCCCGCGGCTGCGCGGTCAGTTCCACGGCGGCGTCGGTGGCGCCGTCGTCGCCGCCGGCGGCGGCGGGACCGTGGCGGCCGTCGCGGAACGGGCCCGGCGCCACGCGGCTCCCGGGGACGACGCGGGAGCGGTTCGCGGTGACCAGGTCGGCCGGGGCGTGCGGCGAGAGCACCGCGCAGGCACGCAGCGCCTCGTCCAGCGACCGGATCAGCTCTCGGGCCAGGTCCTCGACCGCCCCGAGCGGGCGCAGCGCCGCCGAGCCGAGCAGTGGAGCCGTAGCCGGGTTGGCACCGAGGAAACACGGGGTCGCCGAGACCAGTTCGCCGTCCACCACCAGGTTGTTCAGCGACACGTGGTGGCCCCCGAACCGCCATCCCCAGACCCGATCGCCGGGGGAGCCCACGATCCGCAACTGGTACTGCCCCGGGTCCCGCCCGCGTTCCCGGCCGAAGTCCGGCCCGGCGAAGCCCTCGGTACCGTCCAGCAGGTTCTCCAGCCCCATCACCGTGGTGACGGTCGCGTAGCCGGCCTCCGACAGCCCGGTGGCGACCAGCCGCATGGTCCGCCGGTACTGGCCGGCGGTCATGTCCGCAACCGCCAGGCCGCCGTGATCGGTGGGGGTGTAGAACCAGCGGCGGCGCTCCTCGTCCGCGGCCTCGGTCCACGGCCGGCCCACCGTCCCGCGACGGTCCCCGTCCAGGCCGGCGAGCACGGCATCCGCCGCATCGCTCATCCGGTCGGCGACGGCACGGGCAGCAGCGGAATCCGGGTCGCGCATCGTTCTCACCCTCTCGCTGGGCCGTCGCCCCTGGCTACTTCGTCGCACCGGCGGTGAGACCTTCGATGATGTGCCGCTGGAAGAACAGGAACATGATGATCAACGGAAGCGAGGCCAGCAGCGCTCCGGCGAGCAGGACGCCGTACTGCGACTCGAACGGGCCGATCAGCGAGGCCGTCCCCAGGTTGACCACGAACATGTTCTCGTCCGTCGTGACGATGAGCGGCCAGAAGAAGTCGTTCCAGTACGACAGGAAGGTGATCGTGCCGGCCACCGCCAGCCCGGGCCGCACGAGCGGTACGACGATCCGCCACCACAGGCCGAACTCGCTGACCCCGTCCACCCGGGCGGCGTCGAGCAGCTCGTCGGGCACGCTGATGGTAGCTATTCAGCAGGGTTCGGCGGCTGGTGGTAGCCATGCCCCGGTGGTGAACAGCTGAGTGAGGACGTCGAAGCTGTCGAGGCCCCACTTGGCGGTGGTGGACAGGTAGGACTGGACGACGGCG